>JBAYUZ010000022.1:0-26613 GCA_041674885.1 Dehalococcoidia bacterium
ACCCACTGCTCGACGCCGCGCTCCGCGGCGACGCCCGCGAGGGTGCGCGCGACGGCCTCGGCGCCATCCAGCGCGGGGTGGTAGACGATGCCGACGCGGCGCATCGCGCTCATGCGGCGCCCTCCTCGGTCGTCTCCGGGCGCTGCAGCCAGAGGAAGAACTCGCGGTTGCCCGCCGGGCCGATGAGGCCCGAGCGCACGACGCCGCGCACGCGCAGGCCGTGCTCGATGCACCACAACGCGACGCGCGCGATGCACGAGGCGTGAACGCGCTCGTCGCGGACGACGCCGCCCTTCGTGACCTCCTCGCGCCCGGCCTCGAACTGCGGCTTCACGAGCGCGAACACCTCGCCGCCCGGGGCGAGCGAGGCGATGACGGTGGGCAGCACCATCGTGAGCGAGATGAACGAGACGTCGATCGTCACGAGCTCGACCGGCGTCTCCAGCGGCGGCATCGTGCGCGCGTTCGTGCGCTCGCGCACCTCGACGCGCGGGTCGTCGCGCAGGCGCGGGATGATCTGCCCGTAGCCGACATCGACGGCCACGACGTGCGTCGCGCCATGCTGCAGGAGGTAGTCGGTGAAGCCGCCGGTCGAGGCGCCGACATCGAGGCAGCGCTTGCCGTCGGCGGTGATCGGGGTGCGCTCGATGGCGCTGCGGAGCTTCTCCCCGCCGCGGCTCGCGTACTGGGAGGCGCCGCGCACCTCGATCGGCACGTCGTCGGCGACGGGGACGGCGGGACGCGTGGCGGCGACACCGTCGACCAGCACCTCGCGCGCGAGGATGAGCGCCTGCGCCTGCTCCCGGCTGGCGGCGAGGCCGCGCTCCACGAGCAGCACATCGAGGCGACGCTTGGCCGCACGAGACTGAGTCGCACCAGATTGGGCCGCGCGAGGCGGAGTGGCACGGGGCGGCTTCGTCGTGGTCATGGCGGCGAGGATAGCACCGGCGGCCGGTCAGCCGCCGAGCCGGCTGCTACGCCGACTCGGGGATCGCCTGGCCCTCTTCGCTCAGGACCTGGCCGGACTCGGTCACCAGCAGCGGGCGCTGGCGGCGCGTCACGCAGTCGGCGGAGACGACGCACTTGCGGATGTCCGGCCGCGACGGAATCTCGTACATCACGTCCAGCAGGATCTCCTCCACGACGGTGCGGAGGCCGCGCGCGCCGGTGCGCTGGCGGATCGCCGCCTCGGCGATCGCGACGTACGCCTCGTCGGTGAACACGAGCTCGACGTCATCGAGGCCGAACAGGCGCTGGTACTGCCGCGCGACCGCGTTCTTCGGCGCCGTGAGGATCGACACCATGGTGTCGACATCCAGCGGGTCGAGCGTGGAGACGACCGGCAGGCGGCCGACGAACTCCGGGATGAGGCCGAACTGCAGCAGGTCGTCGTGGACGACCTCCCGCAGGATGAGCGCCCTGTCGCGATCGGAGGTCTTTGCCCCGGCGTTGAAGCCGAGCGAGCGCTCGCCCGTGCCGGTGCGCTTGGCGATGATCTTGTCCAGGCCCTCGAACGCCCCACCCACGATGAACAGGATGTTCGAGGTGTTGATCTGGATGAAGTCCTGGTGGGGGTGCTTGCGACCGCCCTGCGGCGGGACGCTGGCGACCGTGCCCTCGATGATCTTCAGGAGCGCCTGCTGCACGCCCTCGCCCGACACGTCGCGCGTGATCGACGGGTTGTCGCTCTTGCGCGCGATCTTGTCGATCTCGTCGATGTAGACGATGCCGCGCTCGGCCTTCTGGATGTCGAACTCCGCGGCCTGGATGAGGTGCAGCAGGATGTTCTCGACGTCCTCGCCGACGTAGCCGGCCTCGGTGAGGGCGGTGGCGTCCGCGATCGAGAACGGCACATCGAGAATGCGCGCCAGCGTCCGCGCGAACGCGGTCTTGCCGGTGCCCGTCGGGCCGATCAGCAGGATGTTCGACTTCTCAAGGTCGAGATCGGCCTGCGCCGGCGCGTCGATGCGCTTGTAGTGGTTGTAGACGGCGACGGAGAGCACGCGCTTCGTGCGCTCCTGCCCGACGATGTACTCGTCCAGCTGGGCGACGATCTCCTGCGGGGTGCGCAGGCTGGAGCGCTGGGCCTTGGCCGCAGCGGCCTTCCCGGCCTGCGACTCCTCGTTGATGATCTCCTGGCACAGGTCGACGCACTCATCGCAGATGTAGACGGCACCAGGACCGGCGATCAGGCGCTTCACCTGATCCTGGTTCTTGCCGCAGAACGAGCAGTGGTACTGGACACGGCTCCCGCGAGTGGTGGTGTTCGCCATGTGTCCTAGGCCCCCTCGGCTATGCGAGTGCGTGCGATCCGGTGCGCCGACTAGTTGCTGGTCGGTGCAGCGGCGGGTACGGGCATGCCGCCCTGCGACCCGATGATCTCGTCGACGAACCCGTACTCCTTGGCCTGCTCCGCGCTCATGTAGAAGTCGCGGTCGAAGTCGCGCGTGATGCGCTCGATCGACTGGCCGGTGTTGCGGGAGATGATGTTCCGAATGATCTCGTTGTTGCGCAGAATCTCGCGCGCCGCGATCTCGATGTCGGACGCCTGACCGCGGGCGCCGCCCAGCGCCTGGTGCATGTGCACCGTGGCGTTCGGGAGCGCGTAGCGCTTGCCGCGCGCGCCGGAGCAGAGCAGCACCGATGCCATCGAGGCGGTCGAGCCAACGGCGATCGTCGAGACGTCGCTGCGGATCAGGTTCATCGTGTCGTAGATCGCCAGGCCGGCCGTGATCACGCCACCCGGCGAGTGCACGTACATGGAGATGTCGCGATCCGAGTCCTCGCGGTCGAGGTACAAGAGCTGCGCGACGATCGTGTTCGCGATCTGGTCGTCGATGGGCGTGCCGAGGAAGATGATCCGCTCCTTCAGCAGCAGCGAGTAGATGTCGTACGCCCGCTCACCTCGAGCGGTCGTCTCGATCACCATCGGCACAATATTCTGCGGCGCGGTCCAGTCGCTCGTCGGCATAAACCCTGTCCTCAGCTTCCTGCGTCCCTGACGGTGGTTGGTGCGAGCCCTCCAACGGCGCTCGCACGATCGTTACGTCGTCTCCGCGTCTGCTTCCGTGGTCTCCGTGGTCTCCGAGGCGGTGGTCTCCGAGGCGGTGGTCTCCGAGGCGGTTGCCTCGGTGGCCTCTTCCTCGGCGCCTTCGCCCGAGCGGCGGCGCCGGCGCGTACCACGCGCACGCGGCGCGTCACCCTCGCCGGCCTCGTCTGCCGAGGCGATCTCAACCAGCCGCCCCAGTGTGGCAGCACTCATCAGCTGGTGTCGGATCGAGGCGCGGGAGTCCGGAGTGTCGAACATCGCGCGGAACTGGAGCTTCTGGTCGCCCTCCAGGCCGGAGCCGGCGCCGAAGAACTGGTCGAGCATGCGGTCGACCTCAGCGTCGACCTCCGACTCCTCGACCTCGATGCCCTCGAGCTTCGCCAGCTCGCCAAGCACGAGGGCGCGGCGGACGGCGATGTCGGCGGCGGGGCGCAGCTCGTCCCGCACCTCTTCCTCGGTGCGGCCGACCTGCGCCAGCCACTTCTCGAGCTCCTCCGGCGTGTGCGAGGCGTGGTTCGACTCGCGGTCGAGCATGCTGTCGACCTCGCGGTCGACCAGCACCTCGGGATAGTCGAGCTCCGACGAGGCGATCAGGAGGTCGAGAATCTCCTCCTGGTACGCGCCCTCAGCCTGAGCCTCCGCCTGCACGCGCACGTTGGTCGTGATGCGCTCGCGAACGGCGTCCGCGGTCTTCAGGTCTTCCTCGCCCAGCTGGTTCGCGAAGTCGTCGTCGAGGTCCGGCAGGACCTCTTCCTTCACCTCGTGCAGCTGCACGGTGTAGTGCGCGGTCTTGCCCGCGAGGTCCGGCGCGACGAAGTCGGCCGGCAGGTCGAACTCGATGGTGTGCGGGCCACCGCGCTCCAGGCCGATCAGGCGCTCCAGGAAGCCCGGCAGCGAGACGGTGGAGCCCTCGACGACGGCGAACTCGGCGCCCTCCTCAACGTGCGGCTCATCCTGGCCGTCGACGCTCACGGTGACATCGGCGCGCACGGTGTCGCCCCAGGCGACGGCGCGCTCGACCGGCTCCAGCGTCGCGTAGCGACGGCGGAGGTTGGCCAGCGCCTCCTCGACCTGCGCCTCGGTCGTCTCGACTGTCGGGCGCGGGGCGCGGAGGGCGTTGTAGTCCTTCAGGTCGACGGTCGGGCGCACCGGCACGGTTGCCGACACGACCAGCGGCTCCATCGACTTCAGCTCGAACTGCGGCTGGCCGATCGCCTCGATCGACTCAGCCTCGATCGTCTCGCTGTAGAGGTCGGGGAGCAGCTGCTCCAGCGCCTCCTGCACGAGGGCGGATTTGCCCAGCGTGCGCTCCAGCACGGCGCGCGGCGCCTTGCCGGGACGGAAGCCCGGGATGCGGTAGCGCTGTGAGAGGCGGCGAGCCGCCTTCTCCATGTTGGCCTCTACGCGCTCGTCATCGACTTCGATCTCGAGCGCCACGAGTGACCGCGGAAGACGTTCTGTCGTCACACCCACGGGGTGTGCCCCCCAACTTCATCACACTGCTTCTGTTCCGAAATGAGTATAGCATGCGACCATTTGGCAGCCGCCCTGCGGGTTTCCCCTACACCGGCCCCGCAACGCCCTACCCGCTCGGAGCGTACGGCGGGCGTCGAGGGGCGCTCGTCCACCCTCGGCTAGCGGTCGCGGATGATGTCGTTGATCGCGTCGCCCAGCAGCGCAAACGCGAACAGCAGCGAGGAAACGAACAGGCCCGGTACCAGCAGCAGGTGAGGCTGGGACTGGAACGTCCGTGCGCCTGATCCTTCGAAAATCATCGCGCCGAAGGAGGGCGTCGGGGGCTGCACACCCACGCCGAACCAGGTCAGCGCCACCTCGGTCCCGGCGACGGAGCCGAGCGTAGCCGAGACCTGCAGCACGACGATGAACGCGATGTTCGGGAGCAGGTGGTAGACGAGGATCCTCGGCGTGCTCGCCCCCAGCGCCTGGGCGGCGAGGATGAACTCGCGCTCCCGGAGCTGGAGCACCAGCGAGCGCACGTAGCGCGCGGTGCCCACCCAGAAGAAGAGCGACAACACCATGAAGACGGTGAGGTAGGACGAGAAGTCCTTGAACAGCCCGATCCCGGTCGCCCGGTCGAGCCAGCCGCCCCACTCGGCCACGCGAGGCCCGAGCGCTGCGTTCACCAGCACCAGCATCGGCAGACCGGGCAGCGAGGAGAGCACCTCGCCGACGCGCATGATTGCTGCGTCCACCCAGCCACCTCGGTAGCCCGCGATCAGGCCGAGGCCGTTCCCGATCACGAGCGAGCCGCTCACAAGCACCGCGACGCTCACGACCAGCGTCGTCCGCGCGGAGTAGAGCGAGCGACTGAGCATGTCGCGGCCGAGGCGGTCGGTGCCCAACAGGTGCTGGCGGCTCGGCCCCTGCAGCGCGTTCTCGATGCGCTGCTCGCTGTACGGGTACGGTGCGATCCAGGGCGCAAGGATGCCGCCCGCGTAGATCGTCGTGATCACGATCAGCGAGAGCATCGCGAGCTTCTTCTTGCGCAGGCGCTCCCAGAAGTGCGCCACCGCGCCCTTCGCGGGGATCGAGGGCGCCTCGGACGCCGGTGCGGCCGGCGCGGCGGCGGTCACGTGCGGTTCCCCGCGCCCAGCCGCACGCGCGGGTCGATGCGGGCGTAGGCGAGGTCCGTGAGCAGGTTCATGACGATGAAGAAGAACGCCACGATCAGCGTGGTCGCGAGGATCACGTCGTAGTCACGGCTCCGCACCGACTCGAACGTGAACGCGCCGATGCCGGGGATCCCGAGCAGCGTCTCTGTGAAGTACGCCCCCTCCACGATGCCCGCGAGCGAGAGGCCGATCGCGGTGACGACTGGGAGCATCGCGTTCGGGAGCACGTGGCGCAGCGCGACCGTCGACTCCTCCAGCCCCTTCGCACGCGCGGTTCGCACGTAGTCCTCACGCGACACCTGCAGCGCGGTGATGCGGACGAGGCGCGCGACGCCGGAGAAGCCGGGAACGGTCATCACCAGCAGCGGGAGATACAGGTGCGGATCGGGGATCGGGATCGCGATCACTCCGGCGATCCAGTAGATCGAGATCAGCCCGTCCCAGCCTCCGACCGGGACGATGTGGAACTGCACCGCCAGCAGCCACTGGATCGGCGGCAGGATCACCAGCACCGGGATCGCGCTCAGGAACAGCAGCGTCGAGATGATGAACGGGTCGAGCCAGCGCCCCTGGAACCACGCCGCGAGAAGCCCCAGCGGCACCCCGATCGCGAACACGAAGAAGATCGCGAGGATGTTGAGCTGCGCGGAGACGAGCATCTTCGGCACGACCAGCTCGCGCACGGAGAAGCCGCGCTGGATGAACGACTCACCGAAGTCGCCCTGCAGCGCCCGCCCCATCCAGCGCTGGTACTGCTGCACAATCGAGCCATCGAGGCCGCGCTCCTCGCGAATGCGTTGGAGCACCTCGGGGTCGCGCACCTGGCCGGCGGCGACGGTCACGGGGTCGCCCGGCCCGAACCGGGCGACCGTGAACGTCAGGAACGACACGACGAACAGCGTGAGCGGCAGGATCGCGAGCCGGCGGATCACGTAGCCCGTCATGCGGGTGGCTCTAGCGCTCCACGCTCATGAAGCGCAGACGCGGGATCACCATCGGCGGCTCGATCCACCCCTTCACCGACGCGTTCACGACCTGGTGTCGCTGGCCGAAGTAGAGCGGCAGCCACGCGCCGTCCTGCAGCAGCAGCTGCTCGACCTGCTGGTACGTCTTCAGGCGCTTCTCGGGGTCACGCTCGGTGCGGGCCTGCTCCAGCAGGCGGTCGGCCTCCGGGTTCGAGTAGCCGATGTCGTTCAGCACCGACTTCGAGTGGAACTTCAGATCCAGCACATCCTCCGGGTCGGGGTAGTCCATCACCCAGCCCGCGTTGAACATCTGCAGTTTGCCGTTGTGCTGATCCTCGAAGAACGTCGCGGCGTCCGATTGCTTGATCTGGACGGTGACGCCGAGCACCTGCTTCCACTGCTCGATGTACGCCTGCGTGTCGATGCCGGCCGAGGCACCGCCACCGATCTCGGTCATGGTGACCGGCGGCAGCCCCGCTGCGTTCTTGTACTTCGAGGCCGCCAGCGCCGCCTTCGCCCCCTCCGGGTCGAACTTGAAGGTCTTGTCGGTCGGCGTGAAGCCGGGAAGCTGCGGCGGCAGGATGCCCGTCGCGACCGGCAGCATCTTGTTGAAGGTGACGTCGACGACCTTCTGGCGGTCGATCGCCATGCCGAAGGCGCGGCGCACGTTCGCGTCATCGAACGGCGGCAGCTTCGCGTTGAACGCGAGGTACGAGACGGAGAACTCCGTCGTCGTCGTGTACAGCTTGCCGAGCGCGCTGTTCTTGTCGCGCACGCGGTCGATGTCGTTCACGGAGATCCCGGCG
This sequence comes from Dehalococcoidia bacterium, assembly GCA_041674885.1. Classification (GTDB taxonomy): domain Bacteria; phylum Chloroflexota; class Dehalococcoidia; order UBA2979; family UBA2979; genus RH-chloro-G1. Next base: position 7,454 of record JBAYUZ010000022.1, read on the forward strand.
ACGTCGAGCTCGTTGTTCTCGAATCGGGTCAGCGCGGAGCCGCCGGAGAACTGGTACAGCACCTGCTGCAGCTTCGGTGCGCCCAGGTAGAACTTCGGGTTCGCCTCCAGCACCAGGCGCTCGCCGACGCGCCACTCGGCGAGGCGATACGGGCCGGTGCCGTTCGGGTTGCGGGTCCAGTTGCGCGGGTTCTGCTGCACCTGCTTGCAGTCGACCACCATCGCCGTCGTGTAGGTGAGCTTCGCGAGGAAGTAGGGGCGCGGCTGGTCGATCGTGATCTTGACGGTCGACTTGTCGACGACCTCGACACCACGGATCTCGGTCGCCTTGCCGGTCATCACGTCGGTCGCGCCGACGATGTCGTTGAGGAACTGCGGCGCGGTCGGCGAGGCGGTCTGTCGCGACACCGCCCGGTCGAGCGAGCACTTCACGTCCGAGGCCTCGACGGCACGGCCGTCGTGGAAGACGGCGTTGGGGCGGAGCTTGAACGTGAACGTCTTGCCGTCGTCGCTCACCGAGTACGACTCGGCGAGGTCGGGGACGACCTTCAGGTCGGGACTGATCGTCATCAGGCCGCTGAACACCTCGACGACGAACTCGGCGGAGCCGGCGTCGGTCAGCAGCGCGGGGTCGAGGGTGAGCGGGTCGGACCCGGCGAGGCGGAGGCGACCGCTGGCGGGCTTCGTGTCGACGGGGCCGCCCTTGGCGGCGGTACCCCCGCCATCGCTCCCACCGCCGCCGCTCAGCAGCAGCACGGCGGACAGGCCGCCGATGATCAGCACCAGCACCGCAAGCGCGCCCAGCAGCGCCGCCAGGATCCGCTTCTGACCCGTCATACCCAGCTCCGCTCCAGCAGGCCTCGCAAGGTGAACGCGGTGGGGGCGGTCACGGATTCCTGCGCATCATACAGAGTCGCCCCGCGCCCGTGAGCGTCAGCTCGAGGGCGGCAGCGAGACCGCGATGTTCGCCTCCCGCAGCTGCGCGTCGGCGACCGGCGCGGGCGCGCCGGTCATCGGGTCGCTGGCCGACTTCGTCTTCGGGAAGGCGATCGCCTCGCGGATGTCGTGCTCGCCCAGCAGCAGCGCCACGGTGCGGTCGAGGCCACAGGCGAAGCCGCCGTGCGGCGGCGCCCCGTACGTGAACGCCTCCAGCATGTGGCCGAACTTCGTCGTCGCCTCCTCGCGCTCGATGCCGAGCGTGGCCAGGACACGCATCAGCGCGTCCGGGCGGTGGATGCGGATCGAGCCGCCGCCGATCTCCCAGCCGTTGCAGACGAGGTCGTACGCGCGCGAGCGCACGTTGGCGGGCTGCTCATCGAGGAGCGCCATGTCCTCGTCGAACGGCGAGGTGAAGAGGTGGTGAACGGCGTTCCACTTCGTGTCCGCCTCGTCCCACTCGAACATCGGGAACTCGGTGACGAAGGCGAACGCGAGCAGGCCCGGGTCCGCGAGGTTGTGCTCCTCCGCCATGCGGCGGCGCAGCACGTCCAGCACGCGCGAGGTGAGCGCGTCCGGCCCCGCCGCGATCAGCAGCAGGTCGCCTCGGCTGGCACCACACTCGCGGCCCCAGGCCGCGAACTGCTCCGGCGTGAAGAAGCGCGCGACCGGCGAGCGCACGTCGTCGGCGGTGATGCCGTCGAGGCTGCCCTCCCCGCCAAACGCAACCGTCACGAGGCCCTGCGCCCCGGCGCCACGCGCGACCTCGATGAGTGCATCCAGCGCGCGGCGTGCGATGTCGCCCGCGCCGGGCACCGAGAAGCCGCGGATGCGCCCGCCCGCCTCGATGACGTTGTTGAAGACGGCGAACTCCGTCCCCCGGATCAGCGGCGTCAGGTCGTGGAACTCAAGGTCGTAGCGGAGGTCGGGCTTGTCGGAGCCCCAGCGCTCCATCGCCTCCTGGTAGGTGTAGCGCGGGAACGGCACCTGCTGCAGCCGGAACTCCGGCGCGACCTCGCCCACGAGCTGCACGTACAGCTCCTCCAGCAGCGCGAGCACGTCCGCCTCGTCGACGAACGACATCTCGACGTCCAGCTGCGTGAACTCCGGCTGGCGGTCGGCGCGCAGATCCTCGTCGCGGTAGCAGCGCGCGATCTGGAAGTAGCGCTCGAGGCCCGCCACCATCAGCAGCTGCTTCCACTGCTGCGGCGACTGCGGCAGCGCGTAGAACGAGCCCGGGTGCACGCGGGACGGCACGAGGTAGTCGCGCGCCCCCTCCGGCGTCGCGAGGTTCAGGACGGGCGTCTCCACCTCCGCGAAGCCCTGCGCGTCCATGTAGTCGCGGATGAACTTCACGATGCGGTGGCGGATGCGCAGGTTCGCGGTCATCCGCTCGCGGCGGAGGTCGAGGTAGCGGTAGCGCAGCCGCATCGTCTCGTCGACGGGCGTGTCCTGGTTCACCGGGAACGGCGGCGTCTCCGAGGTGTTCAGCACCTCGATCTGGTCCGCGATCACCTCGATCTCACCCGTGGGGAGATCGGCGTTCGTGGTGCCGTCGCGGCGCAGCGCGACCTCGCCCCAGATGCGCAGCACGAACTCGTTGCGCACGTCCGAGGCCGCGGCAAACGCATCGGCGTCGCGATCCGGGTGGAACACCACCTGCACCAGGCCGGCCGAGTCGCGGAGGTCGAGGAAGATCAGCCCGCCGTGATCGCGGCGGCGATTCACCCAGCCGGCCAGCACGACTCGCTGGCCGACGTCACCGGCACGGAGATGGCCTCCCAGGTGGGTTCGCAGCACGCCTCGGCTCCTCGCATCGCGCCGCCACAACAGGCGGCGTCAGAGCGGGGAGTGTCGCACGGGGGTACAGGCCGGGCAACGCGCGCGAGGTGCCGTCGAGCCTCGTTCTGGCTAGGTGATGCGCCGGGCGACCACCACGTCGCGGTCCAGGTACTCGCCGATCCCGTTGGCCTGCGTCTGCACGAAGCGCCCGCCGCAGGTGATGAAGGTCACCCACTCCTCGCCACGCGGCTGCGTCGAGGGCCAGATGATCTCACCCATCGGGATCGCCTGCTCCGGGTAGCGACGGTTGCTGATCACCTGGTAGCGGAAGCGAGCGCCGGAGGTCATCTCGACGCTGAACTCGTCGCCGACCTGCGCCTTCGCCATGGAGTAGAACGGCCCGTGCTGGAGCTCCCAGCTTTCGTGCGCGCTGAACACGGAGTTCACCGCGCGGCCGGGCGTGCCGAACTCCGGGTACCAGCCGACGGCGCGGACGCCGTCCGCGTCCGGCGACTGCATCTGATTGTTGATGACGCCCAGCTTCACCACGTAGTGGTCGATGGCGAGGCGAGGCGCACGCAGCCGCGCCACGAAGTCCGGCGGGAGCGGCGGCGGCGTGGCGGTCACCACCGGCGCAGGGGTCGCCGTCGCCAGGCCGCTCGTGGATCGCGGCGTGGCGCTCACGATGGCGGCCTGCGCGGTCGGCTCTGGTGCCTGCGCCGCCTCGAACGCGTGCGCCGCGCTGGCCAGCAGCTGCCCCGCCAGCGCCATGCCACCGAGGAATGCCACGACCAGGCCGTACGTGATGACGCGCGACAGCGTCCCCTCGCCCACGCGGCGGCGAGAGGCCCAGTCGATGTGTGCGGGAAGGTTCACAGCGATGCGCACAGGCGGACAGGGTAGCGATCGGCGCCCACCTGCGGGGCGCGAACACGACTCCGGAAGATTGCAGTTCCGCGAATCACGGCAATCACGCGTCCCATGTGGTCTCCGATGCGTGGAGTGGCACGCTGCCGTATTGTCCGGATGAGCCGAACGATGTCGGCTACAGCAGAAAGGGTTCCAAACGTGCGCCTATTCCCACGATTTGCGGTCGTGGCTGGGTTGGCTGCGGGCTTGCTCGCGGTCTCCACACTCCCAGCCGACGCCCAGACACCCACGCCGACGGCGGCGCCCGCTTCGGCGGTCGTCGTGCAGGCCGGCAGCGGCGAGGCCGGCTACGCCGTCAACCTCTTCGGCCCCGACAAGGTCACGGTGCCGGTCGGTGCGACCGTCGGCTTCAAGACGGCCTGGTTCGAGCCGCACACCGTCACGTTCCTCGGCGGCCGCGCCACCCCGACGCCTGGCGACCCGACCGCGCCCGTGCCCAGCCACCCCGGGCAGGTCGTCGCCTACGACGGCACGCAGTACGTGAACTCCGGCTTCATCACCTCGCGGTCGCCCGTGTGGCAGGTCTCGTTCCCGAAGGCTGGCACCTACCCGTTCATCTGCATCATCCACCCCGGCATGGCCGGCAGCGTCGAGGTCTCGGCCACCGCGACCGCCACGACGCAGGCGCAGGCCGACACCGGCGCCCAGCAGGCGTTCTCGGCGGCCCTCCCGCCGCTGAAGGCCGAAGCCTCGAAGCTGGCGGCGAAGGCCGTGACGCAGTCGGCGAACGCGGACGGCACCTTCACCTACCGCGTGAACACGGTTGGCGGCTTCGTCGCGCCGTCCGATGTGCAGCAGTTCTTTCCGGCGGCGATGAACATCCGGCTCGGTGACACCGTCGTCTTCGAGTCCGCGGTGCCGACGCCGCACACGGTGACGTTCCTGGGCGGCACGCCGATGCCGTTCCCGCCGAGCCTCGAGGACCCGCGGGTCGGACGACCGACCCCGGCCCCGGCTGCGGGCTACGACGGCACGGGGTACGTCAACTCCGGCGTGATTGGGCTTGCCCCGTTCCCGGCCCAGAGCTTCTCCGTGAAGTTCAGCAAGGCGGGCACGTTCCCGTTCATCTGCATCCTGCACGTCGACCAGGGGATGGGCGGCACCATCACCGTCAACGCCCCGCAGGTGCAGCCGCCGAAGACCGGCTCCGCCGGCCTGCTGACAAGCGAGTCGGCGACGGTGGCAGCGGCGATGGCCTTCATCACGGTCGCGGCAGTGCTCGGTGGACGGCTCGTCTCGGGACGCATCCGCTAGCCGGAGTGCTTCGTATCGAGATCGTCACGAGGAGGGTCGGGGCAACCCGGCCCTCCTCGTTTGCACCGACATCACAGGGGGTATCGCTCATGCGTGGAACCGTCGTTCGCCTGGCCGTCTCGCTCACGACCGCTGTCGCACTCGCTGCGTGCAGCACCAGCGGAGGCGCCCCCGCGACGACCACGCCCACGGCGACGACCGCGCGTACGAGCAGCACCCCCACGGCCACCGCCACGGCCACCGCCGCCTCGACCGCGACGCCGACCGCAACCGCAACCCCCACCGCCACGGCGGCTCGCACCGCCGCGACCAGCGCCCCGGCTGCCGCCGCACCGGCCGCGACGCAGGCGCCTGCCCCCGCACCGGCCCCTGCGCAGCCCGCCGGCCCAGCAACCGCCTCGGCGGAGATCGCGAACTTCGCGTTCACCTCGCCGACCGTTGGGCGAGGCGGCAGCGTGACGTGGTTGAACAAGGACAACGTGCAGCACGACGTCGTCGGGCCGGAGGGCACCTTCCACTCCCCCACCCTGGACGAGGGCAAGAGCTTCACGGCCCGCTTCGACAGCGCCGGGACGTTCTCCTACTACTGCTCGATCCACCCGTTCATGACGGGCGTCGTCACCGTGCGCTGATAGGTGCCGAGGTGGTGTGACCATCGGCGGTGGCCCGGGGCAGGGGCGGCCTGTACGCTGATCGCGTGACGACCTCCAAGCCCGCACTCGCGCTCTACCTGCACATCCCGTTCTGCACCGCCAAGTGCGGCTACTGCGACTTCAACTCCTACGAGGGCCTGGGCCACCTCGTCCCCGACTACACGCCCGCGCTGATCCGCGAGCTGCAGCTGTGGGCGCCCGCGGCGCGCACCTACCGCGTGGAGACCGTCTTCTTCGGCGGCGGAACGCCAAGCCTGTCGAGCCTCGACGACCTCCGCGGCATCACCGACGCGATCCGCGACCACTACGACGTCGCGCCCGACGCCGAGTGGACGCTGGAGGCCAACCCGAGCGAGCTGACCGCCGAGCACCTGGCGGGGATGCGCAGCCTCGGCCTGAACCGCCTGTCGATCGGCATCCAGTCGCTGCACGATGACGAGCTGCAGATGCTCGACCGCATCCACGACAGCGCACGCGCGCTGGAGGCGATCGCATCCGCTCGCGCCGCCGGCTTCGACAACATGAACCTCGACTTCATCTTCGGGCTCATCAACCAGCCGATCGAACGCTGGCAGGAGACGCTGGAGCGCGCGCTGGCGCTGCGCCCGGAGCACCTATCCTGCTACGCGCTCACGGTCGAGCCCGGCACCGCGCTCTACTACCAGGTCGCGAAGGGCATGCTCCCCGAGCCCGACCCGGACGTCGTCGCCGACCAGTACGAGTGGACGCGCGACCGGCTGGAGCAGGCTGGCTACCGCCACTACGAGCTCTCGAACTGGGCGCTCCCCGGACGGGAGTGCCGTCACAACCTGGTCTACTGGCACGCCGACCCGTACCTCGGGCTGGGTGCAGGGGCGCACTCGTTCTTCGCGGGTCAGCGCTTCGCGAACATCGAGACGCCGAACAAGTACGTGGAGGCGGTGAACGCCTCCTGGGAGGAGCGCCAGGCGACCGGTGCCGGGACGCTCCGCCAGATCGAGGGCGGTGAGTCGCCGAACGAGGAGACGCTGCGCGCCGACGCGATGATCCTCGGCCTGCGGCTCATGGAGGGCGTCTCCTCCGCGGGCTTCCGCCAGCGCTTCGGCTGCACCGTGCAGGAGGCGTTCGGCCCCGCGATCGAGCGGCACATCGGCCTGGGCCTGCTCGAGTGGGCGGGCGACCGCCTGCGCCTCACGACGCGCGGCCAGCTGCTCTCGAACGAGGTCTTCGTCGACATCGTCCCGGACGCCGCCGAGGCGTAGTCCTCACCGCCCTACAGCCCCGCCAGCCGCCGTGCGCTCGCGATGAGCGAGGGCAGGTCGTCGCCCGGCGACATGTCCGCCGGCTCGGGATCCGGCGTCGGCGCGTCGCCCAGCAGCACCTCGACCAGCCCGCTCGCGCACCACGCGAGGGCGTGCGTGTCGTAGCCGCCCTCCAGCGCAACAACGATGCGCCCCTCGCACAACTGCTGTGCCGCCTCGACCGCGAGCGTGGCGGCGCGCGTATAGCCCCACGTCGTCACCTGCAACGTGCCCAGCGGGTCACGTGCATGCGCATCCCATCCAGACGAGACGAGGATGAACTGCGGCTGGTGCCGTTCCAGCAGCGGCAGCGCGACCTGCTCGTACGCCGCGAGGAACGCCGCATCGCCAGCGCCGTGCGGGAGCGGCACGTTCACGATGTTGCCCGCGCCGCGCTCCTCCAGCGCGCCGCTGCCGGGGTAGAACGGCGCGGCGTGGGTGCTCACGTACAGCACGCGCGGATCGGCCTCGAACGTGTCCTGCGTGCCGTTGCCGTGGTGCACGTCCCAGTCGAGGATCGCCAGCCGCTCAACGCCGTCAGCAAGCAACGCCGCCGCCGCGACCGCAACGTTGTTGTAGAGGCAGAACCCCATCGGCCGGTCGGGGGTCGCGTGGTGGCCCGGGGGGCGCATCGCGACGAAGGCGTTGTCCGCATCCCCATGTCGCACCGCCTCGACAGCGACGAGCAGGCCGCCCGCAGCGCGACGCGCGATGCCGACCGACTCGGCGGTCGTGTACGTGTCGGGGTCGAGCCATGCGCCGCGCTCGGAGGCGCGCGCAACGGCATCGAGCAGCGACTGACGGTGCACACGCAGCAGCTCGGCATCGGTCGCCTCGCGCGGCGCACGTTCGAGCATGCGTTGCCGCAACCCGCGCGCCTCCAGCTGCGCGATGATCGCCTCCAGCCGCTCCGGCCGCTCCGGATGCCCGGGCGCGGTGTGCGCGACATGCGACGGATCGGTGACGAAGGCGGTGCGCATCGGTCTCCTCCGAGGGGCGACGCCGCCCCGCTGCACGGTACACTCCGCCGCATGTCGAACCTACTGCCGATCCTTGCAGCGCTCTCCATCGGACTCGGTGCCGCCGTCCAGACGGGCATGCTCGGCGCGCTTGGACGCGCGCGCGGGCCGAGCGAGGCGAGCTGGCTCTCCATCCTCGCGACGGCAACGGCGCTCGCGGCGATCCTCGCGTACCGCCTGCTGCGTGGCGAGACGCTGGCGCTGCCGGCGCCGTTCGACCGGGTGGCGGTGTTCATCGGTGCGGCGACAGTTGCCGGCGTCGCGCTGCTGCTCACCACGCGCGGGCTGCCGCCGTACTACGCCATCACCGGCCTCTTCGGGCTCGCGTTCATCATCGGCGCGGCAACGATCGTGCCGCGGATCGGCATCGCGCTCTTCCTGAGCGCAACCATCGCGGGACAGCTGGTTGGTGCGCTCGCGCTGGACCAGATCGGCGCGTTTGGTGGTGCCGTGCAGCCGCTCAGCCTCATGCGAGTCGGCGGCGCAGCGTTCCTGCTGCTCGGCGTCGCGATGGTGCGCGGCCTGGGTCGCTAGCACACACCGCCGCCGCACACGACGAGGCCGGGGTCGCCCCCGGCCTCGCTGCGTGCATCCGATGTGTCTGCGGCTACTCGACAGTCGCCGGCGCGGCCTCGCGCTTGCGGCCCAGCAGGCGGTCGAAGTCACCCTCGTCCCACGCCACCAGCAGCTGCGCGGCGACGCCGATGCTGGAGTACGTGCCGGAGACGATGCCGACCAGCAACACCAGCAGGAACGCGCGAATCGTCTCGCCGCCCAGCAGCAGCATCGCGAGAATCGTGAGCAGCACGGTCGTCGAGGTGTTGAGCGAGCGCCCGAGCGTCTGCACGAGCGCGGCGTTCACGTTGTCGGCCAGCCGTGCGCCCGGCGCGAGCCGGACGTTCTCACGGATACGGTCGAACACGACGATCGTGTCGTGCACGGAGAAGCCGATCACCGTGAGCAGGCCGGTGATGAACATCAGGTTCACCTCGACCCCGAACAGCTTGCCGAGCAGCGAGAACACGCCCAGCACGATGATCACGTCGTGCAGCGTCGCGACGATCGCGCACACGCCGTAGCGCACGGGCCGCGGCACGGAGGAGAACGCGAACGCGATGTAGCCCATGATGAACACCGCGGCGATGACCACCGCTGCCGTCGCGTTGCGCACCGCCGCCTGCGAGACGACCGGGGCGATCGTGGACGCCTCCAGCACATCGAACGCGCCGAAGCGCTGTGTCAGCGCCGCCTCCACCTCGCCTCGCTCACCCGGCGCCTGCGCACGCGCGGTCGCCGTGGGAGCCGGGGCAGCGGTCGCGGCGGGCGTCGCACCGGCAGCCGGCGTCGCGGTAGCGGCGGCCTTAAAGTCGCGCGTGTCGGCAGCGGTCACGTAGCCCGTCACGTTTCCGGACTGCACGCGATAGATTGCGCCGCCGGCGCAGTCGGTGTGCTCCTGCACCACGCGGACGCTGGTGCCTGCAGCGACCTTGCCCGCCTCGATGCCGAGGCGGCACGGGTCGCCGCCGACAATCGCGCGCAGCACCACGTCCCCGCTCTGGCCCGCTCGGCCCAGCGTGACGGTGGAGACGCCTGCAGCCGGCGTCGCGCCGGGCGTGGCAGTCACCGTCGGCACGACCTCGCTGAACGACCCCTCGGGGGCCGCCAGCGGGCGGGTGCGGATCAGGAACTCGTTCGGGCCGGTCGCCTGCACACGAGCCTCGGCGTGACCGATCTTCGCCATCTCCTCGCGCAGGTCGCCCAGCACGACGGGCTGCGCGAACTGCACCTGGAGCGTGGTGCCAGAGGTGAACTCGATGCCCGGCCGCAACGCGGGCGGGATCAGCAGCAGGATGATCGAGGCGAGCGCAGTGAGCCCGCTGATCCAGAACAGCCACTTCCGCGGCGAGACGAGGTCGATTGTGCGCATCACTCGCCTCCCGTCGCGCGCAACCCGCGCGCGCCTACGTCATGCATCGGGCGCAGGTTCGCACCCAGCAGATCCGCGTTGCGGGCGATCGGCGTCCCCAGCAGCAGCCGGAGCAGCGACCGCGTCACGAAGAGCGAGGAGAACATGGAGATGAACACACCCAGTGCCAGCGTCACCGCGAAGCCCCGCACCAGCGGCGCCTCGAAGGAGCCGAGGCCAGGAATCGTGATCCCGCCGCCCAGGATGTAGAGGATGACCGTGGTGATCAGCGTGCTCACGTTGGAGTCGCGGATCGACGGCCACGCGCGCGCGAAGCCCGCCTCCAGCGCGTTCGTGAAGGAGCGACCATCGCGCATCTCCTCCTTCATGCGTTCGAAGACCAGGATGTTGGCATCGACCGCCATGCCGACCGACAGCACGAAGGCGCCGATGCCGGCGAGCGTCAGCGTCACTGGCACCAGCTTGAACACCGCGAGGGTGATCACCGCGTACACGAGCAACGCGACCGAGGCGACCATGCCGGGCACCCGGTAGTAGAGCGTCATGAAGAGGATGACGATCAGCATCCCGATCTCGCCCGCGAGGATCGAGCGCTGCACGGCATCGGCGCCGAGCGTGGCGTCGACGTTCTGCTCCTGGAGCACCGTCAACTGCACCGGCAGTGCGCCGGAGTTCAGCTGCACCACCAGGTCTCGCGCGCCAGTACGGTCGGCCTGTGACGCCAGCGGCATGCCAGAGATCGAGCCGTTCTGCTCGATGACACCCTGCACGGTGGGCGAGGCGAGCAGCTCCGTGTCCAGGAAGATCGCCAGCGGCTGACCCATCAAGCGCTCGGTGATCTGCTTCGACAGCTCAGGGCCGTCGCCCTGCCACTCGAACAGCACGAGCGGCTGGCCGATCTGGTCGGTGGAGACCTGCGCGTTCGGCTTCAAGTAGCGCGAGGTGAGCGGGACGATGTTCCCGTTCAAGTTGCCCATCGCCTGCACCCACTGGCCCTGCTCATCGCACGGCTGGGAATTGGCGGGGTTCGCGCCGGGGGCGCGTTCACAGAACTGCAGGAGGGCGGTGCGGCCCAGGAGCTTGCGCGCCTGCTCCGGCGTCATGCCGGGGAGCTGCACGGAGATGTTGTTGGCGCCCTGCTGCGCGATCTCCGCCTCCGCCACACCGGAGGAGTCGACGCGCTTCGTGAGCACGCTGATCGTGCCGGGCATCGCGTCCGCGATCGAACCCTCGACGCCCTGCGGGAGCGAGGCCTGAAGCAGCAGACGCGTGCCGCCCTGCAGGTCGAGGCCGAGACGCATCCGCTCGCGCACGAAGGAGCCGATCGTGACGCCCTTGCCGGACGGCCACGGGATCACCCCGTACCCCGGCACGACACCGCGCGGGTTCGCGGGCCAGATCACGTACAGCGCCGCTGCCGTGATGATGAGGATGAAGAGTGCCGGGATCAGCCGGCCGCGTGTGGGCATCAGCCTCAGCTCGCCTTCTCCTGCCGCGACGACGGTGCGTCAGACGGCTGCGTGATGCTTCCAATGGCGTCCGGGGTGCCGCGCAGCAGCACGCCCGGTGCAACCTCCAGGGTGATGTCGACCGGGCCGTGCTCGCGCGTCTGGATGTCGCGCACGACCGCGTAGAAGCCGCCGGACGTCAGCACCTCGTCGCCGATGCGGAGGCGCGACATGTCCTGTCGCCGTCGACGCTGCTGCTGGATCACCGGCCGCAGCAGGATGAAGTAGAACGAGATCACGACGACCGCGAGCAGCATCAACGACTCAGCCATCGCTCGCCCCCTCGCCGCGGGCGATCGGCTTCGCCGTCGCCCAGTCGGTGCTGTCGAGCTTGATGAGGTCGGCCGGCGAGTCGAGCCGATCGACGTAGAGGATGCCGTTCACGTGGTCGACCTCGTGCTCCAGCGCCTCGGCCAGGAGGTTGTTCTCCGCGCGCACGCGGATCTCCTTGCCGTTGATGTCCATCGCGCGGACGACGACCTTCTCCGAGCGCCACAGGCCGCCTCGGTAGCCGGGGACGGACAGGCAGCCCTCACCCTCGCAGCGGCGCTTGCCGGTCGCGCGCATGACGACGGGGTTGATGAGCGCGAACGGCTCCTCGTCCGGCATGCCCAGCACGACGACGCGCAGCGGCACCCCGATCTGCGGGGCAGCGAGGCCCACCCCCTGCGCGGCGTACATCGACTCGATCATGTCGTCGACCAGGCGGCGCAGGGCATCGTCCACCTGGCGCACCTTCTTCGAAGGCTGCCGCAGGACGGGATCGCCGAGGTACCGGATCGGGCGGATCGCCACGAGCACACTCCCAGCAGGGTGGTTCAACGGCTGATTGTAGGGGCGAACTTCCGCAACGTCTCCGCGCTGTTTCGTTACGTCACGTTGGAGGGGTCAACGTCCACCGTCCAGCCCGGCGGGAGGTCGATCGCGCGCACCAGCGCGGCCGGATCCTCACCGCGCACCAGCAGGCTCCAGCGATAGCGCCCACGCACGCGCGCGATCTGCGGCGGCGTGGGCCCCAGCACCTCGACATCCGGGAGGCCGGCAGCGAGGCGACGCAGCTCCGCGCGCACACGCGCAGCCTCCTCCAGCGCGTACTCGTTGCTTGCGTGCTGGAACAGCAGCCGCACCAGTCGCGCGAACGGCGGGTACTCGTGCTCGCGGCGCCACGGCAGCTCCCCCTCGAAGAAGCCATCGACGTCGTGCTCGGCGGCCGCGAGGATCGCGCGGTCGTCCGGTGCAAGCGTCTGCACCACGACACGCCCCGGGCGCTCGGCGCGTCCGGCGCGACCGGCGACCTGCGCGAGCAGCTGGAACGTCTGCTCGCGCGCCCGGAAGCCCCCCGCCCACAGCGAGTAGTCCGCGAGCACGACGCCCACGAGCGTCACCAGCGGCAGGTCGAGGCCCTTCGCGACCATCTGCGTGCCGACCAGCACGTCCGCCTCGTGCCGGGTGAACCGGCCGAGGATCGACTCGTAGTGCTCGGCGGATCGCGCAGTGTCGCGATCGAGGCGCAGCACGCGCGTGGCGGGGAAGAGGCGGCGCACCTCCTGCTCCACACGCTGCGTGCCCGCGCGTGCCTGGCGCAGCGGGCGACCGCACTCGGTGCAGGCGGTGTGCTGCGGCCGCGACCGATTGCACTGGTGACAGACGAGGCGCGAGCCACCGCTCGCCAGCTCGTGCAGCGACATCGAGACGTCGCACGAGGGGCAGACCGGCGAGTGCCCCTGCGGGCAGAGCAGGTACGCCGCGACGCCTCGACGGTTCAGGAACAGGATCGCCTGCTCGTCGCGGTCGAGCGTCTCGCCGAGCGCCTGCATGAGCGGCTCCGAGAACAGCTGTCGCTCGCCGCGCACGTCCACGATCTCCACCGGCGGCAGGTCGGCGGCGGGCCACATTCGCACGCTGCCATCCGTCTGCGCGATCGGCCGGAAGCGGCGCGGGAGGTCGAGCCGTTCCAGGTTGCCCTCGGCTGCCGCGTACCAACGCTCGGCATCCGGCGTCGCGGTGCCGTACACGAGCGCTGCACCCGTGAGCTCCGCCAGCCGCGCGGCGACCGTGCGGGCGTCATAGCGCGGCGCGGGGTCGTTCTGCTTGTACGTCCACTCGTGCGCCTCATCGATGACGATGAGGCCGAGGTCGGGCTGGGGCGCGAAGATCGCGGAGCGCGATCCGATCACGACGTCGTAGGCGCCGCTGGCCGTCTCGTGCCACTCGTCATACGCCTCGCCTGCGGTGAGGGCGGAGTGCAGCACGCCGACGCGGCCCGCGAAGCGCTCCGCAAAGCGCCGCACGGTCTGCGGCGTCAGCGCGATCTCCGGCACCAGCACAATGGCGCGCCGGCCCTGCGCCACCGTGTGCTGCAGCGCCTCCAGGTAGACCTCCGTCTTGCCGCTGCCGGTGACGCCCTGCAACAGGAACGGCATGCCGTCCGCGCGGTCGACGGCGGCGCAGATCGCCGCGGCAGCATCCGCCTGCTCCTGCACGAGCTCGACGGGCGGGCGCTGCACGACGACGAGGTTGCGCAGCGGGTCGCGCCGATCGAGCTGCTCATCGACGCGCACAAGGCCGTCCGCCGCGAGCCGCTCGACCGCCTCGCGTGCGCCGTCGCCGAACGCGGTCGCGATCCCCGTCAGCGGCACGGGCTCATCGGGCGCCGCACCGAGCCGTTCGAGGAGCGCTGCCGCCGCCGCCTCGACGCGGGTGCGGGAGAGCACGCGGATCTGCCGCTGCGCCTCCTGAGCGCTCACGGCGAGCCGCACGGTCTCGCCGTCGCGCTCCAGCACCCCGTCGTCCAGCAGCGTCTCGACCGCCGGCGCGCCGCGCGCGATCCGCGCCGCCGCGTCGAACGTGAGCGGCGTCTCCGCCTCGACCACCGCGCGCAGCGCCCGCGCGCGCCGCGAGGCACGATGCCCCTCGATGCCCGCCGCGACCGTGAGCGCGCGCTCCGGCGGTACGGCCAGCGCCACCACCTCCAGGATGCGCGGACGCCCTCGGGGCCGTTCGAGGAAGTACCGCCGCTCCGCGAGCTGCCTGCGGACGAGCGCCGTCAGCGCCGCATCGAACGAGCGTGCACCGACCGCCTCACGCAGCGCCTCGATCGGCTGCGGCTCCTCGGAGAGCAGCGCGTAGAGCTGCTGCTGGCGCTCCGACAGCACCTCGGTGGGCGGCGCCGGGCCGCGCGCGATCGCCGTCCGAGGCGTCTCGCCAGAGCCGGGCGGCAGCAGCAGCGACAGCGACTCCCACGGCGGCGCCAGGAACGTCTCGGCGACCCACATGCCGAGCGCGAGCCGCTCCGGCGTCAGCCGAGGCCCGCGCGCCAGCGGCGGCTCCAGCTCACGTGTGTCGCCGGAGTAGCCGGGGAGATCGGTCGGGCCCTCGGTGATGACACCCTGCAGCGTGCGCGCACCCCACGGGACGTGGACGACCTCGCCTGCCACCACCTCGCGTCCGGCCGGGACGCGGTAGGTGAACGTGAGGTAGCTGGGTCGACCGGCGTTGACGGCGACCTTCACGAACTTCGGGCGGGGCGATCCAGTGCTCGACACAGACGGCATGATAGTCGCGCTTCCCGGGAGGACGAGGTGGGCATGCCGTCCGAGGAGTACGAGGACATCGTCGTCCGCATCCTCCTGCTCGACAGCTACGACCGCCTCCTGCTGCTCCGTGGTGCCAATGGTGCCTGGTGCGCGCCGGGCGGCCCAGTCACCCACGGCGAGCAGTGGGACGAGGCGCTGCGCCGCCTGCTGTGGGCCGCCACCGGCCTGGAACCGTCGGAAACCGGCACCTGGGTCTGGACGCGGCGCGTCCTTGCCGTCGACTCCGACGGCGTGGAGCGCGAGCACGTGGAGCGCTACTACCTGCTGCGCACCGAGCCGTTCGAGCTGGAGCCGGGCGCGCTCTGGCAGGGCGAGCCGGTCGCGACGCCGCCCGAGCACCGCTGGTGGAGCCCGTTCGAGATCGAGGCCGCCTCGGCTGACGTCTTCACGCCGCGCGACCTTGCGGCGCGACTCGAGCCCCTGCTCACCGGCCGCTACCCGCTCGACCCGATCGAGGTCGGCCCGTAGCGCCCGGCGGCACCGATCTCCGGACAGCACGAAGCCCGCTCGGTGAGCGGGCTTCGTTGGATGCGATGCCGGAGACGCCTAGGACGCGACGACGCGCCGGGCTTCCTTGACGCGCGCCGCGCGGCCCGTGAGGCCACGCAGGTAGTACAGGCGCGAGCGGCGGACGCGGCCACGGCGCGTGACCTCGACCTTGTCGATGCGCGAGCCGTTGAACGGAAAGGTCCGCTCCACGCCCACGGAGTTCGAAGCGAGGCGGCGCACGGTGAACGTGCCCGCGACGCCGTTGCGCACGCGGATGACGATGCCCTCAAACGCCTGGATGCGCTCGCGCTCACCCTCCACGACGCGGACGTGCACCTTCACGGTGTCGCCCGGGCCGAAGTCCGGAATCGCCTCGTTGCGCGGCGCCGCAAGGGTGCGCAGATCAATGGTGCTCATCAGCAGCCTCGTCGTCGTGTCGTCGTTCGGAATCCGCGCAGCAGGCGTGCCGCTGGGCGGACGGTCAGTCTAGCCCGCCCGGGCCGATTACGTCGAGCCCGCCTCGTCCGTCGACGATGCGGCCTCCGCCGCCTGCTCGGCGAGCCAGCGGCGCTCCGCCGGCGTCACCTCGGCGGCATCCAGGAGGTCCGGGCGCCGCGCCAGCGTCAGCAGCAGCCGTTGGCGCCGACGCCAGCGGGCGATCTCCGCGTGGTTCCCGGAAAGCAGCACCTCGGGCACGGGCCAGCCCCGGAACTCGGAGGGGCGCGTGTACTGGGGGTACTCCAGCAAACTGTCCTCGAAGGACTCCTCTTCCAGCGAGCCCTCCGAGCCGAGCACGCCCGGCACGAAGCGAGCGACGGCGTCCAGCAGCAGCATCGCGGGCAGCTCCCCGCCCGACAGCACGAAGTCGCCGACACTGACCTCCAGGTCGACCAGGTGCTCCCGCACCCGTTCGTCAATGCCCTCATAGCGCCCGCAGACCAGCAGCAGCCGAGGCTCGACAGCCAGCTCCGCGACCAGCGCCCGATCGAGCGTCCGCCCCTGCGGCGTCATCAGCACCACCTTTGCGGGCGGGTCAGCGAGCGGCTGGATCGCCTCGATCGCCGCGAACAGCGGCTCCGGCTTCATCACCATCCCCGCACCCCCGCCGAAGGGATAGTCGTCCACGGTGCGGTGCTTATCCGTCGACCAGCTGCGGAGGTCGTGCAGCGCGACCTCGATCGCACCGGAGGCCTGCGCGCGCTTCAGGATCGATTCGTCCAGCGGCCCCGCGAACATGCCGGGGAAGAGCGTGAGGATGTCGAAGCGCATCGGCCTGCCGCTCAGGCGCCGTGCGCGGTGTGCCCGCGCAGCAGCTCGGCGGCGTGCCCCAGCACGGGCAGCACGACCGCGAGGTTCTCGCGCGCGCCGCGCTCGCTGCCGGGGAGGTTCACGATCAGCGTCCCGCCGCGCACCCCGGCGACCGAGCGCGAGATCATCGCCATCGGCGTGACCGCCAGGCTGGCAGCGCGCATCGCCTCGCCGATGCCGGGGACGAGGTAGTCGCACACGCTCGCCGTCGCCTCGGGCGTGCGGTCGCGCGGGCTCAGGCCGGTGCCCCCGGTCGTGACGACCACCGCGACGCGCTCCTCGTCCGCCCAGTGGCGCAGGTGCGACGCGATCTGATCCGGCTCGTCCGCGACGAGCGAGGTGAACGCGACCTCGAAGCCCTCGCCGCGCAGCAGCTCCACGCAGGCGGGCCCCGCCGTGTCCACGCGCTCCCCGCGCGACCCCGCGTCGCTCACCGTCAGTACCGCTGCCCTCGGTCGAGGTTCGTTCGTCATGCGCCCGATCCTACCGCTCAGGCCGGAGGCCGGATACGAGCACGGCCCGGCGTCGGCTCACCAAGGACGAGCTGCATCCCCTCGTGGGACGCGACGAAGCCAAGGTCACGGTAGAAGCGGTGTGCGTCGGTGCGGCGCTTGTCGCTGGTCAGTTGCACGTGGTGGCAGTCGCGCTGTCGTGCGCGTTCGATCACCCACCCCATCAACTCGTGGCCCAGACCCTGCCCGCGCAGCGCCGAGATCGTCCGGACGGCCGACACCTGCGCCACCCAGCCGCCTCGGTAGGAGAGGTAGGGGATGAATGTGAGGTGCAGCGTGCCCACCGGCTCGCCACGCAGCTCCGCCACCACCAACTCCTGGTGCGGGTCGGCATCGATCGCCGCGAACGCTGCGAGGTAAGCCGGATCGAGGTCGCTCCCGGTCGTTTCGCGCACGCCGCCCAGATCGTCGTCCGCGAGCATCGCGACGATCGCGGGCACATCGCCCACCACCGCCCGGCGCACCGTGAAGCCCTCGATCGCCATGCGGGCACTCTGCCGCGCTGCCTGCGGCGGTCGCAAGCGCTCTCGAGTGTTGATATGTCGCCCATTGCGAGGCTGAATGGGGCTGTGCTAGCCTCTGGGGGGCGCAAGTGGGGAGAAATGGGGCACTAACCCTGACCTACGAGCGCAAGGGCGGACCCTCGGTGTACTTCTACGGCACCTTCGAGCACGCCATGGACGACCGCGGGCGCATCGCCGTCCCCGCCGTCTATCGCCGCGCCTTCAGCGAGGGCGGCGTCGTGCGCCCCTCGGTCGAGGGCTGTGTGGAGCTGTACGCCCCGGACGCCTTCCAGGCCGAGGTGGAGCGGCGCCTCTCCGGCGACGACCAGTCGACGCGCACCCAGTCCGCTCGACGCAGCCGCCGCGGCTTCCTGGCCGAGGCGTTCCCGGTCGAGCTCGACCGCCAGGGCCGCATCCTGCTCCCGCCGCCGATCCGCGCTGCCGCAGCCATTGACGGCCGCGCGGTGATCATCGGGTGCGGCGACTACCTGGAGCTCTGGGACGCCGTCCGCTGGCAGCAGGAGCAGGCCGCGATCGCGGCGGCGGAGAGCGAGGAGCTGGCCCGATGACCACTCCCCGCCACGCCCCTGTGCTGCTCCGCGAGGCGATCGAGGCGCTGAACGTGCGCCCCGGCGGCTCCTACATCGACGCCACCGCCGGCCTTGGCGGGCACAGCGAGGCGATCATCGAGGCTGCCCAGCCGGGTGGCCGCCTGCTCGCCATCGACCAGGATCCGGCGGCGGTCGCGCTGACCGCGGCACGCCTGGCGCGCTTCGGTGACGCGGTGGTCGTCGTCCACGCGAACTTCAGCGAGATCGACCGCGTCGCCCGGGAGCATGGGTTCGAGGCGGTCGACGGCATCCTCTTCGACCTCGGCGTCTCCTCCATGCAACTCGACACGCCGGGCCGCGGTTTCTCGTTCCAGAGGGACGAGCCGCTGGACATGCGGATGGACACGACGGCCCCCACCACGGCGGCCGACATCGTCAACGAGACGGACGAGGGCGACCTCGCCGACCTCATCTACGCGTTCGGAGAGGAGCGCCGGAGCCGTCGGATCGCCCACGCGATCGTCGCGCGCCGCCCGCTTCACACGACAGGAGAACTCGTCAACGCCGTCGAGCAGGCCGTGGGACGGGGCAGGGAACGTCATATTCACCCCGCCACTCAGACGTTCCAGGCCCTGCGGATAGCGGTCAACCGGGAACTGGACTTCCTGGCTGACACGCTTGAGGCCGCCCACGGCCTGCTCGCCGGCGTTGGTGCTCGCCTGGTCGTGATTGCCTTCCACTCGCTTGAAGACCGGGTGGTAAAGCAATATATGTTTAAGGAGTCAAGCGCTTGCCTATGTCCGCCACGGACGCCCGTGTGCGTTTGTGGACATGTCGCCTCGTTGCGACTGCTGGGACGGAAGCCGGTGATGCCGGGTGAGGCCGAGGTGCAGCGGAATCCGCGCGCCCGGTC
>JBAYUZ010000023.1:0-26608 GCA_041674885.1 Dehalococcoidia bacterium
CGGCTCGTCGCATCCTGGGGCTGAATCAGGTCCCAAGGGTTGGGCTGTTCGCCCATTAAAGCGGTACGCGAGCTGGGTTCAGAACGTCGTGAGACAGTTCGGTCTCTATCCGCTGTGGGCGCAGGAGGCTTGAGGAGAGTTGCCCCTAGTACGAGAGGACCGGGGTGAACAGACCTCTGGTGTGCCGGTTGTCCTGCCAAGGGCACTGCCGGGTAGCCAAGTCTGGAACGGATAAGTGCTGAAAGCATCTAAGCACGAAGCCGCCTTCAAGATGAGGCCTCCCACTGGGTTAACCAGGTAAGACCGCGGGCAGACTACCCGCTTGATAGGCCACAGGTGTAAGTGCAGCAATGCATGTAGCTGAGTGGTACTAATGGTCGAGGGCTTGACCAAATTATTTCGTCAGGTCACATGACCCGCAATCGCAACTTCGGAACGCACTGTGTGTGTCGTCGCTCGCGCAATATTCTGTGTGCAGGTGCCACCAGCATCTGGCAACGTATGAGCATCCTGGCTTCGGCCGAGGTGTTGAGGATCGGTTCAACCGACCGTCGCGGGATGGAGCAGCGGTAGCTCGTCGGGCTCATAACCCGAAGGTCGGGGGTTCGAATCCCTCTCCCGCTACCAAGTACGTAACATCGAGGCCACCCGCAAGGGTGGCCTCGATGTGTTGTGTGCAGGATCTCGCGGAAGGGCAGCACGATGGACGAGCGAGTACGAGCGTTCCTGGAGGCGAACCACGCGGCCGCGATGGTCACCCTGCGCGCAGACGGGACGCCGCACGCGGCGCGCATCGGCGTGGCGCTGGTGGGTGACCAGCTGTGGAGCTCAGGGACGCAGGAGCGGCTGCGCACCAGGTTCCTGCGGCGCGACCCCCGCTGCACGCTCTTCGTCTTCCCCAGCGGGGAGGACGAAGAGCCGCAGTACCTGACGCTCGAGACGCGCGTGACGCTGCTCGAGGGTGACGAGGTGCCAGACCTCAGCATCCAGCTGTTCCGGGCGATGCAGCCGGGGACGCCGGAGGGCACCGTGCTCTGGGGTGGGCAGCCGAGGACGTACGACGAGTTCCGCCAGCAGATGCGCGACGACCACCGCCTCATCTACCAGTTCGAGGTGGAGCGCACCTACGGCCTGTTTTAGTGCCAAACGTGGTAGCGATCCCCTTGCCAAGGGGCGGGGAACATGGCATATTGACTGCCTTGGTGGTTAGAGCGCAGCGGCCCCACCCGTTCTCATCCCGAACACGGAAGTGAAACGCTGCAGCGCCGACGATACTCCCCGGGCAACTGGGTGCGGAAAATAGGCCACCGCCAGGGCTCATGCGGGCCACGCTTCTGTTCTCTCGGTCGGCAGTCGCCGGCAGTCGGAACAGAAACGTGGCCCGCTCCTTTTTGCCCTCCATCAGCAACGGGGACACGCGGCACATCGAGCACGGCAGGGATTTCCTGGCGCGCACGGGTGCGTAGCGGGGAAGACGTGATATGATGCGCGGCGCTCGTGAACGCCGGTGGCGCTCGCGTGACATCACTCCGGAGGCAATCGACCGTTGACCAATAGCCCAATCATCGAAGACGAGATCGTAGACATGGCCGCGCTGCTGGATAGCGGCGGGGCACCCGAACCGCGCTCACTACGCCGCGGCGAGGTGGTCGAAGGTGTCGTCATGGGGACCGAGCGCGATGGCGTGCTCGTCGACTTGGTCGACATCGGTTCCAAGTCCGAAGGCATCATCCCGCTCAACGAGATGCACTCGCTCGGCGCCGACCCGGCGTCGAAGCTCGCCCCTGGCGAGAAGGTGCTCGTCTACATCGTGCAGCCGGAGACGAACGAGGGGCAGGTACTGCTCTCGATCGACCGCGCGCGCGGCGAGCAGGGCTGGCGCATCCTCCAGCAGCGCTTCGAAGACGGCGAGATCTTCGAGGGCGAGGTCACCGGCTACAACAAGGGCGGCCTGCTGGCCAACGTGGAGGGCGTCAACGCCTTCATCCCCATGTCGCAGGTGGTCGGCGCCAAGCCCGGCACGGACGGCACGTCGTCGCTGGCCGAGCAGGTCGGCCGCACGCTGCGCCTGAAGGTCATCGAGATCAACCGCCGCCGCAACCGCGCCATCCTCTCGGAGCGTGCGGCCCTGCAGGAGTGGCGCTCGGAGCAGAAGGACCGCCTGCTGGACGAGCTCCACGAGGGCGAGATCCGCACCGGCCGCATCACCTCGATCCGCAACTTCGGCGTGTTCGTCGACCTCGGCGGTGCCGACGGTCTGGCGCACCTCTCCGAGCTCTCGTGGGACCGCAACATCAACCCGGAAGAGCGCTTCCACGTTGGTGACGAGGTCAAGGTCTACGTCATGAAGGTAGACCAGGAGAACAAGAAGATCGCCCTCTCCATCCGCCGCGCGGCGCCGGAGCAGTGGCAGGATCTGATCGCGAAGTACACCGTCGGCGACGTCGTCCCCGGTGTGGTGACCAAGCTCGTCGCCTTCGGCGCGTTCACCCGGCTGCCTGGGCCCGTCGAGGGTCTGGTGCACGTCTCGGAGCTCGTCGACCGCCGCATCAACCACCCGCAGGAGGTGGTCGAGGAAGGCGACGTGGTCCCGCTGAAGATCGTGCGCATCGAGCACGACCGGCACCGCCTGGGCCTGTCGCTCCGCGACGCCCGTGGCGAGGCCGAGCAGCGCGGCTGGATGTTCGACGACCAGGGCCGAATCATGCAGGTCCCGGAGGACGCCCGCGAGGCGTTCCCGGATGAGATCCGCATCATCGACCAGCGCATGGCCGGTCGCCGCGAGGAGCAGGCCAACCGCGCCGCTGCCCCGCGTCGGGATGAGCAGTCGAACGACCACCGTGACGGCGGCGGTTCGGACATGCCGCAGCGTCGTGAGCGTGACGAGGAGCCGCCGCTGACGGCCTTCGCCGCCGCCATGCAGCAGGCCCAGGAGCGCCAGCAGGCCGAGGGTGCCCCGGTTGCTGAGGAGGCCACCACCGAGGCGGTCGCCATCGAGGCGGCCACCACGGAGGCGGTCGCCACGGAGGCGGCTACCACCGAGGCGGTCGCCACCGAGGCGGCTGCTACCGAGGCGGCCACTACGGCCGAAGAGGCCACCACCGCCGAGGAGTAATCCTCACCTGCGGAACGGATGCATCGAGGGGCGGCCGCAAGGCCGCCTCTCGTGATCTCGCCGGGTGCGGGGAATGGCGACCGGCAGGCCGCTGCAAGCCGGCGCGAGGGGTTTCCCGCTGGCGCTGGACGGCGCACCGATACACCATTGGTAGGTCTGATCCGGTGGTGTCACGCGCGTCCTCGCTGGCCGAGGGGGCGTGTGTTAGCCTTGATCTGCGGACTGGATGGAGTCAGCGATGGCGGACCGCTTCGATAAGTTCACTGAGCGGGCACGGCGCGTGTTGACGCTTGCGCAGGAAGAAGCGCAGCGATTCAACCACAACTACATCGGCACGGAGCACCTGCTGCTCGGCCTCGTCCGTGAGGGCGATGGCGTCGCTGCGAAGGTGCTCTCCAACCTCGGCGTCGAGCTGAACAAGGTTCGCTCGGCAGTCGAGTTCATCATCGGCCGCGGCGACCGCGCCACGACCGGTGAGATCGGCCTCACCCCCCGTGCGAAGCGGGTGATCGAGCTGGCCGTCGATGAGGCGCGTCGGCTCAACCACTCGTACATCGGCACGGAGCACCTGCTGCTCGGCCTCGTCCGCGAGGGCGAAGGCATCGCCGCGGGCGTCCTCGAGAGCCTCGGCGTGAACCTGGAGCGGGTGCGCGGTGAGACGACGCGGATCCTCGCGCAGTCGCAGCCGCAGGGCAGCCAGGGCGGCGGCGCACAGCCGGCCGCGGCCGGTGGCCGCCAGTCGGCGCGCACCCCCACGCTCGATCAGCTGGGCGTCGACCTCACCGCGGCCGCGCGCAGCGGCCAGCTCGACCCGGTCATCGGGCGCGAGAAGGAGATCGAGCGCGTCGTCCAGATCCTGTCGCGGCGCACGAAGAACAACCCGGTGCTCATCGGCGAGCCGGGTGTCGGCAAGACCTCGATCGCCGAGGGCCTGGCGCACCGCATCATCGCCGGCGACGTGCCGGACACGCTGCTCGGCAAGCGCATGCTCACCCTGGACATCGGCTCGCTGGTCGCGGGCACGAAGTACCGCGGTGAGTTCGAGGAGCGCCTGAAGAAGGTCATCGAGGAGATTCGCTCCTCGAAGAACTGCATCCTCTTCATCGATGAGCTGCACATGCTCGTCGGTGCGGGTGCAGCCGAAGGCGCGGTCGACGCGGCCAACATCCTGAAGCCCGCGCTCGCGCGCGGTGAGCTGCAGGCCATCGGCGCCACGACCATGGACGAGTACCGCAAGCACATCGAGCGTGACCCCGCGCTGGAGCGCCGCTTCCAGCCGGTGCGCGTGGATGAGCCGAGCGTGGAAGAGACATTCGAGATCCTCAAGGGCGTGCGCAACGCCTACGAGGAGCACCACAAGCTGGAGATCTCCGACGAGGCGCTGCGCGCCGCGTCCGAGCTGTCCGCCCGCTACGTCTCCGACCGCTTCCTGCCCGACAAGGCGATCGACCTGGTCGACGAGGCGGCGGCGCGCGTGCGCATCCGCCGCTACTCCACGCCGCCTTCCGTCCGCGAGGCCACGAAGGGCCTCGAGGCGCTGCGACGCGAGAAGGATCAGGCGATCTCGAACCAGCAGTACGAGTACGCCGCGGAGCTCCGCGAGCGCGAGGTGCGCCTGCAGTCGAAGCTCGAAGAGCTCGAGGAAGAGGTGCAGTCGGAGCGCTCCGGGGACAAGCCGATCGTGACCGGCGAGGACATCCGTGACGTCGTCTCCATGTGGACCGGCATCCCCCTGACGCGCCTCGCGTCGGAGGAGACCGCGCGCCTCATCGAGATGGAGTCGTTCCTGAAGGAGCGCGTCATCGGCCAGGAGGAGGCGATCACCGCGATCGCCCGCGCCGTCCGCCGTGCCCGCGCCGGTCTGAAGGATCCGAAGCGCCCCATCGGCACGTTCATGTTCCTCGGCCCCACGGGTGTCGGTAAGACCTACCTTGCCGAGACGCTCGCCGAGTTCATGTTCGGGTCGAAGGACAACATCGTCCGCCTCGACATGTCCGAGTTCATGGAGAAGCACACTGTCTCGCGACTGGTCGGCTCGCCTCCGGGCTATGTCGGCTACGACGATGGCGGCCAGCTCACCGACCTCGTGCGTCGGCGCAGCTACTGCCTGATCCTGCTCGACGAGATCGAGAAGGCGCACCCGGACGTCTTCAACATGCTGCTGCAGATCTTCGACGACGGGCACCTGTCCGACGCGAAGGGGCGGAAGGTCGACTTCCGCAACACCATCATCATCATGACCTCCAACGTGGGGTCCGACCTGATCCGCAAGGACACGCGGTTCGGGTTCGCGACCACGCAGGACGAGGCGAAGACGGCGGAGCAGCAGTACGAGCGCATGAAGATGCGTGTCACGGAGGAGATGAAGCGGGTCTTCCGGCCCGAGTTCCTCAACCGTATCGACCAGTCGGTGGTCTTCCACGCCCTGGGTGCGGATCACATCCGGCGCATCGTCGACCTGCAGCTGCGTGACGTGCGCAACAACCTGCGCGACAAGGGCATCGCGCTCGAGGTCTCGCAGGCGCTGCTCGACCACCTCGGGACCGAGGGCTTCGACCCGGTGTTCGGTGCTCGGCCACTGCGCCGTGTCATCCAGAACGAGGTCGAGGACCGGCTCTCCGACTCGCTGCTGGAGGGTCTGTACAGCGAGGGCGACAAGATCAACCTCGACTACGTCGACGGTGAGCTCACCGCTGAGCGCGTGGCACCGGAGCCGGAGCCCGCACTCACCACGAGCTAGCCTCGATCGCGAGCGATCACGACGAAGGGGCCGCGCAAGCGGCCCCTTCGCTTGTGTGGCGCCGCGTGCGTCAGGCTCGACGTGAGCGCGATCGTGAGGCGACCGACTGCAGCAGGCCGACCGCGATCAGCATCACGACCAGCGACGAGCCGCCCTGCGATACGAACGGCAGCGGGATCCCGGTCGCCGGGAAGAGTCGCAGGTTCACGGCCACATTCACGGCGCCCTGCACCAGCACGACAGCGGTGAGCGTCGCAGCCAGCAACCGCCCGAACGCATCGGGCGCGCTCAACGCCGCGGAGAAGCCGCGCACCGCGACGAGCGCGAGCACCAGCAGCAGGAGGAGCGCCCCCACGAGCCCCAGCTCGGCGCCCAGGAAGCCGAACATGAAGTCGCTCGACCGTGCTGCGACGGAGTCGAGGTGGGACTGCGCCCCGCTGTAGAGGCCGTGGCCGCCCACGCCCGCCGAGCCAAGCGCCAGCTCCACCTGCCGCAGATTGAACCCGCTGCCGAGTGGGTCGCGCGACGGATCGAGGAATACGGCGATGCGCTCACGCTGGTAGTCAGGCACCGCCACGGCGAGCGCGAGCGGTACGAGTGCGGCGCCGCTCACCACCAGCGCACCAAGGAGCGTCCACGGCACGCCCCACGCCACCAGGAACACGAGCCACGCGCCGCACAGCACCACGACCGTACCAAGGTCGGGTTGCAGCAGCACCAGTCCCGCGAGCACGCCGAGAATGCTGGCGCTCACCAGTACCGCCACGAGCCGTGGGCGCCGATCAGCGGCGTAGGCGGCGAGCGCGATCGCGAGCGTGAGCTTCGCGAACTCGCTCGGCTGCACCGTGAACTCGCCAACGGCCAGCCAGCGCTGCGCGCCGTGCTGGGCCACGCCGATCGCAACCACCGCACCGAGCAGCGCGAGCGTGCCCACCAGCAGCACGCGCGCCGCGGGCTGCAGCCAGCGGTAGTCGAGCCTCGCCGCGGCAAGCATCGCGATCACGCCGCCACCGGCGTACAGCGCCTGGCGCCGCACCTCCGGCGTGAGCCGCCCCGCGCCCTCGATGACCGACGCCGAGGAGACCATGAGCAAGCCCAGCGGCACTAGCACGATCACCGCGAGCCAGAGCAGCGCGTCGGTGTGGCGCAGCGGCGTGGGCAGCGGCAGCGCGGTCACGGATGAGCCTCCCCCGTCGCACGCGCGGCGGTGCCCCGGTCGGCGAAGTACGCCTCAAGGATGCGGCGCGCGACCGGGCCGGCATGGGTCGCACCGACGCCGTGTTCGAGGTAGACGACGACGGCGATCTCCGGCTGCTCGTACGGCGCGAAGGCGATGAACCAGCCGTGCGAGTCGTAGGAGCCGTCCGGCAGCCGCGTACCGAACTCGGCGGTACCGGTCTTCGCGCCGATCGCGAGCTGCGCGGGGCGGCCATCGGCTGCCGTGCCGCCCTCGCTCGCCGCAGCGAGCATCGCCGCACGCACCTGTGCGAGGTGCTCCGGCGCGGCTGGCACCCGTCCACGGACGACGCGCGCCGTGGCGTTCGCACCGTCGATGCCGCGCGTGACGGCGACGACGCGTGGCTGCAGCACCTCGCCGCCGTTCGCGATCGCGGCCGTCGCGACCGCCATCTGCAGCGGCGTCGCCGTCAGGTACCCCTGGCCGATGCCGAAGGTGTACGTGTCGCCCAGCACCCACGCATCGCCGACCGCGCGCCGCTTCCACGCCGGGTCGGGAACGAGGCCGGCCGCCTCGCCGGGCAGATCGAGGCCTGTCGGCGCACCGAGGCCGAACGCCCGGGCATACCTCGCGACCCGTTCTGCGCCCAGGCCGGCGAACTCGCGGTAGCCGCCAGCCAGCTCGTAGAAGTACACGTCGGAGGAGCGCGCCATCGCACCGTTGAAGTCGAGCGAGCCATGCGCCGCCCAGTCACGGAAGACGTACTGCACGGTCGGGTCGTACTCGCTCGCGATGCTGATCGCGCCGGTGCTGGTGATGCGTGTCTGCGGCGTCGCGATGCCCTCCTGCAGCGCGGCGACGGCGACGATCGGCTTGAACACGGAGCCGGGGGAGTGCACCTCCATGTACGCGCGATCGAGGAGCGGGCGCGCGGGATCGGCCAGCAGCGCATCCACGGCGCGCGGGTCGCCCTGGACGCCGAAGATGTTCGCCTCGTACGACGGCAGTGAGACGAGCGCGCGGAGCTCGCCGCTGCGCACGTCCATGACCACTGCCGCACCCGCGGCGAGTGCCGGCTTCCCGTCGGCGTCGCGTCCCCCGGGCGGCAGGCCCTTCGCGATGCCGTCACGCAGCGCCTCGGTCGCCGCGCGCTGCAGGCCGAGGTCGAGCGCCAGCACCACATCATCGCCGGCCCGCGCGGGCGTGCTGCCCAGCCGCGCGAGCTCGCGGCCCACGGGGTCGGCGGCGATCTGCTGCGTGCCGGCCGCGCCCCGCAGCTGCGCCTCGTACGTCGCCTCCACGCCGCCCTGCCCGATGACGGCGTTCAGCGCGTAGCCCTGCGCGCGGCGCGCCTCCACCTGCGCGGGCTGGATCGGGCCTACGCTGCCCAGCACGTGCGGCAGCAGCTCGCTGCCGCGTTCGTACACG
Source organism: Dehalococcoidia bacterium (assembly GCA_041674885.1). GTDB lineage: Bacteria > Chloroflexota > Dehalococcoidia > UBA2979 > UBA2979 > RH-chloro-G1. The sequence continues at coordinate 8,461 of JBAYUZ010000023.1, forward strand.
CGCAGCGGCGAGGCGACGACGCGCGCCCCCGGCATGTCGGCGAGGGCCGCGCGCGCCTCGATCGCCGCCGTGGTGTCGAGGCCGCTCCGCAGTCGGATCGGCGCAAACGCGTCACGTGACCGCATGCCTTGATCCGCCGCCGCGTCCAGCGACGCCGGGTGGTTGCCGGTGAGCCGCCCGAGCGTGTCGAGGACTACAGCACGGGCAGCGGTGACCGTCGGCAGTTCCGCTGGCACCAGCTCGATCGCGTACTGCGGGCGGTTGCGGGCGAGCACCACGCCCGTTCGGTCGGTGATGACACCACGCGCCGCCTCGACCGGCAGTGATCGCACCTGCTGCTGGGCGGCCAGCACGCGGTAGCGCGCGCCCTCCACGACCTGCATGCGCACCAGCTGCAGCGCGAAGAGCGCGAAGACCGCGACCGAGGCCGCCTGGAGCACCCGCAACCGGCCGGGCGACGCGCTCATGCGAAGAGCCCGCGCGTGTGTGTCTGTGCGCGCCAGCGCCAGAGCAGCAGGACGCCGAGGGCAGAGAGCAGCGCGGTCACGCTCGACACCGCGAGGAGGGCGGGCGCCGCTGCGGGAAGCGCGCGCGGTTGCCCCGCCGCCAGCAGCAGCACGATGCCGTACGCAAGGCTGCCGCCGCCGGCGACTGCTGCGCCGACCGCCGCGCTGCGTCCTCGCTGCCTACCGCGCTCGACGAGCACGAGGGCGATCAGGAGCGGGATGAGCGCCAGGAGGAACCATCCGACGCGTTCCTCGGACGTGACGCCGAGGGCCAGAGCGACGGTTGGCGCGGCCAGCACGACCTCGTCGACGCCGCGCAGGACACCCCAGCACGCGATGAGCGCGAGCGGCAGCACCGCCGACGCGGAGCCCGCGGCGACCGACACCTCGACGAGCGCGAGCACGCCGGCGATCAGCGCGACGAGCAGTCGCGTCACGGTGCGCTGCCCTGGACGCTCGTCACGATGAGCACGCGCAGCAGGCGGCTGGCGTCGCCGTACGGTTCCACGCGCACGGCGGTGAACAGCGCCTCGGGGCGGGCTTCGACCGCCTGGACGCGCCCCACCAGCAGACCCGCCGGTAGTTGCCCGCCGATCGGCGAGGTGAGCACGAGGTCGCCGATTGCGACGGCCGAGCCCGTTGGCACGAAGTCGAGGTGGAGCCCTTCCGGCCCGGCCGCGAGCACGCCCGGTGTCTTCGATTGCTGGAGTGCCACCGCGATCGCCGATCGTGGGTCATCGAGCAGCCGCACGCGCGCAGCGGTCGGCTGCACCTCGGCGACGACACCGATCAGCGCGGCGCCCGGCCCCAGCACCGCCTGTCCCGCAACCACGCCATGGGCGCTGCCGCGATCGATGAGCAGACCACGCCGCCCCGGCGACGGGTCGAGCACCGTCACGGACGCTTCCAGGTAGGTCGCGTCGCCGACGGCGGAGCGCAGCGCGCGTGCCTGCTCCTCGGCGGTGCGTCCCTCGCGCAGCGTCGCCGCCTCGGACTCCAGTTGCGCGACGCGGTCGCGCAGTGCGGCGTTCTCCTCGGTCAGCGCGGAGAGCTGGCCCGCGTGTAGCAGCACATCGGAGGCAGGACGCGCGGCCCGGTGCAGCGAGGCCATGACAGGCGCGATCGCGGCCCCCAGGCGAGCCTCGAGGTCACCCGCGAAGCGCAGCGGCGATAGCACGAGCGCGCCGAGCGCGGCGACCAGCAGCACGACGAGCCACGCGGCGTTGCGAGTGCGAACCATCCGAGACCCTCACGGGGAGCGAGGTCGTTCGTGGCCGTGTGCGGCGGCCGAGTCTCCGCGCGTTAGCGCGGTGCGCGCCGGTTGGCGACCGCCGCCTGCACCTTCTGCAGCGTCTCGGTCTCCTCCAGCGCATCGCCGCAGCCGCGCACCACCGCGCGGAGCGGCTCGTGTGCGACGTAGACCGGGAAGCGCGTCTCCGCAGCCAGCCGGCGGTCGAGGCCGCGCAGCAGCGATCCGCCGCCGGCCATGGCGATGCCGTGCATCATCAGGTCGGCGATCAACTCGGGGGGCGTCGTCTCGATCGTCGCGCGCACAGCACGCACGATCTCGTTCGTCACTGGCGAGAGCGCGTCGCGCAGCTCGACGGTCGACAGCTCCACTGCCTTCGGCAGGCCGGTCGCGAGGTCACGCCCGCGGAGGGCGATCGTGCGCTCCTCTTCCAGCGGATAGGCGGAGCCCGCCTCGATCTTCACCGTCTCCGCGGTGCGCTCGCCGATGAGCAGGTTATGCACCTGGCGCGCGTACGCGATGATCGCCTGATCCATCGCATCGCCCGCCGCGCGCACCGAGGTCGACACGACGATGCCGCCGAGCGCGATCACCGCGACCTCGGTCGTCCCACCGCCGATGTCGACGATCATCGAGCCCGCCGCATCCATCACCGGCAGCCCCGCGCCGATCGCGGCCGCCATCGGCTCCTCGATCAGGTAGCAGGCGCGGGCACCGGCGGCGATCGCCGCGTCGTGCACGGCGCGCTTCTCGACCTCGGTCGCACCCGAGGGGATGCCGACGACGACGCGCGGCTTCGGGATCCCGATGCCGAAGCGGTCGTGCACGGAGCGGATGAAGTGCTGCAGCATGCGCTCGGTCACCGCGAAGTCGGAGATCACGCCATCGCGCAGCGGACGCACGGCGATGATCGTCGAGGGTGTGCGCCCGACCATCCGCTTCGCCTCATCCCCGATCGCGAGGATGCGCTTCGAGATCTTGTCGATCGCGACCACCGAGGGCTCGTCGATGACGATGCCACGGCCGCGCACGGACACCAGCGTGTTCGCCGTGCCCAGGTCGATGCCGATGTCGTGCGAGAACATGCCGAGGAACGACGAGAAGGGTCGAAGCGCCACGCGGTCACAGCCGTTTCGGGGGAGAGGCGGCAGGGCGGGACGCGTCACCGCGCCCGACGCACCGAGTATAGGTGCGTGCTCGCCTCGGCCCTCGACGGCTACGTTGCAGGTTGCCACGGACTATCCAACAAGCACGCACACCGCCCGCGCAGGCGGCGTGCGTGCTCGTCGACTAGATGCCCGTGACGCCGCCCACCAGCGCGCCGATGCCGTACGTAATCGCCGCGACGACCAGGCCCAGCACCAGCTGGCGGAATCCCGCGTACCACGGGTTGCGACCGGTCAGCAGCGTGATCGTGGAGCCCACCAGGAACAGGCCGATGCCCGCGAGCACCGCGCTCCACAGAATGCCGACGAGCCCGCTCGCGAAGAAGAACGGCAGCACCGGCAGAACCGCGCCGATCGCGAAGAGGATGAACGAGGCGATCGCGGCGGTCCACGGCGATCCGAGATCCTCCGGAACGATCCCCAGCTCCTCCTTGGCGAGGACGGAGAGCGCGCTGGTGCGGTCCGCCATGACGTGATCGGCCAGCTCGCGCGCCTGCTGCTCGGGGACGCCCTTGGCGCGGTAGATGAGCGCGAGCTCGTCGCGCTCCGCCTCGGGCATCAACTCGATCTCCTCGCGCTCGGCGGCGATCTGCGCCTCGGCGGCCTCGCGCGCCGACATCACCGAGATCCATTCGCCCAGCGCCATCGAGAACGCGCCCGCGAGCAGGCCCGCGACGCCTGCGAGGATCACCGTGTCGTTGCCGGGATTCGCGCCTGCGACGCCGAACACGAGCGCCAGGTTCGAAGTGAGACCGTCGTTGCCGCCCAGCACCGCAGCGCGCAGCGCGTTGCCGCCGCCCAGCGAGCGATGTCGCGACTCGATGCGACCGATCGCGGAGCCCGAGAGGCCCCCCTTCGGCCCGCCGAGCGCAGCGACGACGCGTGCGTGCGTCCGCTCGTCACCGGGGAGCTGCGCGGCGAGCGCGATCGGCTCGCTGGCGTAGACGTTGTCCGCGCCGACCTCGTTCGCCTTGAGGATCGGCAGCACCGTGTCCGTGCCGAAGCGGCGCGCCACCCACATCAGCGCGCGCGCCTTGCGCGTCGGCGTCGGGCGCGGCACGGCGACGCCCGCGCGCTCCAGTTCCGCCTCCCACACCGACAGGTGGCGCTGCTCCATCTTCGCCATGTCGCGGTAGACGGTCGCGAGCTGCTCGTCCTCCTCCAGCTCGGCGAGGGTGGTGTAGTAGTGGATGCCGTCGACCTCGTCCTGTTGGAATCGGCGGTACCGCTTCACATCTTCGGTCGTGGTCATGATTGCCCTTCCCAGCCGCGTTCATGGAGGAGCGCGATGAATCCCGCCTCATCGAGTACCGGCGTGCCGAGCGCCTCCGCCCGCGCCAGCTTGGATCCGCCGCCCGGCCCCGCGACCAGCAGCGTCGTCGACTTCGTCACGGCGCTCCCGACCTTCCCTCCCAGCTCGCGAACCAGCGCCTCCGCGCGGTCGCGTGACCAGCGTTCGAGGCTGCCCGTGACGATCACGGTCTCGCCCGTGAGCACGCCGCCCACGGCCGCGCGCTCGTCGTCCATGCGCAGCCCAACGGTCACGAGGTCGTCGAGGAGCGCAGCGTACTCCTCATCATGCAGGTAGTCGTGAACCGCCTGCCCCACGATCGGGCCGATGCCGTCCACGCCCACGATCTCCTCGACGCTCGCCGCGCGCAGTGCCGCCATCGAGCCGAAGTGCACCGCCAGCGCCGTCGCCGTCTCGGTGCCGACGTGCCGCACGCCGAGCGCGATCAGCAGCCGCCGCAGCGGCTGGCGCTTGCTCGCCTCGATGCGTGCGAACAGGTTGTCGAGTGTCTTCGCGCCGATCTTGTCGAGCTGCAGCAACTCCTCGCGACGCTCCGATAGGCGATAGACGTCGGCGACCGTCTGCACAAAGCCCAGCGAGACAAGACGCCACGACAGTTGCTCGCCGAGGCCCTCGATGTCCATCGCGCCGCGCGAGGCGAAGTGCTCCAGCTGCCGCGCGAGTTTCGTCGGGCAGCGGCGGTTGGGGCAGTAGGTCGCGACCGCCTCGGGATCGCGGAACACGGCAGTGCCGCACGCGGGACAGGTTGAGGGCATCACGAACTCGCGCACCTCGCGGCCCTCACGGCGCGAGAGCATCGGGCCGACGACCTCGGGGATCACATCGCCCGCGCGCTGCACGATCACATCGTCGCCGATGCGGACGTCCTTCGCGCGCACCTGCTCTTCGTTGTGGAGCGTCGCCATGCCGACCGTCGCGCCGCCGACCCACACGGGCTCGAGGACCGCGAACGGCGTCAGCACTCCCGTACGGCCGACCGAGACCTGGATGTCACGGAGCAACGTCACCGCCTGCTCCGCCGGGAACTTGTACGCGGTCGCCCACCTCGGCTCGCGCCCGACGGTGCCGAGCTGCCGCTGGAACGCGAAGTCATCGACCTTGATCACCACGCCGTCGATGGCGAACTGCAGCTCGTCGCGGCGGCGCTCCCACTCCGCGCAGAACGCGACCGCCTCCTCGACGCCCGCGACGCGACGGATCGAGTCGCTGACCCGGAACCCCGCCGCGCGCATCCACTCCAGCGCTTCCCAGTGCGAGGCCGGGCGCACCGCGCCCTCCATCCACCCCAGCTGGTACGCGAGCAGCTCGAGGCGCCTCGATGCCGTCACGGACGGATCGAGCTGCCGCAGCGACCCGGCGGCGGTGTTGCGCGGGTTCATGTACAGCGCCTCGCCGGCAGCGGCGCGCTCCGCGTTCAGCCGCTCGAACTCCGCCTTCGACAGGTACACCTCGCCGCGCACCTCGACGGCAGCGGGCGCCTCCGGCACCTGCAGCGAGAGCGGCACCGAGCGGATCGTGCGCATGTTGGCGGTGATGTCCTCGCCGCGCGCGCCGTCGCCGCGCGTCGCGCCGATCGCGAAGCCCCCGTCGCGATAGATCACCGACACCGCCAGCCCGTCGATCTTCGGCTCGCACACGAGCGCGAAGTCGTCGCGTTCCAGGAGCCGCGCGACGCGTGCGTGCCAGGCACGCAGCTCATCGCCGCTGAACACGTTGCCCAGCGACAGCATCGGCTCGCGATGCTCCACCACACCGAAGGCAGGGGAGGGCTCGCCCGCGACGCGCTGCGTCGGTGAGTCGGGCGTCACCAGCTCGGGGTGCGCCTCCTCCAGCTCGCGCAGCTCTCGGAAGAGCCGGTCGTACTCGCTGTCGCCCACCTCGGGCTGATTGAGGACATAATATCGGTAGTCATGGTAGCGGATCTGCGTCCGCAGCTCCTCCACGGCGAGGCGAGCGTCCTCAAGGTCGCGGCGGGCGTCGGTGGAGGTCATTGGGGCTCCAGTATAGGAGCGCGCGGCGCAGAGGGCCGCTCCCGCGTTCGCTGGTAGAATGAGGGTGCAGCACGCACCTCGGCGGCCTTCAGGAGGGCAGAGCGGTGCCAGACGTCGTGATCGTCGACTACGGGGCGGGCAACCTGCGCAGCGTCGCGCGCGCCGTTGCCCACGCCGGCGTCGATGCGACCGTCACCGCCGACCCGCGCGCCATCGAGGGTGCGCGCGCGCTCATCGTCCCCGGCGTCGGCGCGGCCGCCGACACCATGGCGAACCTCCGCTCCGGCGGCCTGGTCGAGCCGATCCGCGAGTACATAGCCTCCGGCCGTCCCTTCCTCGGCGTGTGCATGGGCATGCAGGCGCTCTTCGAGGTCTCCGAGGAGGGTGGTGAGCACGAGTGCCTCGGCGTCCTCGGCGGGCGCATCGTGCGCTTCCCGCAGGGGCTGACGGTGCCGCACATGGGCTGGAACACCGTGCACCTGCCGACGCCGCACCCGGTCTTCGAGGGCGTCCCGCAGGACTCGTACTTCTACTTCGTGCACTCCTACCACGCGCAGCCCGCCGACCCCGCGGTCGTCGTCGGTGCGACGGAGTACGAGGGTGTGACGTTCCCGGCCGCCGTCGGGCGCGGCAACCTCCTCGCGACGCAGTTCCACCCGGAGAAGTCCGGAGTGGACGGCCTGCGCCTGTACGCCAACTTCCTGCGGCTCGCGCTCGAGCACGGCTCGATCGCGCCCGCGACGACGACCGCCTGAACCGCCGCGCGAGCGGCACCGCATCTGACAGGGCACCCGATGGACATCATCCCGGCCGTGGACATTCGAGGCGGGCGTTGCGTGCGCCTGACTCAGGGCGACTACGCCCGTGAGACCGTCTTCGAGGAGGATCCGGTTGCGGCGGCGCGCCGCTGGGCCGACCTCGGCGCGCGGCGCATCCACGTCGTCGACCTCGACGGCGCGAAGGGCGGCAAGCCGGTCAACGATGCGATCGTGCGTGCGATCGCGGCATCGATGCCGTGCCCGGTGCAGACCGGCGGCGGCATCCGCGACATCGAGACGTTCCGCAGCATGGTCGCAGGCGGCCTTGACCGCATCGCGATGGGCACCGCTGCCGTGAAGGATCGCGCGCTGCTGCGCGCGATCGTCGCCGAGGCCGCGCCGCACCTCATCGTCTCCGTCGATGCGCGCGACGGCCGCGTCGCACTGGAGGGCTGGACCGAGGCGACCGACCTCGATGCCACCGACTTCATCCGCGAGCTCACCGACCTTGGCGTGCAGCGCGTCGTCTTCACCGACATCAGCCGCGACGGCGTCGCCGGCTCGCCGAACTTCGAGGCGTACGAGCGGCTGACGCGCGAGACCTCGATGGCGGTCGTAGCGGCGGGCGGCGTCTCCCGCGTCGATGACCTCCGCCGCCTCGCCGAGTGCGGCGTCGAGGGCGCGATCGTCGGTCGCGCGCTGTACACCGGCGACGTCGACCTCCGCGAGGCGCTGGAGGTGCTCGCCTGATGCTGACGAAGCGCATCATCCCCTGCTTCGATGTCGACAACGGCCGCGTCGTGAAGGGCGTCTCGTTCGTCGAGCTGCGCGACGCCGGCGACCCGGTGGAGCTTGCAGCGCTCTACGACCGCGGCGGCGCCGACGAGCTCGTCTTCCTCGACATCACCGCCTCCAGCGATGGCCGCACGAGCGTGTACGACATGATCGCGCGCACCGCCGACCAGGTGTTCATTCCACTCACCGTCGGCGGCGGCATCCGCACCACGCAGGACATGCGCACGATGCTCGAGGTCGGCGCGGACAAGGTCTCCGTGAACACCGCCGCCGTCGACCGCCCCGACCTGATCTCGGAGGGGGCGTACCGGTTCGGCTCGCAGTGCATCGTCACCGCCATCGACGCGAAGCGCGTGCCCGGCACACCGCCCGATGCGCCGCGCTGGGAGGTCTTCGTGCACGGCGGGCGCACGCCGACCGGCCGCGATGCCGTCGAGTGGGCGCGCGAGGCCGTGCAGCGCGGCTCCGGCGAGCTGCTGGTGACCTCGATGGACTCCGACGGGCACCAGCGCGGCTATGACCTGCCGCTGCTGCGCGCGATCGCGGACGCCGTCGATGTGCCCGTCATCGCCTCGGGCGGCGCGGGCACCGCCGAGCACCTCTACGATGCGCTCACCGAGGGCGCGGCGGACGCGGTGCTCGCCGCCTCGATCTTCCACTTCGGCACCTACACCATCGAGAGCATCAAGCAGTACCTCGCCGAGCGCGGCATCCCGATCCGCCCGGTGCGACCCGCAGCGGAGGCGACCCGATGACCGACGCGTCGAACGCACTCGAAGAGGGCGGCGCGCTCACCCTCGACTTTTCGAAGCTTGAGCAGGTGGCAAAGGTCGGCGGCGTTCTGCCGTGCGCCGTGCAGAACGTCGACACGAACGAGGTCATCCTCGTCGCTTACGTGAACGAGCTGGCGCTCCGCACCGCGATCGAGGAGGGCATCGCCGTCTTCTGGAGCACATCGCGCAACGAGCTGTGGCGCAAGGGCGCGACCTCCGGCGAGGCGTTCACGCTGCTGGATGTGCTCGTGAACTGCGAGCAGAACTCGCTGGTCTACCGCGTACGCCCGCAGCGCGGCGGCATCTGCCACACGAAGAACCAGGCGGGCGCGCCGCGCAACTGCTACTACCGCTCGCTCGACTTCACCACGTGGGAGCTGCGCAACCTTGACCCGTAGCGGCCCGCCATACCACGTCTCGCACGTGCTGCTGGACGTCGACGGCACGCTGGTGGACTACGGCACCGCTGTCGCCGCCGCGTTCCGCGCTGCCGCAGCCCGCGCCTCGGCGCTGGCCGGCGAGGACATCCGCGCCGAGACGATCGAGCGCGTGCGCACCTCAGTCACGGCCGATCCCGCGTGGCGAGTGCGCTCGGTCACCGAGCAGCGAGTCGAGTCGGTGCGACGCCTGCTGCTCGGCTACGGAGTGGACGACACCGAGGCGATCGCCTCCGTCGTCGCCGCGTACGAGGAGGCACGCGACGCCGCGCTCACGGTCTATGCCGATGTGCCTGATGCACTCGCGGAGCTGGCAGCACGCGGCCTCACGCTGATCGCGGCGTCGAACGGCAACGTCGGCCTCGACCGCGTCGGCATCAGGCAGCACATCGCCGCCACGCACTACGCGCACGAGGTCGGCGCGCAGAAGCCCGACCCGCGCTTCTACGCGCTCGCCGTCGAGCGCTTTGGCCTCGACCCGACGCGCGTGCTGGTGGTGGGCGACCGCTACGACAACGACTACGCCCCTGCGATCGAGGCCGGGTTGCACGCGGTGCTGCTCGACCGCCACGACGCCGTGCACGACGACGCCGTCATCCGCATCCGCCTGCTCACGGAACTCCCGAGGTTGATCGAGATCGACTAGCGCGGTCGACTAGCGAGCTGCGGTGGGTCCGTTCGGGACGCCGGCGCGCGCATCCTCCTCGACCGCGCGTTGCAGCGAGGCGATCGCGACCTGGATCTGCTCATCGTCCGGCACGCGCGTCGTCAGGTACTGCAACGCGATGTTCGGCGTGAAGAGCCAGCGCACGAACGGCTGATCGAGGTGGAAGCCGGCGAACCGGATCGCCTCGTACGCCAGCGCCGCGATCACCGGCACCAGCACCACGCGTGACGCGAGACGCCACCACAGCGGCGGATCGCCCAGCAGCGCGAACACGAATACTGCCACCACGCCTACCGTCAGCAGGAACGAGGTGCCGCAGCGCGGATGCTCCTTCGGGAAGCGCCGCACCGCCTGCACGGTCAGCTCGCGGCCCTGCTCGTATGCGTGGATCGTCATGTGCTCTGCGCCGTGGTACTGGAACACGCGCTGGATGTCATCCGATCGCCCCATCAGCCACACGTACCCCACGAGCAGTCCGAGGCGGATCGTGCCTTCCAGCAGCACAACCCAGACGCTCGACAGGTACCGTTCCAGCCACGCTGTCGCCAGCACCGGCACGAGGAAGAACAGCCCCACGCCCAGCGTCATCGAGAGCGCGATCCCCAGCCACATGCCGGCGTCGATGTGCCCCGCCTCGCGGCCATCCTCGGCGGGCTCGTCCACGGCGACTGCCGCGGACCACGCCAGCGCGCGCATGCCGAGCGCGATCGTCTCCCACAGCACCAGGATGCCGCGCAGCAGCGGCACGCGACGCACCGCGCCCGTGTACATGCTGCCGAGGTGATACGAGGTGAACGCGAGCGTGCCGTTCGGGCGGCGCACCGCGACGGCCATCGCGCGCGCGCCGCGGATCATCACGCCCTCGATGACGGCCTGTCCGCCGTAGGTCTGTGCCATGTCGACCAGCCTACGGGAGCGCCGTCTACCGGGCGAACCGACGCACGAGCGCAGGCAAGACGAAGGGCGGCCGAATGGCCGCCCTTCGTCGTTCGTACGTGGGGGAAGGGGAGGCTTACTCGCCGTCCTTCTTCGCGTAGCGGCGGCGGAACCGCTCCACGCGGCCCGCGGTGTCCACGATGCGCTGCTCACCTGTGTAGAACGGGTGGCAGGCGGCGCAGACGTCCACGCGCATCTCCGGCTTCGTGGAGCGCGTGTGCCACTCGCGGCCGCAGGAGCAGCGCGCGATGGAGTCGATGTACGTCGGGTGGATGTCGGTCTTCATGCTCGGCTCCCCAGATCGGGTGGACGGGTTCCGCGTGGCGAAGTTTGCCCGAGGGGGCTACTCGGCCTGCGCGGGGATGATCGAGACCTGCTTGCGGCGGCCCTTGGCGAACGGCGAGAACTTCACCGTGCCCTCGACACGCGCCCACAGCGTGTAATCGTTGCCCAGCCCGACGTTCTCGCCCGGGTGCATGCGCGTGCCGCGCTGCCGCACCAGGATCGAGCCGGCCGTGACCAGTTCGCCGTCGAACTTCTTGACGCCCAGCCGTTGCGAGTTTGAGTCGCGCCCGTTCTTGCTGGAACCGCCGGACTTCTTGTGAGCCATGTCGGACCCCTCTAGCTGTCTGTGGACGCCTGGAGACTAGCCGCCGGTGATCGAGGTGATCTGGAGGCGAGTCTGGTGGTGCCGGTGACCGATGGTCTGGCGCCGCCGCGTCTTGTTCTTGTACTTGAAGGACGTGACCTTCTTGGCGCGCTCGGCGCCCTCCACGGTGGCGGACACGGTCGCACCGGCAACGGTCGGCGCACCGACCGAGACGGCGCCGTCGCGCTCCACCAGCAGGACATCGAGCGCCAGGGTGGAACCCTGCTCGACATCCAGCTTCTCGACGAGGATCGAATCCCCCTCGCGAACACGGTACTGCTTCCCGCCGGTGCGGATGATGGCGTACATATAGAAGCCCTTCGAAAACGGTCGTGTGAGTGTAGATGCCACGTTCCGGGTGGTCAACGCTCCCCGAACACGGCACAGTGGAGGGCACGGTCGAGGCGCCTCGACCGCCGAGGGAGACCCTGCTGGACCTCTTCGATCTGCTCCGCGCCCCGTATGACCTCGTGAACTGGGTCACGGATCAGGTGTTCCTGCTCCTGAACGCCCTGTTCGCCCAGTATGGCTCGATCATCGTCTTCTTCGCCGCACTGTCAGAGGCCACCGTGGGGCTGGGGCTGGTCGTGCCCGGCATCATCATGATCTTCCTCGCCGGTGCCTACGCGGAGGAGCAGCAGCGCGGGCTGTGGATGCTCTTCGTCGCCGCGAACGTCGGGACGGTACTGGGCGACACGCTCTCGTACGGCCTCGGGCGCTGGGGCGGGGAGCGCCTCCGAGGCACGCGCTTCGGCCCCGCGCTCCGCATGGGCGAGGCACTGGTGAGCGGCCACGCCCGCTGGCTGATCCCCTTCTACCACCTGAACAGCGTCAGCCGGACGCTCGGCCCGTTCGGGGCAGGGGCGCTGCGCATGCCGCTGAAGTACTGGATTCCGCTGGACTACGTTGGCGCGGTGCTGGCGAACGTCATCTACATGGGCGCCGGTGTCATCTTCGGGCGGGCGCTGCTGACGCCGGAGGGCACCCTGCAGGAGCATCCCGCGCTGCGCCTCGGCTTCATCCTTGCTGCCGTCGTGTGGGGGTTGCTCGTGCGCCGCGAGTTCCAGCGGTCGCGGGCACAGCGGCACGCGGCCCAGGCCGACACCCCACAGATCGCGGCCGCGGCGGCTCCCCCGACCCCCGAGTAGCGAGCACCATCGCGGGCACACAACGAAGGGGGCCGCGTGGCCCCCTTCGTACGTTCCAACCAGTGCCAGGGCTACTCGGCGGGTGGTGCCGCCTGCTGCGACGACCCCCACGCGAGGCCGGGGCGACCCTGCGGGCGGTCGTCCTCTGCATCCCCACCGGTGCTGGCTGCGGGCGGCGCTGGCGGAGTCGAGGCGGCGACGGCGGGCTCAGCGTCCGGCATCACGCGTCCCTCGGCCGGGCCCAGGATGCGCTGCAGGTCGTCGCCCTCCAGCGTCTCCGTTTCCATCAGCGCGTTCGCCAGTTCCTCCAGCTTGTCCTTGTGCGCGGACATCACCGTGCGGCACAGCAGGTGCGCCTCGTCGATGATCCGGCGCACCTCCTCGTCGATCTCCTCGGCGGTGCGCTCGGAGTAGTCGCGCTGCTCCGCGATGTCGCGGCCCAGGAACACCATCGACTCGCGCCGCCCGAAGGTGCGCGGGCCCAGGCGCGCGCTCATGCCCCACTGCGTGACCATCTCACGCGCGATGTTGGTGACCTTGCCGATGTCGTTGTGCGCGCCGGTCGTCGGCTCGCCGAACATCAGCTCCTCGGCCACGTGGCCACCGAGCGCCTGCGCCATCATCGCCTCGTAGTAGGAGCGATCCTGCAGTCGCCGGTCGTCGCTGGGCAGGGAGCGGGTGAACCCGCCGGCCATGCCGCGTGCGACGATCGTGACCTTGAACACCGGGTCGGCCTTCGGCAGGAAGTGCCCGACGACGGCGTGCCCTGCCTCGTGGAAGGCGATGATCTTCTTCTCGATCGGAGTGATGACGCGAGACTTCCGCTCCGGGCCCGCGATCACGCGATCCACGGCCTCGTTCATCTCGGACATGCCGATGCGCTTCTTGTTGCGCCGGGCGGCGAGGATCGCCGCCTCGTTGACGAGGTTCGCGAGGTCGGCACCGGAGAAGCCCGGCGTCTGCTTCGCGATCGTCTCCAGCTTGACCTCAGCCTCCAACGGCTTGCCCTTGGCGTGGACGTCGAGGACCGCACGGCGGCCCTTCACGTCCGGGAGGTCCAGCGTCACCTGGCGGTCGAAGCGGCCCGGGCGCAGCAGCGCCGGGTCGAGGATGTCCGGGCGGTTGGTGGCAGCGATGACGATCACGTTCGAGTTGGTGTCGAAGCCGTCCATCTCCACCAGGATCTGGTTCAGCGTCTGCTCGCGCTCGTCGTGCGAGCCACCGAGGCCCGCGCCGCGCTGGCGGCCGACCGCGTCGATCTCGTCCACGAAGACGATGGCGGGCGCGTTGCGCTTCGCCTGGTCGAACAGGTCACGGACGCGGCTTGCGCCGACGCCGACGAACATCTCCACGAACTCGGAACCGGAGATCGAGAAGAACGGGACACCCGCCTCGCCGGACACGGCGCGCGCGAGCATGGTCTTGCCGGTGCCCGGAGGGCCCACCAGCAGCACGCCGTGCGGGATGCGCGCGCCCAGGGCGGCGAACTTCTCCGGGTACTTCAGGAACTCGACGACCTCTGCGAGCTCCTGCTTGGCCTCCTCCTGGCCGGCCACGTCCACGAACGTCACGGTCGGCTTCTGGCCGGTGAACATGCGAGCGCGGCTGCGGCCGAAGGACATCGCCTGCGAGTTGGTGCCCTGAGCCTGGCGCATCATGAAGACGAGGATCGCGCCAAAGATGATGATCGGCAGGAACGAGAACAGCGTCGACAGAATGCTGCCGACCTGGCTCGGGCCCTTCACGACGACCTCGACCTGGTTCGTGCTGCTGCCGACGGCGATGCCGTTCTGGCGCAGGATCTCCTCCACGGACGAGGACGTCTCCTTGCGAGACCGCACCTCTTCCTGCTCACCCTTGAGCTTCACGGTCAGCGTGTCTTCGCTGACCGTGACCTTCTCAACGTTGCCGGCTTTCGCCTGCGAGATGACCTGCGAGATCGGCACCTCGCGCGATCCCGCCGGCGGGCGGAAGAACATAACCACGACGAGCGCGATGCCGCCGAGGATGATCAGATAGATGAAGGAGTTCCGAATCCAGCGTGAGTTCATCGGCCTGGCAGGTCCGTTCTGTGGGAGCCGTATGTCGTCGTGGAGGTGGGCGCTCCCAGCCGTACCAGTGTAGCACCGGCCTTCCGGCGCATCGCCACAACGACCGTCGTGATCCTCGGGCGGCCACGGTCGCCTCGACAGGGTGAACGAGGCTGGCGCAGGAACTGTTCGCTTGTCTGCGCGCTTTCGCCGCGCGTAGCATGCCGCGCGTGACCACCTCGATCCCGACGTGGAACGCCGAGCGAGCCTACTGGCGGGCCGGGCACGCCCGCGTCGCCGGCGTGGACGAGGTCGGTCGCGGCCCCCTCGCCGGCCCCGTCGTCGCCGGCGCGGTCGTCCTCCGCGAGTCGCGTGCCCGCTGGGTGCGCTCCCTCCGCGACTCCAAGCAGCTCACCGCCGCCGCCCGCGAGGAGCTGGCCGCCGAGATCCGCGAGCACGCCGACTGGGGCCTCGGCTACGCCTCCGCGCACGTCGTCGACCAGCTCGGCATCGTCTGGGCGACGCGGCTGGCGATGCGCCGCGCCCTGCTCGCGCTCCGCGAGCAGCCGAACGCGCTCATCGTCGACGGCCGCGAGGTCGTCCAGTGCCCGCTCGAGCAGCGCTCCATCGTCCGTGGCGACGCCACCTGCATCTCCATCGCCGCCGCCAGCATCATCGCGAAGGTCGCCCGTGACGCCCTGATGTGCGCCCTGGACGAGGTGTTCCCGGGGTACGGCTTCGCGGATCACAAGGGCTACGCGACCCCGGAGCACCGGGCCGCCCTCCGCGACCTCGGCCCCTCCAACGTCCACCGCCTGACCTGGGCGCCCGTCCGCGAGGCGGCTGCTCGATGACGAGCCCCTCGGATCCGGAGCCCCGAGGCACCCTCGGTGACCTCGGACGGCTTGGGGAGCGGCTGGCGCTCGAGTACCTGGAGGCGCACGGCCACACGCTCGTGGAGGCGAACGTCCGTCGCCGTGAGGGCGAGATCGACCTCGTGACGCTCGACGGGGAGACGCTCGTCTTCGTGGAGGTGAAGCTGCGGCGCTCGGCGCGTCTCGGCGGTGCGATCCAGGCGCTGACGCCCGCGAAGCAGCGCCGCATGGCCGCGCTCGCGGAGGCGTACGCCGCCAACCATCCCGAACTGCCGCAGAGCCAGCGCGTCGACCTCGTCGCGATCGACCTCGGGCCCGGGGGGCGCGTCCTGAACCTCCAGCACGTGCAGTCGGCGGTCGAGGGCTAGGCTCGGGGCCGCACCGAGGGGGTAGAATCGCCCCGCGCGCCTGCGTACACTCGGCGCCATGCCGATCTACCAGTACAACTGCACCGCCTGCGCGAAGAAGGTCGATGTCTTCTTCCGCACCGTCGCCGCCGCCCAGAAGGGCGACGCGAAGTGTCCTGAGTGCGGTGGCAGCGACCTGAGCCGCGTGATGTCCGCCTTCGCCCGCCGCCGCACCTCCATGCAGCGGCTGGAGGACGTCGACCACGTGCGCGAGGCCGCACGGCTGCAGGGCAACGACCCCGGCGCCTTCGCGGAGTGGGCGAAGCGCGCCGGTCGCGAGTGGGACGAGGAGCTGGGCACCAACTGGAGCGAGCTCAGCGAGCGCGTTGAGGCCGGCGAAGACCCCGCCGAGCGCATCGATGCCGACTACACGTTCCGCTACCAGATCGAGGAACAGAAGTACCAGATCGAGTCGGGCGGCCAGCCCGCCTTCGACGATCCCTACGCGGAGTACTTCAACCGCCCCGTCAGCGAGCCGCCGCCCGCAACCTGACCGTCAGCCCCCTGACCCTGCGGACGCTTCCCAGCCTGCCGATGATCGCTGCAAGGGCAGGGAGGGCACGCTGTGGTCCAGCAGACGACGCTACCGTTCGCGCCTGTGCGTCGCGGCACGTTCGAGGAGATCGACACCTATCGCACGCCTGTCCAGCTCCAGCCGGTACGCCGCGCGGAGCTGCTGACGCACGTCTCCGGTGCGTTCGATCTCGCGGAGGGGCAGCCAGTCGGGCACGCCGTGCGTGTCGCGCACATCGCATCCGCCTTCGCGCGCAACCTGCGCCTGGACGCCGCTGCTCGGCGGCGCGTGGTCTACGCCTCGCTGCTGCATGACGCCGGCGTGGCGGTTCGCGCGCTCCCGGAGGGCGTGGAGGCGACTGGCGGACACACCGCCGCGGGTGCCTGGGTCGCCGGGCTGATGGGGATCGAGGCCGGCGTGCAGCAGGCGATCCGCGCCTCGCACGAGCGCTGGGACGGCGATGGCCGCCCGCACCGCCTCGCCATGGATGACATCCCGGCGGAGGCGCTCCTGGTGAGCGCTGCGCACTGGGTCGCCGACTTCCTGGGCCCCGCCACGCATCCTCTCCGCGCCCGCGCCGAGCTCCGCGCCGTGCAGATCGATGACCTGGAGCCGCTGGTCGGCCTTCGCGTCGGGCACGCGGTGCTGGATGAGGTGCGCGGCGACGCGCTCTGGATGCGCATGTGGAGCGACGACCTGGCGACACTGGTCGCGCAGGAGGTGCCCGGCGAGGGCCGCCCTTCCAACCTGCACGTCGACCGCCTCGCCGCGGCGATGGGCGAGGTCGTGGACGCGAGCGTCCGTGAGCCCGGTCGCGCGGCACACGTTGCTGCGCTGGCCGCCGAGATCGGCCGTGCGCTTGGCCTCGACGAGTCGTACCGGCGCGCGCTGCGCATCGCCGGGCAGATGCTCGACCTCGGCCAGCTCGGCGTGCCGCGCCATATCACCGAGAAGCCCGCGATCCTCTCCGTCGAGGAGATGGAGCTGATGCAGCGCCACCCCGGCTGGGGCGCGCAGCTGCTGGAGGGCATCCCCGGCTTCGCTGAGGTCGCACGCTGGGTGGAGGCGCACCACGAGCGCGCCGATGGTCGTGGCTACCCGGAGCAACTCGCGGGTGTCGAGGTGCCGCAAGGAGCGCGCATCCTGGCGGTCGCGGACTCGTTCTGGGCGCTCTGCGCCGAGCGTCCGTATCGCACCGCCATGACGCAGGCTGACGCGATCACCTTCATCGAAGGTGCCGCAGGAGCGCACTACGACCCGTCGGTGGTTCGCGTGCTGCGCCCCGCGCTTGCCGCGATGCGCGGGCAGGGGCGCCGAGCGGTCGCCTAGCCTCGCGAGCGCCTAGACGCGCTCGAAGCGGGTGATGTCGAGCACGAAGACGATCGCGCCACCCACGCGCACCTCGATCGGCGCGCCGAAGCCGATGCCCTCGAACGGCAGGGCGTCCAGCGGCACCATCTCCTGGCGCGCGTGGCACTCGTGTCGCACCAGGGCGATCACCGCCTCCACTCGGTCGTCCGGGACGCCGGTGAGGATGGTCGCGTTGCCACGCCGCAGGAAGCCGCCGCTGCTGGCGACCTTCGTCGCCTGGAAGCCGCTGGCGACGAGTTCGGCCATCAGGCGGTCGGCGTCGGTGTCGGCGGCGATGATCACGCAGAGCTTCGTCGGGACGGTGGGCGTCGCCTCGTCAGGCACGGTCGGCGTCCTGCGTCGACTGCTCATCACGGCACGCCGAGGCCACCACCGCCGCGGTCACCCCGATCGCGAGCCCGGTGAGCGCGAGGATCAATTTCCGCATCGCAGCCTCCCATCCGCCTCGAACCGCGGCGATCGTACTCCCGGTGGTGCGCGCACGGGCACGCGAGCGCGGTTGAGGCACGCTCGGAGCCGATGCTACCCTCCGCGAGTTACACACTCATGCGGCCCCGCCCGCAG
>JBAYUZ010000024.1:0-25548 GCA_041674885.1 Dehalococcoidia bacterium
CCGGACGCCGAGGACATCACGCTCAACATCGAGCGCGAGGAACTCATCGGGGAACTCACCGGGGCGATTCAGGAACTCCCTGATCGTGAACAGCTCGTGTTGTCGCTCTACTACAAGGAGGAGCTGACGATGCGGGAGATCAGCAAGGTGCTCGGCGTTTCCGAGTCCAGGGTCTGTCAGCTCCATGCGCGCGCGCTGACACGTCTGCGCGCCGGGATGACCCGCTGGCAGGGAGCCGCTGCGTGAGCACCTCGACCGTCCTGCTGCTCGGGCTGACCGTGGGTCTGCCCTGCACGCTGCTCGCGCTTGCCATCGTCTACCACGCGCGCGCGGCCGCTGCCCGCATGCCCGCCGCAGACGAGGGCTGGGATCCGACCGCCGAGGATGCGGCATACGACTTCGCTCCCTTCGAGGCCCCCGCATCGCCCGCGCCCTTCGCCATGCCTGCCTTCGATGTTGCGCCGGAGCCCGTGCCCACCTTCGAGCCGATCGCGCGCATCGAGGAGCCCGCACCCGAGCTGATCGAGCTGCGCCAGACCGTCGCCGACCTCCAGCAGCAGTTGGCGGGTCAGCGCCTCGCCGTCGCCGGCCTGCTCTCGGAGCGTGAGCGCGCTGCTGAGCCCGTCCGCATCCCCGCCCCCGTCTTCGAGGCGCCCGAGGCGCTCGCCGCCACCGACCTCGGTGGCGCGGTTCGCCGCCTGGCCGCAGAGGGCCTGTCGGAGCGCTCGATCGCCCGCCGCCTCCACGTCGGCCTCGAGGAGGTGCGACTCGTCTCGCGCCGGGAGCGGGTCTCCTGATGCGCCGCCGCACACTCCTCCTCGCGCAGGCGCTGCTCGCGCTCACCTTCGCGTTCGCGATGCCGGCAGGCACCGCGCGCGCCAACGGCGTCCCCACGCTCGTCCGCCTCTCCTACCTCGATGGCCTCTCCAACTGGGGCCCGCGCGAGGCGACCGGCACGCTGGAGCTCGCGCTGGGCGAGGGCTACGTGAAGGTCGACGCCGTCGGCCTGCCCCGCCTGAACAACGAGCAGTACCAGGGCTGGCTCGTGAACTCCCAGAGCAACGACGCCATCTCGATCGGCACATTCAACGCCGCGCCCAGTGGCGGCACCAGCTACAAGGGCACGCTGCCGACGACCCCGAACTTCGGCTTCGACCTGTTCATCGTCACCGTCGAGCCGTCGCCGGATGACATCCCCACGCCGTCCGACCGCCGCGCGATCGGCGGACGCTTCTCGCTGGTCGGCCAGCGCAACCCGGACGGCTCGTTCGCCGCACCCAACACCTTCGGTGCGGGGGGCGCCGCCGGCCCGAAGCAGCTGCCGAACACCGGCGACGACACGCTCACCTCGGATCTCGTACGCGTCGGTGGGTTGCTCGCGGTGCTCGCGATCGCCGTGGGCACCGCCGCCACGCTGTCACGGAGGCACGCATGATCCGCGCGCTCTACACCGCCGCCTCCGCAATGCTCTTCGGCATGCGGCAGCAGGACATCGCCGCCGACAACCTGGCGAACACCCGCACCGCGGGCTACAAGGCCGTCACCTCGGCCGGCGAGGCGTTCGCGGGCGTGCTCGCTCGCAGCGTCGAGTCGGGTGAGACGCCGGTGCCCGTCCCGCAGGAGATGGAGTCCGTGCTGGGCCGCATCGGCACGGGCGTCTGGCAGGCCGTCCGCGGCAACGACTTCACTGACGGCGCCATGCGCACGACGCAGGATCCGCTCGACCTCGCGGTCTCCGGCACCGGCTTCTTCGCCGTGCAGACGGCGCAGGGCGTGAACTACACGCGCAACGGCCACCTGAAGCGCAGCCTCGACAACGTGCTGGTCACGCAGGAGGGCCTCCCCGTCCTGGACGAGGCGGGCAACACGATCACCCTCACCACGGACAACGTCCGCGTGAAGTCCAACGGCGAGATCCTCGTCGGCGAGGACGTCGTCGCGAAGCTCGGCATCTACGACCTCTCTGCCGTTACCGCGCGCCGCGCCGGCGCGAACCGCTTCGAGGCCGGGCCGGGTGAGGTGCCCGCGCAGGTCGCGCTGGGCACCGACACCACCATCCAGCAGGGCATGCTGGAGGAAGCCAACGTGAACGCCGCCAAGGTCGCCTCGCAGGTGCTCTCCACCGGCCGCAACTTCGAGGCGTCACAGCGCGTCTTCAGCACCATCAACGACACGCTCGAGGCAGCCGTGCTGCAGATCGGCAAGGTGTAACCGTGTCGACATCCCTGGACGCCGCCGTCAGCGGCATGGTCGAGCAGCAGCGCAACCTGGAGCTCATCTCCAACAACCTCGCGAACGTGAACACGCCGGGCTACAAGCGCCTCTCCGTCCACTTCCAGGACGTGCTGAGTGACGCGGTGGCTGGCGACAACACCGGCGGCGGTTCCGGCGTGCGCACCTCGGCGGCCACCAGGTCGTTCGGGCAGGGCTCGCTCACCCCGACGGGTCGCGACCTCGACTTCGCGATCTCCGGCGATGGCTTCTTCAAGGTGAAGCTGGAGGACGGCACGTCCGGCTACTCGCGCGACGGGACGTTCTTCGTCGGCGTCGATGGTCGCCTCACCACCTCGAACGGCTACGTGCTCGACCCCGCGGTCACCGTACCGCTGGTCTACAGCGACCTGAAGGTCGACGGCGAGGGCAACGTCTCCGTCCGCCGCCCGCTCACCGACGCCGAGATGGCGGCGCTGAAGCCCGGCGAGCCGCGCGACGGCAAGCGCGAGACGATCGGCCAGTTCAAGCTCGTGCGCTTCCCGAACCCCGTCGGCCTCACCTCCGTCGGCCAGAGCATCTTCGTGGAGACCGAGGCGTCGCAGGCCCCCATCGAGGGCACGACCGGCGTCGAGGGCATGGGCAGCGTCTACGCCGGGTGGCTGGAGTCCTCGAACGTCGACATCGCGCTCGAGATGTCGAACCTCTCGCTCGCCAGCCGCTCCTACGCACTCAGCTTCACCGCGTTCAAGACCATCGAGGAGATGCTCCGCCAGGCCGGCCAGGTCACTACCTAGACCTGATCAGCACGGCCGGAAGCGAGGGTCAGCATGGTTCAGCCGATTCGCCCCCAGGATGTCACCAACGTCTACCGCCAGCAGGCGGCGAGCACCGCTCGCAACGCCTCGACCGGCGCGGACGGCACGGGCGCCAACCCGCGCGCGGCCGCGCGCCGCTCCGACCGCGTGCAGCTGTCGGACGAGGCGGTGCAGCTGCGCCGCGTCCTCGACTCCATCGCCGAGCACCCGGAGCTGCGCGAAGAGCGCATCGCCGAACTGCGCTCGCAGATCGACGCCGGCACCTACGACCGAGGCTTCACGCAGGTCGCCAGTCGGCTGCTCGATGAAGGGCTGCTCGCGTGACCCCGCTCACCGCTACCGACGATCTCGCGCAGGTGCTCGCGGAGGAGT
Source organism: Dehalococcoidia bacterium (assembly GCA_041674885.1). GTDB lineage: Bacteria > Chloroflexota > Dehalococcoidia > UBA2979 > UBA2979 > RH-chloro-G1. Next base: position 3,402 of record JBAYUZ010000024.1, read on the forward strand.
CGCGCCTCTGCGCGCAGCTCCTCGCCGTCACCGACGCTGAGGAGGCCGCGATCACCGCCTCCGATGTGGAGCGCCTCACCACGCTCGTCGACGAGAAGGAGCAGCTCCTGGAACTGCTCGCCGCGCTGGAGACCGAGCGCATGACCGCGATCACCGCGATCGCGCTCGCCACCGGGCGCACCGCCGATGCGCTCACGCTCACCGAGGTCGCCGACCTCGCCGCCCCCGAGGCGCGCTCCACGCTGCTCATCACCGGCGAGGAGCTGCGCCGCGCCGGCCTCGCACTCGCGGACGCCAACGTCCGCAACGCGCGCCTGCTGGAAGCCAGCGCCGAGTTGGTGGAGCGCTGGACGCAGTACCTGAAGAACGTGATTTCGCGCAGCCTCACCTACCAGCAGGACGGAAGCGCGCAGGGCCCGCAGGGGCGCCGCGTGCTGGACCGGACGGCCTAACGTGTCGATCTCGACCGGCCTGGACATCGCCGCGCGCGCGCTGCTGAGCCAGCAGGCCGCCGTGCGCACGATCTCCCACAACATCTCGAACGCCACCACGCCCGGCTACAGCCGCCAGCGCGTGGATCTGGCCGCGATGCCCGGTGGTGGCGTCGATGTTATCGACACGCAGCGCGTGCGCGACCTCTTCCTCGACTTCCAGATCCGCAGCGCGAACTCCAGCCTGGGCGACCAGGGCGCGCGCTCCGAATCGCTTCAGCGTGTGGAGCTCGCCCTGAACGAGCCCGGCGATACCGGCCTCCGTGCAGTCCTCGGGCGCTTCTTCAACGCGTGGCGTGACCTCTCCAACAACCCGGAGTCGTCCTCCACGCGCACCGCGGTGCTGCAGGCGGGCGCCTCGTTCGCGGTCACGGCGCAGCGGCTCTACACCTCGTTCACCGACCTGCGCGCGGAGTCCGATGTGCGCGTCCGCCAGGACGTCGCCGAGATCAACGGCATCACCACCCGCGTCGCCAACCTCAACGAGCAGATCGCCCGCCTCCAGGCCACCGGCGACGACGCCAGCGACCTCCGCGACCAGCGCGATCAGTCGATGGATCGCCTCTCGACGCTCGTCGGGGTGCAGTACCAGAACCGCGACGACGGCCGCGTCGATGTGTTCCTCGGTGGCCACCCGCTCGTGCAGGGGAGCAACGCCTTCGCGCTCACCGCCGTGAACGACGCCGGCAACAACAACTACGCGCAGCTGGAGTTCGCGGACGCCACCGTCGCGCGCATCGACAGCGGCGAGATCGCGGGACTCGTCTACCAGCGTGATACCGACCTCCCGGGCCGCCTCGCCGACCTCAATACGATGGTCGGCGCGATCATCGCGGACGTGAACACCGCGCACGCCGCCGCCTACGGTCGTGACGGCGTGAACGCCCGCAACTTCTTCTCCGGCACGGACGCCTCCGACATCGGCATCGACCCTGTGGTCGACGGCAACCCGAACGCGGTCGCGGCATCGAGCACCGCCGCTGGGGTCCCCGGCAACGGCGACGGCGCCGCCTCGATCTCCGACCTGCAGTACGCGCGCGGGCTGCTCGGGGCCACCTCCAGCTACGACGAGTACTGGGCGAGCTTCATCAGCAACGTCGGCACCGCATCCTCGGAGGCGCAGTCGCTGGAGCACTCCCAGCAGGTCGTCGTGGAGCACATCGACCAGCTTCGGCAGGCCACCTCCGGCGTGAACATGGACGAGGAGATGGTGCAGCTCATGGCGTACCAGCGCGCCTACGAGGCCGCTGCACGGCTCGTCCAGGTCGTCGACGGCATGATCGACACGCTGATCAACAGGATGGCGTAGCCGCGATGCGAGTGAGCAACAACTCGATCACGGCCCGACTGCTGCAGCAGGTGCAGGACAGCCGCGCCCGCCTCGCGCACGTGCAGGAACAGACCGGCAGCGGCAAGAAGGTCAACCGGCCCTCCGACGATCCCGCCGCGACCGGCCGCATCATGACCATGAACACCGAGCTCGAGCTGAACGAGCAGTACGCGCGCAACTCCAACACCGCGCTCTCCGACCTCACGGTCAGCGAGGCGTCGCTCTCCAACCTCGCCGACGTCCTGCAGCGCGCAAGCGAGCTCGCCGTGCAGGGCTCCAACGGCGCGCTGGATGGCTCCGCGCGACAGCAGATCGCGTTGGAGGTCTCGCAGCTCGTCACGCAGGCGATCGCACTGGGAAACACGCGCAGCGCCGGACGCTACATCTTCGCCGGGCAGAAGACAGACACGCAGCCGTTCGTCCCGGACAGCGTCGCGAACCCCACCGTCGTCACCTACGCCGGCGACACCAACGGCGTGTACCGCGAGGTGTCCCAGGGCGAGCGCCTGAACACGAACATCACCGGCGACCGCACCTTCCCGGGCGTGATCGCCGACCTCATCAGCCTCCGTGACCACCTCCGCGCGAACGACGCGAACGCGCTCCAGACCGACGCCGACGCCATGGGCACACGCCTGGACGAGACGCTGGAACTGCGGAGCGAGGTGGGCGCAAAGATGAATCGCGTCCAGACGGGCATCACCCGACTGGAGGACGAGCACACCATGTTGCTGACGCTGGTGTCCAACGAACAGGACGTGGACCTGGCCCAGAGCATCGTGGAGCTTCAGGCGCGTGAGACCACGCTGCAGGCGGCGCTCGGTGCCGCAGGCCGCGCCCTCAACCTGAGCCTCCTCGAGTTCCTGCGATAGGAGAGAAGATCATGCAGGTGCAGACCCGTCGGTTCGGTCCGCTGGAAACGGTGGAGGTGACTGCGGAGCAGATCTACGAGTTCTACCCCGGACTCGGTGGCTTCGAGGATCACCACCAGTTCGCGCTCATCCCCGACCAGGACTCCCCGCTGGAGTGGCTCCAGTCCACGGCGGATCCGGATGTGGTGTTCGCGCTGCTGGAGCCGTTCATCTTCTGCCCCGACTACTCGTTCGAGATGACGGACATGGACGCCGCCGCGCTGGGCCTCACCCGGCCGACCGACGCCCTCGTGCGCGTCATCCTGACGCTGCGTGACTCCGCCTCCGCGATCACCGCGAACCTGATGGCGCCCGTGGTGATCAACCCCTCCATGCGGCTGGGTCGGCAGTTGGTGCTCCAGGAGACAGAGCAACCGCTCCGCTTCCCGGTACTGTCAGGCCTGAACGCTGTGGTTCCGGCGGATGCTGCCGACAATCAGGACGAGGCCGGCGCGCAAACGCACGCGGCCTAACCGCCGCCCGCCACCCCGGGCGTGCCCCCACACGGGACGCGCCGGAGAGCAGCGAACGGCAGGGAGGCCCGCTGTGCTCATCCTGACGCGCAAGCCTGAGCAGGGCATCGTCATCGACGGCACCATCCGCGTCCGCATCCTGGCCGTGGACGGCGACCGCGTGAAAATCGGCATCGAGGCGCCGGGCACCGTCGGCGTGCTCCGCGAGGAGCTGGCCGAGCAGGTCGCCGGCGCCAACCGCGAGGCCGCCCAGAACAGCCAGGGTCGCCAGCTCGCCCGCCGACTGCAGGGCCTCGACGACCCGCGCCGCCCGCGCCCCGCGGAGGGCGACGACGACCACACCGACGAGCCGCGCCGCCGCGTCGCCCGCTAACTCGCGCCCGGGCTCGACCGTCCTCGCACGCAGGATTCGAGGCCGTGGGTGCCTCGAAAAGTCCTCCGCTGCCGTTACAGACTCTTTACACTTGAATAGCGGCTCGCCAACGCATGCCCGGCATCATGAATCTCGTGGGGCCGGCGGTGAGCGGCCGTGAGAAACAGTGGTGGGAGCGGTTGCGAACGACCGCCCGCCGCCCGGCCCCCATACAGACTGCAGGGCGTGCCATGTCGCACCGCGCTCAACCCGCCTCGCCACGCTCCGCCCAACGGATCGAGTCCCGCCCGTGACCGCCAAGATCCTCGTCGCGGACGATGAGCAGAACATCGTCCGCCTCCTCCGCCTCTACCTGCGCAACGAGGGGTTCGATGTCGTCGCCGCCGCCGATGGCCGGCAGGCGCTCGACCGCTTCGCCGCCGAGGCGCCCGACCTCGTGCTCCTCGACCTGATGATGCCGCAGCTCTCCGGCTTCGAGGTCTGCACCGAGATCCGCAAGAAGTCCGACGTCCCCGTGATCATGCTCACCGCGCGCTCCGACGACGTCGACAAGATCGTCGGGCTCGAGATGGGTGCCGACGACTACGTCACGAAGCCCTTCAACCCGCGCGAGGTCGTCGCGCGTGTGAAGGCCGCCCTCCGCCGCCGCACCTGGGATCGCGAGTCCAACGACGGCGCGACCGAGGAGCCGACACCGATCACCATCGGCAATGTCACGCTCGAGCCCGCCAGCCGTGACGTGACGGTCGCCGGCACGCGCGTCCGCCTCCGCCAGCGTGAGTTCGACCTGCTGGAGGCGTTCCTGCGCCACCCCAACGTCGTGCTCGATCGCGAGCGCCTGCTCCGCCTCGTCTGGGGCCAGGAGTACGAGGGCGACACGCGCACCATCGACGTCCACGTCGCCTGGCTCCGCGACAAGCTCCGCGAGGCGGACGCGAAGATCGAGACGGTCTGGGGCGTCGGCTACAAGCTCGTCCCGGCGGAGCCTGCATGACCAGCCTGCGAGCGCGCCTGCTCCTCAGCTTCGCGGTCGTCATCGGCCTGAGCCTGATCGCCGCCGGCTTCGTGACCGTCTGGCTGCTCCGCGACCAGCAGGCCGTCAACGCGGAGGCGCGCATCGGCCGCCTCGTGGAGCCGCTCTCGCAGCGCATGGTGCAGCTCCAGCTTGCCGGCGCGCCGCCGGAGCGCATCACCGAGGAGCTGGGCGCCTACGCGCGCTTCTTCGACGTGCGCATCCTCATCGTCGACCAGAACCATCGCGTCACCCTGGACACGAACCTGAAGGAGCCCGTCGTCGGCGAGGAGATCGACGAGTGGGATCACCACCCCATCGCACCCGCCGGCCCGACCGAGGCGTTCCGGTCCACCCGCGTCCGCGTGCACGGGCAGGACCTCATCCTGTTCTCGCCCGCACGGCAGATGGGCACGCCGCCCGGCTGGCCGTTCCGCCTGCAGGACACGAGCCTGATCATCGCCGTCCCCGCCAACGATGTGATCGCCGCCTGGGCGAAGTCGCTGCCGCGCATGTTCATCGCCGGCGGCGTCGCGATGCTGGCGGGCGTCGTCGTCGCCGGCCTGGTCGCGCGCCGCATGACACGCCCCATCCTCCAGATGACGCGCGCCTCCCGCGCGATGGCGAAGGGCGACTTCACGCAGCGCATCGACGTGCACGGATATGACGAGATCGCCGTGCTCGGCACCGCGTTCAACGAGATGGCGGCGCAGGTCGACCGCAGTCGCCGCGCGATGCGCCAGCTGGTCGCCGACGTCTCCCACGACCTGAAGACCCCGCTCACCTCGATCCAGGGCTACTCGCAGGCGCTCCTCGATGGCGTGCTGGAGGACGACACGGAGCGCCAGCGCGCCGTCGAGGTCGTCCACCAGGAGGCCGAGCGCATGCGCGCACTGGTCGAGGACCTGCTCTATCTCTCGCAGATCGAGGCGGGACAGCTCCCGCTCAACCTCGAGCCGCTCGACATCGACGCCGCGATCGCCGCGACCGCGCAGCGCTTCCGCCTCCAGGCCGAGGCCGCCGAGGTCACCGTGCGCGTCAGCACGGACGGCACGCCCGTCCTCGCCGACGAGCGCCGCGTCGAGCAGGTGCTCGCGAACCTCGTCGACAACGCACTGCGCTTCGCCCCCGCGGGCACCGAGGTGCTGTTGCGCACCGCGCGCGTCCCCGGCTTCGTGCTGATCGAGGTGCACAACGGCGGCGACCCGATCCCGCCGGACGATCTGCCGCACCTCTTTGATCGCTTCTACCAGGTCGACCGCGCGCGCACCCGCAGCGGCGGACAGGTACACAGCGGCCTAGGCCTCTCGATCGTGCGCGAGCTCGTGCAGGCACAGGGCGGCACCGTCGCCGTCCAGTCCTCGCGCGATGCCGGCACCGTGTTCTCCGTGAAGCTCCCCGTCGTACCGGCAACAGAACGTCCGGGCGGCGTCCGTGCAGACAACGTGGGAAAGGCGGCTCCACATGCAGGGACTGCGTCGTAACCTCCTGCCGATTCTCGTCGGTGTGGCGGCAGTGTTGGTCTCGCTCGCCTCGGTGACCGTGATCATCGATCACTTCCGAGGTGGCCCCGGCTTCGCGTTCGGCTTTGGCGGCCGAGGCGGGATGATGCAGCGAGGCCAGTTCGGCCACGGCGGCTTCGGGATGCCCGGTGGGCAGATGTACCCCGGGCAGATGATGCCGGGCGGACGGGATGGCTACCGCGGCATGATGCCCGGCGGCCAGGGCGGGTACCCCGGCATGATGCCGGGCGGTCGCCAGCAGCAGCCGTCGCAGCAGCGTCCGCTGCTCGGTGTCAGCGGCAGCGAGGAGCAGGGCGGCGTCCGCGTGCAGCAGGTGCAGCCCGGCTCGGCGGCCGAGCGCGCCGGCGTGAAGATCGGCGACGTCATCATCCGCGCCGACGGCAAAGACACGCCGAGCATCGACGCCCTCCGCTCTGCGGTGGCCGCTGTCGACACGAACAAGCAGCAGTACGACCTGGTCGTGAAGCGCGACGGCAACGAGCAGACGCTGAAGGTGGACGCCCCTCGGCAGGCACGGCAGCAGCCGCAGGCGACGGCTCGCCCCGGCGCGTAGTCGCGTCGATCGTTCGCATGCAGCGAGGCCGGGCGTGAGCCCGGCCTCGTCATGTCACGGGCGTTCGAGGTTGGACTACTGGCGGTGGCGCAACACCCAGTACTCGTACGAGTCCTGCAGCGCCAGCCACGACGCCTCCACGACATCTGTCGAGGCGCCCACGGTGCGCCACAGGTGGACGCCGTCCGTCGACTCGACCAGGACGCGCACCGCCGCGTCTGCGCCGCCGCCCGGGTTGATGATGCGCACCTTGTAGTCGCGCAGCGCCACGCGACTCAGGCCCGGGAACGACTCTTCCAGCGCGCGCCGCACCGCAGCATCGAGCGCGGAGACAGGGCCGTTGCCGTCGGCGGCCGTCTGGGTCACCCGCTCACCGACGCGCACCTTCACCATCGCCTCGGCCAGCATCTCGCTCTCGCCGCTGCGCTCCTGCGCCGCGTCGTGGCGTCGACGCTCCACCACCATGAAGTCGACGAGGTCGAACGGCGCCGCGTACGACCCCAGCGCGCGACGCACCAGGAGCTCGAACGACGCCTCCGCCGACTCGTACTGGAAGCCGCGCGACTCCTGCTGCTTCACGCGCTCCAGCACATCGCGCGCCTGCTCGTCGCTGAGTTCGATGCCCGTGCCCTGCTCGCGCAGCTTCTGGATGACGTTGCGCCGCCCCGCCAGCTCCGAGACGAGCACGCGCTCCACGTTGCCGACGCGCAGCGGGTCGACGTGCGTGTAGGAGCCTGCCGACTTCGTGATCGCCGCGACGTGCAGCCCTGCCTTGTGCGCGAACGCGCTGGCGCCGACGTACGGCTGCTGCGGGTTCGGCAGCAGGTTCGCCAGCTCCGAGGCCATGTGGGACACCTCAGTGAGGCGCGCCAGCTGGTCGTCGGTGACGACGTCGATGCCCATCTTCAGCTTCAGGTTCGCGATCACGGAGACGATGTTCGCGTTGCCGCAGCGCTCGCCCCAGCCGTTGATACATGCCTGCACCTGTGTCGCGCCGGTCTGCACCGCCAGCAGCGTGTTCGCGACCGCCAGGTCGGCGTCGTTGTGGACGTGGATGCCCACCAGGCACTGCACCGCAGCGACCGCCTCCGTGACCGCACGCACGATCGCGTCCGGCATCGCGCCGCCGTTGGTGTCGCACAGCGTGACCGTGCTCGCGCCCGCCTCGCTCGCCGCGCGCAGCGTGGCGAGGGCGTACGCGGGATCCTCGGCGTAGCCGTCGAAGAAGTGCTCCGCGTCGAACACCACCTCGCGCCCGTTGCTCGCGAGGTAGCGGACGGAGTCCGCGATCATCGCGAGGTTCTCCTCCTCGGTCGTCTCCAGCACGTCGCGCACCTGCGACGCCGAGGACTTGCCGACGAGGGTCACCACCGGCGTCTCCGCGCGGTACACCGCTTGGATCGCGGCGTCGGTCGCAGCGTCGCCGCCCGCGCGGCGCGTCGATCCGAATGCCGAGAGTCGAGCGGTGCGCAGGTTGAGCGACTTCGCGCGCTCGAAGAACTCGGCGTCGGTGGCGTTCGATCCGGGATACCCGCCCTCGATGTAGTGCACGCCGAGCTTGTCGAGCTCCTGCACCAGCGTCAGCCGGTCTTCGAGGGACAGCGAGAGCCCCTCCATGCCCAGGCCGTCGCGGAGGGTGGTGTCGTACAGGTAGACGGTGCGGTTCGGGTCAGTCATGCAGGCTCATCCACATCTGGTGCGCGCCCACTTGGGTGTCGGGCGCGTGTCGGCTGGCCCCGCGCGGGGCCTCGATGTCCGAGCCCGCGAAGGGAGGTCGCTACCGGCGGATGATGATGGACGTCGCCGGCTGAGAGAGCCGGACGACGTGCACCGCCTTCGTGTCGATCGAGGTGTTGAGAGTCACGGGAGACATAGTACGGGGCCCCGGAGGGGCCCCGCAATGAGGGTCTGACCTGAGCCGAGTGACCCGACGGCTACGCGAGCCGCTCGAGGATCGCCGCGCCCATCTCGCCCGTGGAGAGCACGCGCTCGCCGGGGTTCGCGATGTCCGCCGTCCGCAGCCCGGCGTCGATGGCGCTCGTCACCGCCGCCTCCAGCGCCTGCGCCTCCGCCTCCAGCCCCAGCGAGTGCCGCAGCAGCATCGCGGTGCAGCGCAGCATGCCGACCGGGTTCGCGATGCCCTTGCCCGCGATGTCCGGCGCGGAGCCGTGGATCGGCTCGTACATGCCCAGCCCCGTGCCGTCCGGCCGCAGCGACCCCAGCGAGGCCGAGGGCGTCATGCCAAGCGATCCGGAGAGCATCGACGCCTCGTCGGTGAGGATGTCGCCGAACATGTTCTCCGCGATCACCACGTCGAACGTCCCCGGGCGGCGGATGAGGTGCATCGACATCGCGTCGACCAGCACGTTCTCGAACTCCACGTCCGGGTACTCCGGACGCACCTCGGCGACCACCTCGCGCCACAGGCGGGAGGATTCGAGGACGTTCGCCTTGTCGACGCTCGTCACCTTCTTCTTGCGGTTGCGCGCCAGCTGGAAGCCCAGGTGCGCCATGCGCGCGATCTCGGTCTCTGTGTAGTACATCGTGTCGACGGCCGCGCGCTCGCCGTTCACGGTGCGGCGCTCCTGCGGCTTGCCGAAGTAGATGCCGCCCGTGAGCTCACGGATGATCATGATGTCGACGCCCTGCAGCACGTCCGCCTTCAGCGTCGAGTTGCCGATGAGCGCCTGGTCGACCTTCGTCGGCCGCAGGTTGGCCCACAGCCCCAGGCCCGCGCGGATCGCCAGCAGGCCCTGCTCCGGGCGCACCTTCGCGCGTGGGTCATCCCACTTCGGGCCGCCAACCGCACCCCAGAGCACGGCGGCGGAGGCCTTCGCGGCCTCCAGCGTCTCCGGGCGCAGCGCCGTCCCGTAGGCATCGATCGCCGCGCCGCCCACCAGATCCTCGCTGAACTGGAAGCTGTGACCGTACTTCGTGCCGATCGCCTCCAGCGCGCGCACGCCCTCGGCGGTCACCTCCGGCCCGATGCCATCGCCCGGCAGCACCAGGATCTTGTACGTCCCCATCGCTCACTCCACTTCCAGCATCCGCATCCGTCGATGGCTGCGGACTAGCTCCCCGGCTTGAACACCATCAGGTACAGGAACACGATCAGCAGCCCGCTCAGGATGTGCGTGACCACGCCGATCTTCGGGTCGCGCGCGGCGGCCTGCAGCTCCGGGCTGTCGTCACGCCCCGCCTCCACCTCGCGCTTCGCCAGGTCGTGCAGGTTGCGCTCCGCGGGGCCCAGCACGGCGGCCGAGAGCCCCATCGCGACGAACCACAGCGTGTACGAGATGTTGATCCACAGCGCGCTGAACTTGTACGGCACCACCATCACCAGCAGCGAGCCGAAGATGATCGCCAGCAGCGCGCCCGACACCGTGAGGATCGGGATTCGCGACCCCACCGAGCTGAGCGCGAGCATCACCCGGGCGGAGGTGGTGCGCCGCATGGCGGTGTTCAGCACCTCGCCCATGATGCCGCCGGCGGCGATCAGGAACGCGCCCAGGATGTGCAGGAACAGGTAGATGTCATACGCCGACACGGGAACCTCGTTTCGTACGTGCCGGGCGATGGTACGGCCCCGCCCCGCCCCGTTCCACCGCCGCCCGTACCCCTCGCGCGAGGTGCCGCCGCGCCCTCGCGAGGGCATCGAGGTCGCCCTCGGCCGCGGCGGTGCTGAGCGCGAACAGTGGCGCGAGCGCGATGTATACCTCGGCGCGCGTCAGTGCCTCGGGGTCGAGCGTGTGAGGGTAGTGCGCCACCACGCGGCCCAGGAACGCGCGCGAGCGGTCGTTCAGGACACCAGCGAGGTCGAGCGCGGGATCCCCGATCGCTGCGTAGCCGAAGTCGATCACGCCCCGGAGTGAGCCGTCCGGGCCGATCAGCGTGTGGAACCCGCTGATGTCGCCATGCACGAGCACCTGCGGCGCGCGCGCGAGGAGCGGCTCGAACGCCCCGACCAGCCGGTCGAGTTCCGCCGTCAGCCGTGCGCCGAGGTGGGGCCGGCACGCCTCGATGAGCGGGAGGTGGACGCTGCGCCAGTAATCGCCGCCGCCGAGACCGGTCGCGCGCGCCTCCCGCACCGGCACCCGGTGCAGCGCGCCCAGGAAGCCGCCGAGGTCGGCCGCGAAGCGCTCGCGGGCGCCGCCGCGCAGGCGGACGCCGCGCGATGGGACGCCCTCGATGTAGCGGTACGTCATTGCGAGCGGCGTGCCATCGGCAGCGCGCAGCAGGCGCGAGTCGCGAGGGGAGGCGGGGACGCCGCTGCGCTCCAGCAGTTGCAGCAGCCTCACCTCCGCCTCGAGGTCCGTGGCGGGCAGCCCGCCGTGGGGGATGCGCACGACCCAGTCGCCGACGCGCACCGCCTCGGCCGACTCGCCGCGCCCGAGCGTCTGCGCGGCGTCCAGATCACGTGGGCGTAGATCAGAGAACTCCGCGCGGATCGCCGCGCGGAGTTCTCGGGTGAGCAGCCGGTGAGCGTCGAGGGCCGTAGTGGCGCCTCGGCTAGTCGACGGAGACGGGCATCCGCTCGGGGCGCTTCGCCTCGAACGTGCTGATGTCCTCGTCGTGCTGCAGCGTCAGGCCGATGTCATCGAGGCCGTTCAGCAGGCAGTGCTTCACGAACGGGTCGATGTCGAAGTGCCGCTGCCAGTCGCTGCCGGCGATGCCGACGGTCTGGTTCTGCAGGCTCACGACGATCTGGCCGGCCGGGAGCTCCTCGGCGCGCGCCATGAGGTAGTCGATGTCCTCCTGCGAGAGCGCGATCGTGAGCAGGCCGAGCTTCGAGCAGTTGTTGCGGAAGATGTCTCCGAACGACGGCGCGATGATCGCCTTCACGCCCATGTCCTCCAGCCCCCACGGCGCGTGCTCGCGCGAGGAGCCGCAGCCGAAGTTCTGCTGCGCCAGGAGGATCGGGGCGTTCGCATAGGCGGGGTTGTTCAGGACGAAGTCCGGATCCTTCCGCCAGTCGAAGAACGTGAACGGGCCGAACCCGGAGCGCTCGATGCGCTTCAGGAACTGCTTCGGCATGATCTGGTCGGTGTCGACATCCGCGCGGTTGAGCGGGATGGCGTTGCCGATGATGTCGTGAACCTTCTCCATCGCCTGTCTCCTTCTCGCCCTGCTACTTGCCGACGATGTCGCGCACGTCGACGAAGTGGCCGGCGATCGCCGCCGCCACCGCCATCTCCGGGCTCACGAGGTGCGTGCGGCCGCCCGCGCCCTGCCGACCCTCGAAGTTGCGGTTCGAGGTGCTGGCGCAGCGCTCACCGGGGAGCAGGATGTCGGGGTTCATGCCCAGGCACATCGAGCAGCCCGCGTCGCGCCACTCGAAGCCGGCGTCCTTGAAGATGACGTCCAGCCCCTCGCGCTCCGCCTGCATCTTCACCAGGCCGGAGCCCGGGACCACCATCGCGCGGACGGTGGAGGCGACCTTCTGGCCCTGCACGATCTTCGCGGCGGCGCGCAGGTCCTCGATCCGGCTGTTCGTGCAAGAGCCGAGGAACACGCGGTCGATCTTGATGTCCTGGATGCGGGTGCCCGCCTGCAGGTCCATGTACGAGAGCGCGCGGCGCGCGGTCTCCTGCGCCGAGGGGCTGGACGCCTCCTCCGGGTTCGGGACAACGCCCGAGATCGGCACGGACTGCGCCGGGGTCGTACCCCAGGTGACGTGCGGCTCGATCTCGGAGCCGTCGAGCGTCACGACCTTGTCGAAGGTCGCGCCCTCGTCGGTCGGGAGCTGCTTCCAAGCCGCGACCGCCTGCTCCCACGCCTCGCCCTGCGGCGCGTGGTGACGGCCCTTGAGGTAGGCGAACGTCGTCTCGTCCGGGGCGACGAGGCCGGCGCGAGCGCCACCCTCGATCGACATGTTGCAGATGGTCATCCGGCCTTCCATCGAGAGGTTGCGGATGACTTCGCCGCGGTACTCGATGACGTGACCGATGCCGCCGTCGACGCCGATCTTGCGGATGATCGCGAGGATCACGTCCTTCGCGGTGACACCCGGGCGCAGCGTGCCGTTGACCTCGACGGCCATCGTCTTCGGCGGCTGCTGGAGCAGCGTCTGGGTCGCCAGCACGTGCTCGACCTCGGACGTGCCGATGCCGAACGCGAGCGCGCCGAACGCGCCGTGCGTCGCCGTGTGCGAGTCGCCGCAGACGATGATCATGCCGGGCTGCGTGAGCCCCTGCTCCGGGCCGATGACGTGGACGATGCCCTGGCGGGCGTCGAAGACGTCATACAGCGGGATGCCGAACTCGTTGCAGTTGGCGCGCAGCGTGTCGATCTGCTGCGCGGACAGCGGGTCCGGGTTCGGCAGCTCGCGGCCGATGGTCGGCACGTTGTGGTCGACCGTCGAGACGGTGAGGTCGGGGCGACGGACCGTGCGGCCGGTCATGCGCAGCGACTCGAACGCCTGCGGCGAGGTCACCTCGTGCACCAGGTGCAGGTCGATGTAGAGCAGGTCGGGCTGGCCCGCCTCCTGGCGCACCAGGTGCTGCTCCCAGATCTTCTCGGTCAGTGTCTTCGGCATGTATCCCCCTGCTGTGTCCCCGGCTTGATGGTGTGTCGGTCGCGGTGCGATCCGTCAGGCGGAGCGCGGCGCGGTGGTGTTCAGGTAGCGGTTCAGCGCGTGCAGGTAGGCGCGAGCGCTGGCCACGAGGATGTCCGTGTCGGCCGCGCGGCCAGTGTACGCGCCGCCGTCGGCCTCGATGCGGATCGTGACCTCGCCCTGCGCGTCGATGCCCTCGGTGACCGACTTCACCGAGAACTCGGTGAGCTGGTTCTTCACATTCATCACGCGGTTGATCGCGCGGTAGATGGCGTCGACCGGGCCGGAGCCGATGGCCGCGTCCTCGTGCACCGTGCCGTCGGGCCCGATCACCCGCACGGTGGCCGTCGGCGCGGAGTGGTCGCCCGCCGACACCTGCACGAGGTCGAGCGTCCACTGCTCCGCGACCTGCATCGAGGTCTGCTCCGCGAGGATCGCCTCCAGATCGCGGTCGTCCACCTCGTCGCGGCGGTCGGCGACCTCCTTGAAGGCCTCGTAGACGCGCTCGAACTCTGCGTCGGACAGCGAGGCGCCAAGCTCCTCCAGCCGCGCGCGCAGGCCGTGACGGCCCGACACCTTCGTGAGGACGATGCCGCCCGTGGTCGGCGCGCCGACGTCGGCCGGATTGATGATCTCGTATGTCTCGCGCATCTTCAGGACGCCGTCCTGGTGGATGCCGGAGGAGTGGCGGAAGGCGTTCTTGCCGACGATCGCCTTGTTCGACTGGATCGCCATGCCGGAGACGCGCTCCACCAGGCGGCTCGCCGCGTAGATCTCGCGCGTGTTCACGTCGGTGTGGACGCCGAGGTAATCGGGGCGCGTGCGCACCGCCATGATCACCTCTTCGATGGCCGTGTTGCCGGCGCGCTCACCGATGCCGTTGATCGCACCCTCGACCTGCCGCGCGCCGTTCAGCACGCCCGCGAGCGCGTTGGAGGTCGCCATGCCGAGGTCGTTGTGGCAGTGCACCGAGATACGCGTCTTCTCGACGCCCTTCACGCGGTTGCGGATCTCGGCGACGAGCTTGCCGAACTCGTCGGGGATCGCATAGCCCACGGTGTCAGGGATGTTGATGGTGGTCGCGCCCTCTTCGATCGCGGCCTCGAGCACCTGGAACACGAACTCGCGGTCGGAGCGCGAGGCGTCCATCGGCGAGAACTCGACATCCGAGGTGTACGACGCGGCGCGGGAGACGGCGGAGCGCACCATCTCGATCACGTCTTCCTTGTTCTTGCGCAGCTGGTGCGCCATGTGCACGTCCGAGGTCGAGATGAAGACGTGGATGCGCGGCGTCTCCGCCTTCTGCACCGCCTGCCAGCAGGCGTCGATGTCGGCGTTATTCGCGCGGGCGAGGCCGGCGATGATCGGCCCCTTCACCTCGCGGGCGATCAAGGAGACGGCCTCCAGGTCGCCGGGCGATGAGAACGGGAAGCCCGCCTCGATGATGTCGACGTTCATGCGCGCCAGCGCACGGGCGATCTCGAGCTTGTCCTCAATGGTGAAGCCGACGCCGGCGGACTGCTCGCCGTCGCGCAGGGTAGTGTCAAAGATGTAGAGCTTCTCGGTCACTGGGGTTCCCTCGTGGTCTCGATGCGCCGCGTCCGATGCGGCGCGTGGTGGTCGATGGCGGCTCGCCCTCCCATCCGCTCGCAACGAGCGGAGGAGGGCCGAGGAAGCGCGAGTCCGGCGAGGGTCGCGAGCGAGCCGAGACGCGAAAGCGGCCGCCACAGAGTGGCGGCCGCGGGCGTGCTCATCCAGCCGTACGTGGGTACGGATACCGCGTGCGCACATCGCGCCTCGCTGCGGCTGGATGCGTGCGTCATTACTTCTTGTTCAGCCAGGACATCATCGCCCGGACTTCCTTGCCGACCTGCTCCACCGGGTGCTCCGCGTTCAGGCGGCGCAGCGCGAGGAAGTTGGGGCGACCGGCCTGGTTCTCCAGGATCCACTCGCGGGCGAAGGCGCCCTGCTGGATCTCGTCCAGGATCTGGCGCATCCGCTGCTTCACACCGGCGTCGATGACGCGCGGGCCGCGGGTGTAGTCGCCGTACTCCGCCGTGTCGGACACCGAGTAGCGCATGTACTCCATGCCGCCCTCGTACATGAGGTCGACGATGAGCTTCACCTCGTGGAACGTCTCGAAGTACGCCGACTCCGGCTGGTAGCCGGCCTCGCACAGTGTCTCGAACGCCGCCTTGATGAGGCTCGTGAGGCCGCCGCAGAGGATGACCTGCTCACCGAAGAGGTCGGTCTCGGTCTCCTCGCGGAACGTCGTCTCCAGGATGCCGGAGCGCGCGGCGCCGATGCCCTTGCCGTAGGCCAGCGCGGTCTGCATCGCGGTCTCGGTCGCGTCCTGGTGGATGGCGACCAGTGCCGGGACGCCACCGCCCTCGGTGTACACGCGGCGCACGAGGTGGCCGGGGCCCTTCGGCGCGATCATCGATACATCCACGCCCTCGGGCGCGACGATCTGGTTGAAGTGGATGCTGAAGCCGTGCGCGAACATGAGCGTCTTGCCCGCGGTCATGTGCGGCGCGACGTGCTCCTCGTAGACGCGGCGGGTGATCTGGTCGGGGACCAGCATCATGATCACGTCGGAGTCGCGCGCGACGTCATCGACCGTGCCGACCTGGAGGCCGGCGGCCTGCGCCTTCGCCCACGAGGGCGAGCCGGGGTAGAGGCCGACCGAGACGTTCAGCCCGGAGTCGTGCAGGTTCTGCGCGTGGGCGTGGCCCTGCGAGCCGTACCCGATCACGCCGATCCGCTTGTCCTTCAGCAGGCCGAGGTCCGCGTCCTTCTCGTAATAGATCTTTGCCAACGCCCCAGCCCCTTCTCGATGTCGATATGCAGCCTGCCCGACGGCAGTTTGCGGATGCTACCGCGCTGGACGCCTCCACGGCACCCGCGCGGCGGTTCCCGGTTGCTCGCTCAGTCGCTCACGAACGGCAGTTCGCCTTCCGGCAGCCGCCCCGACTCCATGTGGAAGCGCTCCACGTCCTCCGGCTCGGTCTCGTGGACGGCCGTGGTGGCCGCGCCCCGGATCATGCCGATGCGGCCCGTGCGCACCATCTCCAGCACGCCGTAGGGGCGGATGTTCTCCAGGAAGGCGTCCATCCGGTCCGCTTCCGCCGACAGCTCGGCGACGAGGTGGGTCGGGCCGACGTCCACGACGTGGGCGCGGAAGATGCCGATGAGGTCCAGCAGTTCGGCGCGCTGCTCCGTCGGGCAGGCGATCTTCACCAGCGCCAGCTCTCGCACCACCGCCTCGGCGGAGGTGAGGTCGGCGACGCGGATCACGTCGATGAGCTTGTAGAGCTGCTTTTCCACCTGCTCGACGATGCCCTCGGCGCCGTCCAGGACGATGGTCATGCGGGAGACGCCGGTCTCCTCGGTGTTGCCGACGGCGAGCGACTCGATGTTGAAGCCGCGGCGGCGGAACAGCGAGGCGACGCGATTCAGGACGCCCGGGCGGTCTTCGACCAGCGCGACGACGGTGTGCTTCATCGGGTCACCTCCTGCGACACACGGGGTGCCTCGACCGTCTCGCTGAGCGAGGCGCCCGCGGGCACCATCGGCCAGACGTTGCCCTCCGGCTCCACGCGGAAGTCGATGAGCACCGGGCCGGGGTGCGCGTTCGCGCGGCGGATCGCCTCGTCCACCTCGGAGGGGTCGGTGACGCGGTAGGCGAGGATGCCGTAGGCGTCTGCGATCTTCACGAAGTCGGGCTGGGAGATCTCCACAGAGACGTAGTTGTCCTTGTAGAAGAGCTCCTGCCACTGGCGAACCATGCCCAGGTAGCCGTTGTTCATGATCGCGATCTTCACCGGCAGGTGCTCGTCCACCATCGTGGCCAGCTCCTGCATGTTCATCTGGAAGCCGCCGTCGCCGGCGATCGCCCAGACGGGGCTCTTCGGCTGCGCGACCTGCGCGCCCATCGCGGCGGGGGCGGCGAAGCCCATCGTGCCCAGGCCGCCCGAGGTGATGAGCTGGTGCGGGAACGTGAACTTCACGTGTTGCACGGCCCACATCTGGTGCTGGCCGACGTCCGTGACGATCACCACGTCGTCGCTGTTCACCTCTGAGATGCGCTGGCAGATGTACTGCACGGAGAGCGCGGGCCCCGAGGGGATCGCCATCGAGTGCGAGTGCTCGGCGCGGGTGTCGTCGATCCAGCGCAGCCACTCGGTGTGGGTGTTCTGGCGGACGGCCGGGATGAGCGCCGACAACGCGTGCTTCGCGTCGCCGAGCACCGGCGCGTGCGTCGTGATGTTCTTCCCGTGCTCGGCGGCGTCGATGTCGATGTGGACGATCTTCGCCGTCGGGTTGAAGTCCGCGAAGCGCCCCAGCGCGCGGTCGTCCATGCGGTTGCCGATGCCGATGACGACATCAGCAGTCGATGCGGCGTGGTTCGCCTCGTACGAGCCGTGCATGCCCAGCATGCCGTAGGAGAGCGCGTGGTCGCGCGGAATCGAGCCGAGGCCGAGCAGCGTGTTCAGCACCGGGATGCCGGTCTTCTCCGCGAACGCCTTCAGCTCCTCGTGCGCGCGGGAGAGGATGACGCCGTGCCCCGCGATGATGACCGGCCGCTCGGCGGCGTCGATGATCGCGGTGGCGGTGCTGATCTGCGCGGGCTCGATGCGCGGGGAGGGGCTGTAGCCGCGGATCGCGACGTGCTCCGGCCACTCGAACTCCGCGAGGTCGGTGAAGACGTCCTTCGGGATGTCGATGTGCACCGGCCCGGGCCGACCGGTCGTGGCGATGTAGGCCGCCTCCGCAAAGGTGTAGGCGAGGTCTTCGGCGCGCATGACCAGGTAGTTGTGCTTCACGATCGGCGTCGTGATGCCGGTGATGTCGGCCTCCTGGAAGCCGTCCTTGCCCAGCAGGCTCCGCGCGACGTTGCCCGTGATGAACAGCGTCGGCACCGAGTCCATCGAGGCCGTCGCGATCGCGGTCACCAGGTTCGTGGCGCCGGGGCCCGAGGTCGCCAGCGCGCAGCCGAGCTTGCCGGACGCCCGCGCGTAGCCGTCCGCGGCGTGGCCGCCGGCCTGCTCGTGGCGCACCAGGATGTGGCGCACCTCCGGGTGGTACGGGAAGCGGTCGTACAGCGGCAGCACGACGCCTCCGGGGTACCCGAACACGGTGTCGATGCCGAGCTTCTTGAGGCTTTCGAGGACGATATCTGCGCCGCTCATCTGCATGGCCGGTCTCCTGTGTCGTCGCGCCGGGTCGTGCCTCGGCGGGTGGTGCTGGTCGGTGCTCCGGGTGGGTGCAGGCCCTCAGGCATGCAAACGGCCCGCACAGGCGGGCCGAGAGGGTAGGCGACGAGCGCGGCCGTGCCGCACGCGCCGCCTACGTAAGTACGAGTACGAGCGCGCGACCCAACTCGGCGGTGCGAGCGGTCAGAGCGGCGTTCGAGCGGATCGAGATGTATGCCATAACGAGGACAGTATTGCCGCTGGCGTGGGAGGCCGTCAACCGCGGGGCTTCCCTGACTCGGACGCCACCCCACCGAAGCCGACTCGCGAGTGTCGGGTGGCGTGGCGCGGTGCCCCGTAGTCTGCCGGTGAAGGGGCGAACGATGCTGGAACGCCTGAACGAGTCGCTGGACCACCTGGAGCAGCACCTCGACGAGGAGGTGGTGGTCGAGGTGCTCGCGCGCATCGCCGCGACCTCGGAGTACCACTACCGGCGCATGTTCTCCGTGCTGGCCGGGATGCCACTCGGGGAGTACGTGCGCCGGAGGCGGCTCACCGTGGCGGCCGCCGAGGTCGCGTCGGGCGAGCGGTCGCTCCTGGATGTCGCACAGCGCGCCGGATACGGCTCAGGCGAGGCGTTCGCGCGGGCATTCCGCGCGCTCCACGGCATCGCGCCCAGCGAGGCGCGGCAGGCGGGTGCCGTCCTGCGCGCGCAGCCCCGCATCTCGTTCCGGCTGGTGGTGGAGGGGAGCAGCGTCATGGAGTACCGCATCGTGCAGTCGGAGGCGTTCCAGATCGTCGGGCGCCACGCGCGCGTGCCCGTTGTGTACGAGGGGATGAATCCGGCGCTGGTGGCCTTCATCCGTGGGCTGGGCGCCGAGCAGATCGCGCGCATCGGTGCGCTCTCGGACCGCGAGCCCGCAGGCGTGCTCGGCGTCACCTCCGCGCTCGCCGAGGATCGCGCGGAGGGCAGCGAGTTCGACTACTACCACGGTGCGGCACGTATCGCGCCGGTGCCGACCGGCGACACCTGGGACGTGCTGCCAGTCGAGGCGGGCACGTGGGTGGTGTTCACGTCGTCCGGGGAGTTCCCGCAGGCGATCCAGTACCTCTGGCGGGACGTCTACACGCAGTGGTTCCCGTCGAACCCTTACCGCAGCCGTCGAGGCCCGGAGTTGCTCCGCACCGTGCTGTCCGGCGACGGGACACACGCCGATGCGGAGCTGTGGATCCCCGTGGAGCGCGCGGCGGACTAGCCCCGCCGCTGGCCCGGCTCGAACAGCTCGATCGCGTTGCCGGAAGGGTCCTCGACCAGCACCTGGCGGCCGCCGTTGCCCTGCACGATCTCGCTGCGGAAGGTGCAGCCCGCCTCGGACAGGCGCGCGTGCACGGCATCGAGGTCGCTGAACTCCAACTGCACGCGGTTCCAGCCACCCGGCGCGGGTACCCGCTCGCCGAGGGTCTGGCCCGCCCCACCGGCGCCCGGCTGGTTGAGCAGCAGCCGCAGGTCGCCTCGGCTGATCGCGGCGAAGCCGGGGGCGGGGTGCATGTCGACGGTGAAGCCGAGCAGGTCGGTGTAGAAGGGGAGCACGGCGTCCACGTTGTGGACGATGTAGCGAACGCTCACGGGACTCATCAGGTGGAACCTCCTGGCGCGACGGTGGCTCAGGGCATCGTACGCCCGGTGACCGAGCCGAAGTTGTCCGGTCGCACTCGATTCCACGCCAGTCCAGGCGACGCTTTGGCCCGTTGTCCGTACGGCATCGTCTGCGAGTTGTACGTACAATCGAGGCGAGGGAGTCCCCGATGCTCGACCGCCGCATCCAGGTGCCGCTCTGGCGACAGCTCTTCTCCGTGCTCAAGCGCGAGGTGGAGAGCGGCGCGCTGACCTCGTTCCCGACGGAGCAGGGGCTGGTGGAGCGCTTCGGCGTGAGCCGCCACACGGTCCGTGAGGCGCTGCGCGAGCTGCGCGCACACGGCCTCATCGAGCGGCGTCGAGGGGCCGGGACGTTCATCGCGCGGCCACCGCTGGAGCAGCCGCTGGGGACGATGTACAGCATCGCCCCGGCCGTGCGCCGCTACGGCGAGCGCGAGCACATGGACGTGCTGACGCAGGGGTTCGAGGTGCAGGAGACGGCGGCGCGCGCGCTGCGCCTGGCGTTGAGCGAACCGGTCGCGGCGCTGGAGCGGCTGCGCATCGTCGACGACGAGCCGCTAATGCTGGTGCGGTCGTGGTACGAGCCGCGGGTGGGGCGCGCGCTCTTCCGCGAGCAGCTGCGCGAGCAGTCCGTCTACGAGTTGCTGGACACGCGGCTGAACCTGCGCGTCACGAGCGCACAGGAGCGCATCCACGCCTCGATGCCCTCCGAGTACGAGCGGGGACTGCTCCGCATGCCGCCCGGCGAGGCCGTGCTGCGCGTCGAGCGCATTGGCTTCCACCTCGACCGCCCCGTCGAGTACCGCCAGAGCATCGTGCGGGGCGACCGCTTCGTCTTCGTGGCCGACTGGCCCTCCGCCGGCGACGCCACCGGCGAACCTCGCCGCACCGAGGCAGGCGAGGTGGGCGAGGCGTGATCGGACGCGCGCTGCTGGTCGAGCACGCACGCCCCTCCGCGATCCGCGAGCACCGCCTCGCCGGCTGGCTCGCCGTCGGCACGGTCTGCATGGGCGCCTTCATGGGCCAGCTCGATGCCAGCATCGTGACGCTGACCTTCCCCACCGTGCAGGCGGAGTTCCGTGCCCCCCTCGCCGCCGTCGAGTGGATCTCGCTCTCCTACCTGCTGACGCTGGTCGGGCTCGTGGCGGCGGCGGGGCGGCTCTCGGACGCCATCGGCCGCAAGCTCATGTACCTCTACGGCTTCGTGATCTTCACCGCCGCGTCGGCGGCATGCGCGCTGTCGCCGTCGCTGCCGCTGCTGATCGCGTTCCGCGTCGCGCAGGCGGTCGGCGCCGCGCTGCTGCAGGCGAACAGCATCGCGCTGGTCGTGACCAGCGTGCCGCGCGAGCGCATGCGCGACGCGCTCAGCGTGCAGGCGGCCGCGCAGGCGCTCGGGCTCGCGCTCGGCCCGACCGTCGGCGGCGTGCTCGTCGCGGCGGCGGGCTGGCAGTGGGTGTTCTGGGTGAACGTGCCGGTCGGCCTCGTCGCCCTCGTCGCTGGCCACTACCTGCTGCCGAGGACGCGCGAGCGCACGCCGGTGGGTGCGTTCGACTGGCCGGGCCTCGCGCTGCTGGCAGGCGCCTCGACGGCGTTCCTGCTGGCGTTGTCGGCGGCGTCGGGGCTGGGCGCCGCGCCGGCCGAGGTGGCTGCACTCGTCGTTGTCTCGACGGTCGCGGCCGGCGCATTCGTCCTGCGCGAGCGGCGTGCGCGCAGTCCGCTGGTCGACCTGGGCGTCGTGCGGCCGCCCGCGGTCTCGGTGGGGCTGGTCGGCGCGATGGGTGCATATCTCGTGCTGTTCGGCCCGCTCACGTTGTTCCCACAGGTGTTCGCGGCAGGCGAGGTGAGCACGCGCGTCGGCCTCGCGATCAGCGCGCTGCCGGCGGGGTTCGCGATCGCGGCCGTGGCGGGGAGTCGCCTGCTGGGCGGGGTGAGCACGCGGACGCGCGCGCTGGCGGGTGGTGTGCTGGCGGCGCTGGCGCTCACCGCGCTCGTCGTCACGGTGGGCGCCGACGACGGGCTGGGTGTGGTCGCGCTCTGGCTCGGCGTGCTCGGGATCGGCCTCGGCGTGTTCATCCC
>JBAYUZ010000025.1:0-24943 GCA_041674885.1 Dehalococcoidia bacterium
ACGCCGAGGATCTCCGCGACGCCATCGATGAGGTCGAGGCGGAGGCGGTCGTTCGGGCGCTCCGTGAGCGCGTGGAGCGCGGCGCGGGTGCGCAGCACCGTCTCGTACGCCGCCTTGAGCGCCGGGGGGATCGAGGCGGGCGCGCGATCCTCGGCGATCGCGGAGGCCTGCTCCACCCACACGCACGCCTGCAGCGAGCGCAGCCCGCCGCGGCTCGTCTTCAGGTCGGGTTGGCCCAGTTGCCACGGCTCATGCTCGACGAGGTCGGCGTAGCGGTGGCGCAGTTCCTCGACCATGCCCGCGCGCTGGCGCTGCACCAGCCGTCGCCGCGCCACCAGGAAGCGCTCGTACAGCGCGACGTCGCCGGCGATCAGCCGTGCGTCCAGCAGCGAGGTGAGCGTCTCCACGTTCGCCTCGGCGTTCGCGACTGCGTCCTCCACGGTGCGCACGGAGTGGCCGACCTTCACGCCGGTGTCCCACAGCGGGTACAGCACCGCGTGCACGCCGTCCGAGAACTCGCCCGAGGCGAGCAGCATGATGTCGATGTCGGAGTGGCGGCACAGCTCACGCCGCCCGTAGGAGCCGAGCGCGACGAACGCGAGCGACTGCCCCGCGACCGGCGCCGCCAGCTCCCGCACTGCGGCGTCCAGGTGGTCGGCAAGTTCTTCGGCCGCCTGCAGGCCGAAGCGTGCGGAGGCGCGCACGGATTGCTCCGTGCGCGCCTCCATGAACGGTGCGAGCGCCATCGGGACGTTCATCGCGCTCGCCCCTATCGCAGGCTAGAGGGCGTCCCGACCGCGCTCGCCGGTGCGGATGCGGATCACATCCTCCACCGGGAGCACGGCGATCTTCCCGTCGCCGATGGAACCGCTGCGGGCCGTGGTCTCGATCGCCGAGATCACGGTCGGGGCGAGCGTGTCGTCGACCAGCACCTCAATGCGCACCTTCGGCACGAAGTCGACCTCGTACTCGGCGCCGCGGTAGGTCTCGGTGTGACCGGCCTGCCGCCCGAAGCCCTGGATGTTGCTGACGGAGAGCCCGCTGACGCCGGCGTCCTTCAGCGCGTCCCGGACGTCGCCGAGCGCAAATGGGTTGATGTAGGCAACGATCATCTTCATGGCTCTGCCTTACTCCATCACGTAGGACTGCTCCTCGTGGAGCACCAGGTCCAACCCTCGCTGCTCGTCGGCGGCGCTGACGCGCAGCCCCATTGTGGCATCGAGGAGCTTCAGGAGGACGAACGAGACGACGAAGGAGAAGACCAGGGCGACCACCACGGCGATCGCCTGGTTCACCAGCAGCGTGACACCGCCGCCGAACAGCAGCCCCTGCGAGGTCACCGCCGGGTTCACGCTCGTCTGGGCGAACACCCCGACCAGCAGCGAGCCGAGGATGCCGCCGACCAGGTGGACGGCGATGACATCCAGCGCGTCGTCGAAGTTGAACATGAACTTGATCTGCAGGGCCGCGAAGCAGACGACACCTGCCGCCAGGCCGATCGCGATCGCACCCATCGGCCCCACGAAGCCGGCGCCGGGGGTGATGGCCACGAGTCCCGCGACCGCACCCGAGGCGAACCCGAGCGTCGTCGCCTTCCCGTGCATGACCTGCTCCGCCATGATCCACGCCATGCCGGCGACCGCAGCCGCGATCTGCGTCGTCATGAACGCGTTGACCGCGATGCCGTTCGCCGCCAGCGCGGAGCCGGCGTTGAACCCGAACCAGCCGAACCACAGGATCCCGGCACCGAGGAGCGTGAGCGGCAGCGAGTGCGGCCGGATGATCTCCTTGCGGAAGCCCAGGCGTGGGCCGATCACCAGCACCATCGCCAGCGCCGCGGCGCCCGCGTTGATGTGCACGACGGTGCCGCCCGCGAAGTCCAGCGCGCCGAGCTTGAAGATGAACCCATCGGGCATCCACACCCAGTGCGCCATCGGCGCGTAGACGATGATCGACCAGAGCGCGACGAACACGGCCCAGGTCGTGAACTTCACGCGCTCCGCGATCGCGCCGCTGATCAGGGCGGGCGTGATGATCGCGAACATCATCTGGAACAGCATGAACAGCGCATCCGGGACGGTCAGCCCGTGGATCGCGCCCTTCTCGCCCTCAATCGACGTCGCGACGCCGTTGAGGCCGAGGTAATCGAGTCCACCGAGGAACCCGCCACCCATGTCCGGGCCGAAGGCCAGCGTGTAGCCGACCAGCACCCATGTCACCGTCACGATGCCCATCGCGACGTAGTTCTTCATGAGCATCCCCAGCGTGTTCTTCGCGCGGACCATGCCGCCGTAGAAGAACGCGAGCCCGGGCGTCATGAACAGGACCAGTGCGGAGCTGACCAGCAGCCACGCCGTGTCTCCGGTGTCCATGTCCCCTCCTTCACACGGTTGTCACGTTTGGTGAAGGAGAGATTGCCTGCGCTCTGTTTCGCTCGATTTACGCGAATGTTTCCGGCATGTTGCATCTCCCGTCCACGTAACATGGCCGAAACGAACAGCTCCGAGCGTCCCGGGTTGCGCCTCGACGGCGGCACGGGCCACACTCGGGCGGCAGACTCCCCCAGGGCCCGCCGATGACCATCACGGCACGGATCACCGCACCGCGGCCCTTCCTGAAGTGGGCCGGCGGCAAGAGCCAACTGCTCCCCGCCCTGCTCGAACGCGTCCCGGCGGGCATCGAGACGTACTACGAGCCGTTCATCGGCGGCGGTGCGCTCTTCTTCGCGCTGCTGGCCGATCCGGAGCGCCGCCCGCGCCGCGCCGTCCTCAACGACCTCAACCTCGACCTCGTCACCACCTACCAGGTGGTGCGTGACGCGCCGGAGGCGCTGATCGAGACGCTCGCGCCGCTTGCCGCGCGCTACCTCGAAGCCGACACCGAGGCGCGCGAGGCCGCGTACTACGAGGTGCGCGCAGACCGCCCCGCCGAGCCGCTCGCCGTCGCCGCGCGGCTGCTGTTCCTGAACAAGACCTGCTTCAACGGCCTCTACCGCGTGAACCGTCGCGGCGAGTTCAACGTGCCGCACGGCCGCTACCGCAACCCGCACATCCTGGATGCGGAGGCGATCCGCGCCGCCTCGGCTGCGCTGCAGACGGTCGAGGTGCGCCACGGAGACTTCGAGGCGGCGTGCGCGGACGCGCGACGGGGCGACTTCGTCTACTTCGACCCGCCGTTCCACCCGCTGTCGCCGACCTCCAGCTTCACCTCCTATACGGAGCAGGACTTCGGACGCGACGCGCAGATCCGGCTGAAGCGCTGCATCGATGACCTGACCGCGCGTGGCGTGCGCGTGCTGGTCTCGAACTCGCCGCACCCGTGGATCCACGGCGGCTACGAGTTCGCCGGCTACCGCGTCGACCAGGTGCCGGCCCGCCGCTCGATCAACTCGCGCGGGAGCGGGCGCGGGCCGATCCCGGAGTTGGTGATCACGAACCCGCAGGTCGACGCGCTACCATGACCGTATGAGTGACCTCGATGAGTTCCGTGCCGGCAAGGACGACTACTTCCGCGTCGAAGGGCCGCTGACCGAGGCCCAGCGCGCGACGTTCGCCGGCCTCCGCTACTACCCGGAGCGTCCCGACCTCGTGATCCGCGCGACGCCCGAGGTGTTCCCCGACGCCGAGGTCATCGAGATGGAGACGAGCACGGGGCACACCGCGCTCTACACGCGCTGGGCGCGCGTTCGTTTCCCCCTCGACGGCCGCGAGGTGGCGCTGACGGTCTACCGCGACACGATGACCGGTGAGCTGTTCCTGCCGTTCCAGGACGCGAACGCGGGTGGCGACACCTATGGCGCCGGTCGCTACCTCGACGTCCACTTCCTCGACGACGGTCGGCTGCTGCTCGACTTCAACTACGCCTACAACCCGTACTGCGCCTACAACGACGGCTGGTCATGCCCGCTCCCCCCGCCCGAGAACCACCTCAGCGTGGCGATCGAGGCGGGCGAGATGACGTGGGACGGCGCGCACTGAGCACGTCGTTGAGCCTCGACGGCGGGGCGCCGGTGCAGGCCGTCATCTTCGACTGGGGCGGCACGCTCGCGGAGTACGCACTCGTCGAGTTCGAGCAGCTCTGGCTGCGCGCCGCCGCGCACCTCGACCCCGAGCGCGAGGCGGAGACCGCGATGCACCTCGCTGCCGTCGAGGCCGCGTTCTGGGAGCGCGCCGCGAGCGGGCAGCACTCCGGCACGCTCGCCGACATCCTGGCGGAGGCGACGACGCTGCTGGGCCGCGACGTCGCCGAGGCGGTGCGCACCGAGGCCGCGGGGCTGTACCTCGATGCCTGGGAGCCGCACATCCGCCACGACCTCGACTGCGTGCCGGTGCTGCGCGCGCTGCGGGATCGAGGCCTGCGCATCGGCCTGCTCTCCAACACGCACTGGCCGCGGGACTACCACGAGCGCTTCCTCGAGCGCGACGGCCTCGCAAGCCTCATCGACGCGCGGCTGTACACGTGCGAGATGCCGGTGATGAAGCCGCACCCGGAGGCGTTCCGCGCCGCCCTCGACGCGCTCGAGGTCGCCGATCCCGCCTCGGCGGTGTTCGTCGGCGACCGCCCCTACGACGACATCGCGGGCGCTCGGGGCGCCGGGCTGCGCGCGGTGCTGCGCCGCAACCCCGCCGTTCCCGGCTACGAGGTCACGCCCGACGCGACCATCGACCGCCTGCCGGAGCTGCTGCCCCTCGTCGCGGGGTGGTCCGCACGATAGCCTTGTACTGCGCGAAGCCGCACGTTGTGTCGATGCTGACCGTGGGACGGATCCCACGATCGTCCGGGAGGGACTCCCGATGGCGTACTGGCTGACGGTCACGGCGATCGTGCTGGCGGTGCTCGCGCTGCTGGCCGTGCAGGACATGCTGCAGACCGGCCACGCGATCCGCCGCGTCTACCCGCTGCTGGGCCGCCTGCGCTACCTGGTCGAGATGGTCGGCCCGGAGCTGCGCCAGTACATCGTCACCAGCGACCTGGACGAGCGGCCGTTCAGCCGCTCCCAGCGCGCGTGGGTCTACCAGGCATCGAAGCAGGTCGACACCTCGATCGGGTTCGGGACGCAGGTCGACACGTGGAAGCCGGGGGCGTTCCACTTCCTCCCCTCCACCTTCGCCACGCTCCACGACGAGGCGCCGGACGCCGGCCCGCCGCGCGTGATCGGCCCCGATCGGCCTCGGCCGTTCCCCGTGCGCTCGCGTATCAACATCGCGCCGATGTCGTTCGGCGCCCTCTCCGCCGCCGCCGTCCGCGCGCTCTCGATCGGCGCCGCAGAGGCGGGCTGCTACATCAACACCGGCGAGGGCGGCCTCGCCCCGCACCACCTCGAAGGCGGCGGCGATGTCGTCTTCCAGCTCGGCCCCGCGAAGTACGGAGCGCGCACCGCGACGGGCGAGCTCGACTGGGACGCGCTCGCGCGCATCGGCAACCTGCCGCAGGTGCGTGCCATCGAGGTGAAGGCGGGCCAGGGCGCGAAGCCCGGCAAGGGCGGCATCCTCCCTGGCGCCAAGGTGACGGCGGAGATCGCGGGCATCCGTGGCATCCCCGTCGGCAAGCCATCGCTGCAGCCGAACCGCTTTGCGGAGTTCAACGACGTGCCCTCGATGATCGCGTTCATCGAGCAGGTGAAGGCGGCGGTGCCCGTGCCGGTCGGGCTGAAGCTGGTCGTGGGCGACGAGTCGCTGCTCGATGCGCTCGCCGCCGAGCGTGCCGCGACCGGGCGCGGCCCCGACTACCTCTCGCTCGACGGCTCCGAGGGTGGGACGGGCGCTGCGCCGCCCTCGCTCACTGACCACATGGGCCTGCCGATGCGCGACGCGGTGGTCGCCGCCGACAACGCCTATCGGCGCCACGGTGCGCGCGACCGCATCACGCTGATCGCCGCGGGCCGCGCGACGAACGGCGCCGATGTCGCCTTCGCGATCGCGCTGGGCGCGGATCTCGTGAACATCGCCCGAGGCTTCCTGTTCTCGCTCGGCTGCATCCAGGCGCTGAGCTGCCACACGAACGAGTGCCCCAGCGGCATCGCGACGCAGAGCCAGTGGCGGCAGCGCGGGCTGGTCGTGTCACAGAAGCGCGAGCGTGTCGCGAACTACGCCCACGCCGTGCAGGAAGACCTGATGACCGTGGTGCGCTCCTGCGGCCTGCGCTCCCCCGCCGATCTGCGACGCGAGCATCTGGAGATCATCGTGGACGTCGGGCACCGCGTGAACGCGGCGACGCTCTACCCCTACCCCGCGAACGTCGAGGCTGCCACGACCGTCGGCGGCTAGCCCGGGACTCGCACTTCACTCCGGTCGTTCAAGTAGATTTGGGGAATGAGTAGAGCCGATATCCATAGAAGCGCCCGCATCGTGGCGGGTTCTGTCTTCTCAGCTCTCGTTCTCGGCGGCACGGTTGCTGCCGTCCAGGTCATCGCAGGCAATAACCCACTGATCGTATGGGTCATGGTTGCCGCCGCGTCTGGTCTTGTACTCGGCGCTCTTGGTGTGGCCTACCTAACGCGTCCGGGTGCTACGTGGGCGGGGCTTCGCATTCGGGTGGAGCCGAAAGTCGCAGACTTCTCTTACGTGTACTTGCAGGTTACGAATATTGGCCAGCCGGACGAATTCGAAGTGCAGGTCGAGGAGATATCGGGGCTGGAGCGTGCGCGGCACGGATTCACAGACGACCCGTACTACACCGGATGGCTGGGCCCAAACGAGGTGATCCCGAAGGATCACGAGTTCATACGCTCGCAACGGATCGGACAGGGTGGAATCGGCAACGCCGGGCTGATCTCACTGTGGAGGGCGAGGCAGACGAACGTGCCGCACAACCTCTTCCAACTCGTGCGCGCAGGATCGCGGTCTCCCACTTACGTGCGTGCGACCAACGACGTGCTTCCGCGGATGGAGTTCAGGTGCCGCGTGATCAGCGCTTCGGGCGGTAGCGAAGTCTATCGGTTCACGGTTATCGGCGGGCACGGAATGGGCGGGATGTTTGTCTCGACAAGCAACGACCCAGCTTTGTACGAGAAGTGGCTGAGCCATCGGGCCACCGCATTTGTGCGAACAGCCGAGTCGTACCTGAAGGACGCCAGCCAGGAGGACAAGAGCAGACTGCGCGCGAATGCCCGCTTGTTCCTTCAGAACTACCGGTCGTGGTGTGGCGACGCCGACTTGCCGGCGGCCGACGCGGGGATGGCCGAGTTGGTAACGACATTCACTGCCGTTCGTGAGCGTCTGGAAAGACGGGCTAGGCTCGGCGGCTAGCCCGCGGCGAGCGCCTGCGCGACTTCGATGCGCTCGTGCGCGAGCAGCCAGCGCTTGCGATCGAGGCCGCTCGCGTAGCCGGTGAGCGCGCCGTGCGCTCCCACAACGCGGTGGCATGGCACGACGATCGCGAGCGGGTTCGTGCCGACCGCGCGCCCGACCGCACGCGCCGCCGAGGGCCGTCCGATCGCCTGCGCGATCGCGCCGTACGTCGTCAGCTGTGCAGGGGCGAGCGCGCGCAGCGTCTCCCAAACCGCCAGCTGGAACGCCGTGCCGCGCGGCGCGAGCGGCGGCAGCGCCTCGAACGCACCGGGCACGCCGTTGAAGTAGGCGCGCACCGCCTCGACCGCCGCGCGTGCCTGCACGGCGTCGCGCACCACCGGCTCGCCCGCGTCGCGTTCGAGGCGCGCCACGTAGTGCGCCTCGTCGCGGCGCTCGGTCACGAAGTCCATACGGTGCAGCCCCGCCGCCGAGCCGCCGACGAACACCTGCCCCAGCGGCGTCTCCACCAGTTCGTAGTACGCCATCGCCTCACCTCGCCTTGCGCCGATCGAGCGTACGCCGCCACGCTCACCGTTGGTATGCTGCCGGTCGAGCCGTACCCAGCACTGGAGCCACGCATGCCCGTCCTCGCCCCCGCCGTCCTGCGCGACTACATCACGCGCATCTTCGTCGCCGCCGGGGTGCCGGACGACGACGCGGCAGCCGTCGCGCACCATCTCGTCGAGGCGAACCAGTACGGGCACGACTCGCACGGCGTGATCCGCGTGGAGCGCTACGTGAGCGACATCGCGGGCGGCACCGTGAAGCCGGGTGCCCCCTTCGTCGTCGATCGCGAGGGCGAGACGACGGCGGTCGTCGATGGCGGCTGGAACTTCGGGCCCGTCGTCGCCCACCGTGCGACGGAGATGGCGATCGTGAAGGCGCGCGCGACCGGCGTCGGCATCGTCGTCGCGCACAACTGCGGGCACGTCGGGCGCCTCGGCGCGTATGCGGAGCAGGCGCTGCGCGAGGGGATGCTCGGCATCGCGATGGTGAACAACCACGGCGGCAGCCAGGTGATGTCGCCTCCGGGCGGCGTGCAGCGCCGCCTCTCGCCGAATCCGATCGCCGTCGGCGTGCCGACCGGAGACCCCGACTCACCGTTCCTGCTCGACATGACGACCTCGGTCGTCGCCGAGGGCAAGATCCGCGTCGCGCGCAACAAGAAGCAGCCGCTGGGCGAGGGCTGGGCGATCGACGCCGAGGGCCGCCCCATCACCGACGCCGAGGCGTACTACGCCGCCTCGCCCGGCTCGATCCTGCCGATGGGCGGGGCGTCGGCGTACAAGGGCTTCGGCCTCGCGCTGATGGTAGAGGCGCTGGCGGGCGCGCTGTCGCCGGCCGGCACCAGCCGCCCCGGCGGCCCCCGCGGCGGCAACGGCCTGTTCACGATGGCGATCGACATCGCCCACTTCCGCGACCCGGAGGACTTCCGCGCCTCCTTCGGCGGCATCATCGACTACGTGCAGTCGCCGCCGTTCGCGCCGGGCGTCGACCACATCACCGTGCCCGGCGAGCCGGAGCGCGACGCCCGCCGCGCGCGCGCCGACGCGATCCCCGTCGATGACGAGACGTGGCGCCAACTCACCGCCGCCGCGCAGAGCGTCGGCGTGCCGCCGCTGCAGGCCTGATCGTGGCAGCCGAGCGCGGTCGCAGCGCCCTGCGCGTCGTCATCGGCGCGGTCGGGCTGCCGCTGCTGCTGATGCTGCTCGCAACCGTCGCGTTCGCAGCGGCGCGCCTCGTCCCCGCGCTCGACGCGTACGCCGACCTCGCCGCGCGCATCGAGGATGCGACGCTCGTCGCGCTCGGCGTGTGGCTTGTGCACCGGCTGCTGATGGCGCTGCTCGACTGGACACAGCGAGGCGGTGGCCGCGTCGTCGATCGCGCGGCGCAGGTGCTCCCGCTCGGTCGGCGCGCGCTGAACATCGCGACGCTCGTGATCGGCGTGCTGCTGGTGCTCGACCAGCTCGGCATCTCGATCAGCCCGCTGCTCGCCGGCCTCGGCATCTCCGGCATCGCGGTCGCGCTCGCGCTGCAGCCGCTGCTCACGAACCTGTTCGCCGGCTCCTACGTGCTCTCCGACGCCTCGATCCGCACCGGCGACTACATCGCGATCCAGGGCGGCCCTGCGGGGCGCGTCGAGGAGATCGGCTGGCGCGCAACGCGCCTCCGCGAGGTCGAGACCGACACGCTCGTGATCATCCCGAACGCGACGCTGGCCGCGGCGACGGTGACGAACTACGGCGCGGGCACCACCGTCGCGAGCGTCTCGCTCACGCTCCCGCGCACCACCGACCTCGCTGCCGCCGAGCGGGTGGCGATCGAGGCGCTGCGCGCGCTCGCCGCGCGCGACTCGCGCATCCTCGGTGACGTCGCACCGCTGATCCGCTTCCAGGCGGTGACCGCCGATGCGGTGACATGCCTCGTCGCCGTGCGCACGGTGTCGCAGGCCGACATCCCCGGCGTCACGCACGAGGTCGTGAAGGCGCTGGTGCCGCTCTTCCCGCCGGCCTCGAAGGTCACGCCATCGGCGTAGCGGTACGGGCCGCGGCTCAGCGCGTCCGGCCCGGCAGCACCTTCTCGATGATCCCCTCGATCTCCCGCAGCGGGCTGGTGGCCACGGTTGGCGTTGCGGTCGGCCTGGGCGTCGCGGTCGGCGTCGCCATGATCACCGGGCGCGGCTTCACCGGCACGATGGTCGCTGGCGGGCGCGTCGGCACGATGATGGTGCGCGTCGGCTCCGGGCGACGCTCGGGCGTCCGCGTCGGCGTCGGGCTGACGGTGGGCCGCGCCGTCGAGGCTGGCGTCACCGATGCCGGAACCGCGATCGCCGTGCCGGTCGCGGGCGAACGCGTCGCCGTGGCAGCCACCGTCGCCTCCGGGGTGCGCGTCACCGTCGCGGTGCGCGCCGGCGTGGCGGACGAGGAGGTGCGACGCTGCTCCTCGATCCGCTCCTTCACGCGGTCAGTCACGACCACGCGCTCCTGCGGCACCGGCACGGTGCGCGCGGCGACCGCGGGAATCTCGACGGGCTGCACGCGCACCGCGCCGCCCGTCGAGGTGATAACGAGCCGCAGCGCCAATACGTCGCCGTCCGTGCCGCCGACTTCGACCGCCTGCTCCGTCTCGCTGGCGCTCAGGCGCACCTCGCCGCCGCCCTCGGCGGTGCGGCGCAGCAGCAGCGTGTACTCGCCGGGGCGCACATTCGTGAACTGGATGCGCTGCGTACCCGTGACCGGGCTCGAGCTGAACGCGCCGGGGATCTGCTGGAACGCGACGCCGCTGGGCAGCGCGCCGGTCGCGCGCCCCTCCGGCCCGATCACCGAGGCGGCGAACGGGGCGTCGATGACGAGCGCCGTGCTCACACCGCTGCGCCCGCCCGCGGGCAGCGCACGCACCACCTCGCCCGCGACGCTCGCGGACTCGCCGGGGGCGACCGCAAGGCGCTGCGTGCCCGCGGCGACCTCGACCAGCCCCTCGGAGGTGCTGACCGCGATCTCATCATCGGCGATCACCGTCTCGAACACGGTCCCCTGCGCCGAGACGGTCGCCGACGCGGTGCGCACGGCAAACGAGGCGCCGGGGCGCTCGTCCGGGACGACCTGGTGGAGCAGCCGCCCGCTCTCCTGGCGCAGCAGCACCTGCCGCGGCCCCTCGACCGTCGCGACCTCGATCACCAGCTCGCTCGAGGGATCGAGCGCGACGGTGGAGCCGTCGGCGAAGGTGAGCAGCGCGCGACCGTTCCCGTCGGTGCGCAGCCGTGTCCCGGTCGCGATCCCCGCGCCGTCCGGCAGCGGCGACCATGCACCATCGCGCTCGGCCTCGACCGCGCCGGAGAACACCGTGAGCGTCGAGGACGCCTCGGCACGCGGCGCCTGCACGCCGCCGCCGAAGAGCAGCAGCAGCGCGAACGCCACCACCATCGCCCCCGGCACCAGCATCAGCCGCGGTCGCAGCAACGCGCCGAACGCCGACGCGACCGCATCGAGCAGGCCACGCCGTCGCTGCTGCGGGGTGGTGCGGATCGCGCGCATGAACTCGGCGCGGCGTGCGGCATCCAGCGGCCGTTCGGCGGCGGCGAGACCACGCGCGGCGACGGCGGTGCGCAGCAGCGGCTCCAGTGCGGACGCGTGCTCCGGCCAGCGCGCCAGGCACTCCACGAGCGTGCGCCGCCCGACGCGCAGATCATCGATGCATTCGTCCAGCACGGCCTCGAACGACGGTCGCGCGCTCACAGCTCGCCTCCCATCGCCTCAAGCTCGCGGCGCAGCGCGCGGAGCGCGCGCAGCTGCAGGCCGCGCACCGTCACCTCCTTGCGCCC
This sequence comes from Dehalococcoidia bacterium, assembly GCA_041674885.1. Lineage (GTDB taxonomy): Bacteria > Chloroflexota > Dehalococcoidia > UBA2979 > UBA2979 > RH-chloro-G1. The sequence goes on from JBAYUZ010000025.1 coordinate 11,611, forward strand.
CATGATCTCGCCGATCTCCGCCGCGGACTTCTCCATGAGGAAGCGCAGCACCAGCACCTCGCGATGGTCGCCGCTCAGGCGCTGCAACCCGCGCTCCAGCGTCGCCCGCAGCTCGCCGGCGATGACGGCGTTCTCCGCCTCGGGCGGCTCCGCCCGGTCGATGCCGTCCAGGTCGACGGTGACGCGGCGCGTGCGGAAGTGGTCGACCATCTGGTTGTGTGCCATGCGGTAGAGCCAGGACTTGAACGGCACGTTGCGCTGCTCATATCTGGGGATCGCCTGCCAGGCCTTCAGGAACACGTGCTGCGTCAGGTCCTCGGCGGTCGCGACGTCTCGCACATGGTTCACCAGGTACCGCAGGATCTCCGGCTGGTAGCGGTCGTAGAGCGCGCCGAAGGCATCCGAGTCGCCCTGCTGCGCGCGCTGCACCAGGCCGTCGATGACGGCGCGCTCGTCCCGCGCATCAGCGCGGGCGGCGTTGCCCTCGGCGTCCAGTGATCTCAACGATCCACGCCCTCCGCCGTTACGTTCGGCCTGCCCCCGCTCCCGATCACGATACGGGACGCCGAGGTGGGCCGACAGGCGAGGCGTCGCCATGGACGCCTCGCCTGCGGTGAGAGGGTTCACTCCCGGCTAGTGCTTGCCGCCGGCCTGGCTGCTGCGGCCGCGCGACTCGAACTCGATCTTGCGCCCCCGCTCCTGCTGCTCGATGCGGGCCCGCAGCTCCTGCTTGCGCTGCTCGATGGTCGCCGTCGAGGCGAGTGCCGTCGTCGTCACCGTGGCGGTCGCGGTCGGCGTCGCAGTCGCATTCGCGGCGCGCTCCACGACTTCGTGGCAGAAGAGCGCGTGCGGGTTGTCGATCTCGGGGTGCTTCTCGACGTACTTCCGGCAGTCCTCGATCAGCTTCTGTGCCCGGGTCAGGTCGCCGCGGTGCTTCCCGCGGTCCTCGTGATCCTCGTCGTCGTCGTGGTCGTGACGAGGCGGCGTGAGGCCCTGGTTCGCGATGCGCACGATCAGCTTGCCCAGCATGGCCTGCTGGCGCTCCGGCAGCGTGTTGCCCTGCCACAGCGGGCAGAGCACCGCCAGCGCGGGGTTGGTGAGGGTGCCGGTGCACGCCTCCTCGGGCGTCTCCACCCACGCCCCGGGGGTCGAGGTCGGCGTCGCCGTGGCGGTGCTGGTCGCCGTCGCGGTCGCGGTCGCCGTGCTCGTGGCGGTGGCGGTTGCCGTGGCCGTGGCCGTGGCCGTCTCAGTGGCAGTGGCGGTCGCGGTTGCCGTGGTGGTCGCCGTCGCCGTCTCGGTGGCCTGCGCCACGAACGGACGATACGAACCAAGCCCGCCGATGTTCGACGCCCCCGCGACCGACGATCCGCCGAGCGTAACGGCGGCGGCGATCACGGCCGGGGCGAGCAACTTCCTCCAGTGCATCTCGTGTTCCTTCCAGGTGAGGCGCTGTGTCGGCTGCTACAACGCAGGCGCCCCGCCGTGCGTTTGCCTGCCCGCACCACCTCGCACGGGGGCCCGGATCGAGGCGAACGCAACGAACGCGCCCTGCGGCGCGTTCGTTGGATGTGTGCGGAGACTCGGTGCTACGGGTACGTGGGGCCCCGCTCCAGGCCCGCGCGCGGGTCGAGGCCGAACATCAGGTTGATGTTCTGCATCGCCGTCCCGCTCTGCCCCTTCATGAGGTTGTCGATCGACGAGATGATCACGGCGCGCCGCCCGTCCGGGGAGACCACGGCCGAGATGTCGCAGTAGTTCGACCCCGCGGTGCCCTTCAGCGTCGGCGGCGTGTTGAGCACGCGCACGAACGGCTGCCCCGCGTAGAACTCGCGATAGCGGTCGAGGATCGCCTCGCGCGTGATCGGCCGCGAGAGCACGACGTGCATCGTGCACAGGATGCCGCGCGTGGTGCCCAGCAGGTGCGGCACGAAGTGCACGGTCGCCTTCGACCCGGCCAGCGCGCCGAGCGTCTGCTCGGTCTCGGTGACGTGCTGGTGGCTGAAGACGCGGTACGGCACCACGTTGTCGTTGAGGTGCGAGAGGTGCTGCAGCGGCGCCGGCTTCTTGCCCGCGCCGGAGGAGCCGGTGAGCGCGTCGACGATGACCTGGCCGTCCTCGACCAGCCCGTCGGCGAACATCGGCGCCAGGCCGATGATCATGCCGGCCGCGAAGCAGCCCGGGTTGCCGACGATCGTCGCGCCGGTGACGCGGTCGCTGAACAGCTCGGGCACGCCGTACGCGGCCTTGCCCAGCAGCGCCTCTGCCTGGTGCGTCGGGTCGGAGATGCCCGGGTGCGCCGCCGCGTACTCGGCGTAGTGCTGGGTGGTGGCGAAGCGGAAGTCGCCGGAGTAGTCGATGAAGCGGATGCCCTTGTCGGCGAGCCCGACGGCGTAGCCCATCGCCACCCGGTCGGGCGTCGAGAAGATGACGACGTCGCAGTCCGCGCCGATGTTGGCCTGATCCGGCGCCTGCACGACGAGGTCGCAGCGCGAGGCGAGGTGCGGATACACCTCGTCGATGCGCTTGCCGGCGTCGTCACGCGCTACCAGCGAGGAGATCTCGAACTGCGGGTGCTGCAGCAGCAGCTCCAGGATGCCGAGGCCGCCGTACCCGGTCGCGCCGACGATCTGTGCTCGATACATGTTCACCTCGTGCGTTCGTGAGGATTGAGGTCGGGCCGCAAGGATAGGACAGCCCGACGAGCCGAGGAAGAGGCGATGGAGGCCGCCCGGGAGCGCCCTACGCCCGCTCGATCGTCGCGGTCAGGTGGTGCGACTCCAGCCGGTCGCGGTAGAGCTCCGCGCGCTCCAGCGGGCAGCGAATCACCTCGGCCTGCCCGTGGTTGTGGGCGGCCATCATCACCTCGACGGCGCGTTCCAGCGTCAGCTCCGGGACGCTCGAGAGCAGTGCGTGGATGACGTGATCCATGCTGTTCACGTCATCGTTATGTAACACCACGGCGTACGGCGGCAGGAAGTCGGCGATGGATCGCGTCGCCTGCTCCGACTCCGTGCCGGGCAGAGGCGGCGCGGGTGCCGTCTCTGCTACCCTCGCGCGGCAGTTGTGACCGGAGTGCCATGCCACCTCGCTCGCCTTCCCGACCTCGACGTCTGCGCCGCCTCGTGCTGCCGCTCCAGGAGTTCACCCGGACGGAGGCCGCGGGCGGCATCGTGCTGCTGCTCGCGGCGCTCGTGGCGCTCGGGTGGGCGAACTCGCCCTGGTCGGATGCCTACCACGCGCTGATCGAGATGCCGCTGACGCTGACGCTCGGCGATTTCACGCTGGGCGGCTCACTGCACTTCTGGATCAACGACGCGTTGATGGTCTCCTTCTTCTTCCTCGTCGGGCTCGAGATCAAGCGTGAGCTGACGGTAGGCGAGCTGAGCACCGTGCGCACGGCGCTGCTGCCCGCCGCCGCCGCTGCGGGCGGCATGGCGGTGCCCGCGCTCGCCTTCCTGGCGCTTGCCACCGCACCCGGCGACCGAGGCGGCTGGGCGGTGCCGATGGCGACCGACATCGCGTTCGCGCTGGGCGTCGCCTCGCTGCTGGGGCCGCGCGTGCCGCTGGGGCTGAAGGCGTTCCTGCTCGCGCTCGCGATCTTCGACGACATCGGCGCGACGCTGGTGATCGCGCTGTTCTACGGCGGGCCACTGCACCTCGCGCCGCTGGCGATCGCGCTCGTGCTGCTCGGCGTGATCGCGACGATGGCGCGGCTGCGTGCGCGCAGCGTGCCGGCGTACCTCGTGCTCGGCGCGGCGACGTGGCTCGCGACGTACGAGTCGGGCGTGCATCCGGCACTCGTGGGCGTGGCGATCGGCCTGCTCACGCCGTGGGAGGCGTGGCATCCCGCCGACCAGTTCGCGCGCACCGCCGCCGACCTCGCGGCCACGCTGCGGGCGAGCGCAGAGCAGCGCGCGTCCCGCATCGAGCGGCTCATGCACATGCGCGAGCAGCTGGAGCGTGCGATCCCGCCGCTCGACCGGCTGGAGCACGGGCTCAACGCGTGGGTCGCGTTCCTCGTGGTGCCGCTCTTCGCGCTGGCGAACGCGGGTGTCGACCTCCGCGGTGGCGCGCTCACCGAGGCAGCCGCGTCGCCGATCGCGTGGGGGGTCGTGGCCGGACTCGTGCTCGGCAAGCCCGTCGGCATCGTGGTCGCCACCTGGCTTGCGCTGCGCCTCGGCGCTGCGTTCCCGGCAGGCGTCGGCTGGCGAGGCGTGCTGAGCGTCGGTGTCCTTGCCGGCATCGGCTTCACGGTCGCGATCTTCGTCGCCGACCTCGCCTACGCCGATGAGGCGAGGCTCACCGGCGCGAAGGTCGGCATCTTCGCGGCGTCCCTGGTCTCCGGCGTCGTCGGGTACCTGTTGCTGCGCTTCGTCGGTGTCGAGGTGGCCCAGCCCGAGGGACGCCTCGACTAACGTTCGTCCGTCTCGCCGCGCAGCCGCGCCAGCAGCACCCGCCGCTGCACCTTGCCGTTCGCGGTACGCGGCAGCACCTCGACGCGCACGTACTCGTGCGGCTGCTTGTAGCCCGCGAGGTGCGCCGAGGCGTGTGCGCGGAGCGCCGCCTCGTCCAGCGCCGCGCCGCCCTCGGTTACGACGCAGGCGGTGACGAGCGTCTTCTCGGCATCGATCGCACGTCCGACGACCGCCACCTCCGCCACGCCCGGCGCCGAGGCGAGCGCAGCCTCGATCTCCACAGGCGAGAGGCGGTAGCCGAACGACTTGATGACGTCATCGGCGCGGCCGTGGAACCAGACGTAGCCGACCGCGTCGATCGCGACGCGGTCGCCGCCGGTGAACCATTCGCCGCGATACGCCGCGGCCTCCTCAGTGGGGCGTCGCCAGTAGCCGAGCATCAGCCCCGGATCGGAGCGGTGCACCGCGAGCAGACCGGGCTCGCCCGAGGGCAGCGGCTCGTCCCCCGCCTCGGCGTCCTCCGCGAGCACGGCGACGCGCCGCCCGGGCTGCGGGCGCCCCGGCGATCCCGCGCGCACCGGCACGCCGGGCCCGCACGAGATGTACGTGCTGACCTCGGTCATGCCCAGCGACTCGTACAGCGGCCGCCCGACGCGCTCCCGCCACTCCGCGGCGACCGAGGGCGGCAGCGCCTCACCGGCGCAGAGGCCGTGGCGTAGCGCGTGCAGGTTCGCATCCTCGGGTCGACCGTACTTGAGCAGCTGGCGGTACACCGTCGGCACGGCCGCGAACACGGTCACGCCGAACCGCTCGATGATCCCCGGCCACGCCCCCGGCTCCACACCGCCCGCGCAGAGCACCGCGTGCGCGCCGGCACGCCACGGATCCATCAGCCCCACGCCCATCGTGTACGACCAGTTGAGGGTGCCCGCATGCAGCGTCACGTCGTCCGCGCGCAGACCCTCCCACGCGTCGCCGCGCATCCAGTCGCGCGCACGCACGACCCGCTGCGCGTGCAGCACGCCCTTCGGGCGCGCGGTCGTGCCAGACGTGTAGAGCATGTACGCCGCATCCTCGGCGTGCGTCGTCGGCAGCGGCCCCGGGCCATCGAGGCGCGCGAGGTCATCGGGCAGCAGCACCAGCCCCGCGAAGCCGCCGAGGTGCGACTGTGGCGTTGCGATCAGCGCGCACGCCTCGGAGTCCTCCGCCAGGAAGCGCGCCTCCTCGTCGGTGAGCTGCGGCGAGGCCGGGATCGGGACGAGCCCCGCGAGGTTCGCGCCGAAGAACGCGAACGCGTACGCAGGCGAATGCGGGACCCGAACGAGCACGCGGTCGCCCGGCTCGAGCCCGCGCGCAATCAGCCCGCGCGCGATGCGCTGCACTTCCGCCCAGACCTCGGCGTAGGTCCAGCGCTCGACGCGCTCGCCGTCGACGAACGTGAACGCGAGCCGGCCCGCGCTCGCGGCATCCTCCGCGTGCGCGCGCAGGCAGGCGGCCGCGAGGTTAAACGGCTCGCCTCGATCTACGGCGCGCGGAAGGCTCATGGCACGCGCTCCACCAGCGCGGTCATCGCGCCCTTGCAGCGCTCGATGCGCGGGTCGGGGCCGAAGGCGTGGATCTGCGACTGGTGCCCCGTCACCTGCTCGTGGCTCGCGGTCTCCAGCGTCACGCGCCCCTCCGCATCCACGATGCAGGCGAGGACGTACGCCTTCTCCCGTCCGTAGCCAAGCACGCGCCCCAGCATCTCGATCACGTACTCGTACGAGTGGTCGTCGTCATCGAGCAGTACGAGCTGGTAGAGCGCGTCGAGCTGCGCGCCGCTCGACGGCTGCTCGATGCGCATCGGCTGAGGTCGCGAGGGAGTGGGGGGCGAGGTCACGTGCGCCATTGTGCCGCGCCCCCGCCGCCCCCTCAAACGCACCCCTCCGTACACCCCTGAAGCCGCGCGCGGCCCACTCCCGCATCGTGACACCCCCCGGTACACTCGACCCGGCCTCGACCGGCGAGGCACAGGGGGGATGCGCGCCGTGACCACGTCCGACACCACGCGAAGGCCGCCGCTGGGCGTGCTGCTCACCGGCGGCATGGGCACGCGGCTGCGCCCGCTCACGCCCGATCTGCCGAAGTCGCTCGTCCCGCTGCTGAACCGGCCGCTCGTCGCGTACGGCCTCGAAACGCTCGCGAGCATGGGGCTGCGCGACCTCGTCGTCGTCGTCGGCGGCGTCGACCCGCGCACCGGCCCGGCGGCGATCGAGCACGCGCCCGAGGGCACGACGGTGGCGATCGCCGTGCAGCCGGTGCCGAACGGCCCCGGCGACGCGCTCTCCTGCGTCGGCGATGCGCTCGACGGTCGCGACGTCGTCGTGGTCGCCGTCGACACGATCCTCCGAGGCGGCAACCTGCCGCAGCAGTTCGCCGCCTTCCAGGCGAGCGGCGCCGCAGCCTGGCTGCCGCTGGCGATCACCGACCGCCCGAAGGAGATGGGCATCGCCGTCGTCGAGGGCGAGCGCATCGTCGCGCTGGAGGAGAAGCCAGAGCACCCGCGCTCCAACCTCGCGTGCGTCGGCGTGTGGATGCTCGCGCCCGAGGCCGTCGAGCGTGTGCGCACGAACCCGATGATCAACAAGAAGGGCGAGTCCGACCTCACCGGCACGATCGGACTCATGCTCGATGAGGGCGCGCACCTCGGCGGCGCGACGTTCGACGGGCGCTGGCTCGACGGCGGCTCGCTCGTCGGGCTGCTCGGCGCGCAGTCGGCGCTGCTCGCGGAGCTGCCGCCGGTCGCATTCACCAACGGCACGATCTCCGAGGCCGATGAGGCGTCGATCGAGCGCACCGCGCTCAACGGCCCGGTCATCCTTGGCGCTGACGTGCGCATCACCGACTGCGCGCTCGGGCCCGAGGTCGTCGTCGGCGAGGGTGCCACGCTGCGCGGCGTGCGCCTGCAGCGCGCGCTCGTCGCGCCCGGCGCGACCGTCGAGGGCGGCGAGTACGCCGATGTCGTGATCACCACCAGCGGCGAGATCGCGAGCGCGGTGTGATCTCACGCGCCGCGCTCGACGCCGATGTTGCGATCGTCGGCGCGGGCGCGGTCGGCCTCGCGATCGCGGTCGAGCTCGCACGTATCTACTCGGTCGTCGTCATCGAGCGCCATGAGTCGTTCGGCCGCGAGACGACGGCGCACAACAGCGGCGTGATCCACGCGGGCATCTACTACCGCACCGGCTCGCTGAAGCACCGCCTCTGCATCGCGGGCAACCGCGCGATGTACGACTGGTGCGAGGCGCACAGCGTCGCGCACCGCCGCACCGGGAAGCTGATCGTCGCGCTCGACGGCGACGCGCCGGAGGCGCTCGACGCGGTGCTCGCGCAGGCGCGCGCGAACGAGGTGCCGGGCATCCGCCCGCTCACCACCGCCGAGGCGCGCGACATGGAACCGCTCGTCCCGGCGACCGGGGCGCTGCTCTCACCCTCGACCGGGATCGTCGATCAGGCGGGGTACGCGCGCTCGCTCGAAGCCGTCGCGCGGGAGTGCGACGTGCTGTTCGCGTACCGCCACGAGGTGCTCGCCGTAACGCGCGACAGCGAGGGGTTCCGGCTCGACCTCCGCGATCCGGACGGCGCACCCGCGACGCTGCGCACGAGCATGCTGGTGAACGCGGCGGGGCACGGCGCGCCCGCACTCGCCTCGAGCCTCGGCTACCCGCTCGATGGCGACGAGGGCGTACCGGGGCTGCGCCAGCACGTGAATCGCGGCGCGTACTTCGACGTGATCGCGCCGCAGTACGCGCGCGCCGTCTCGCACCTCGTCTACCCGCTGCCGCGCCCGAACCTCGAGGGACTGGGCGTGCACCTGACGGTCGACATCGACGGCGCGTTCCACCTCGGCCCCGACACGACGTGGCTCGATGCCGACGCACCGCTCGACTACCGCAGCGACGCGACGCGCCACGCCGAGTTCCTCGCGGCGGGTCGGCGGCTGCTGCCGACGCTGGGCGAGGACGAGATCGCGCCCGGACAGGTCGGCTACCGCCCGAAGCTCTCCGGCCCCGGCGAGGCCGAGGCGGACTTCCTGCTCTGGCACGACCGCGGCTACGTGCACCTCGGCGGCATCGAGTCGCCGGGGCTCACCGCATCGCTGCCGCTGGCCGCCGAGGTCGCCGCGCTCCTGCGCTGATACGCCTCGCGCGGCTCACTCGATGCTGTCGCTAGCGGAGCGGCAGCACCTCCTCCGACTCGATCTTCGCGGCGTCGAGTTCCATGCCAAGGCCCGGCTGGTCGTTCAGCACGATGTTCCCGTTGCGCCGCTCCGGCGGGGCAGCGAGGAAGAACTCGTTGCTGATCGAGGACTTCACGAGGTCCTCGATCTCCGGACAGACGTCCGGCGACTGCGCCGCGACCAGGTGTACGCTCACATTGGCGCGCGCGTGCGGCATCAGCTTCGCCCCACGGCTGACCGAGGTGATCGCCGCGATCTTCTGCAGCTCGGAGATGCCACCCGCGATGAAGATGTCGGGCTGGATGAAGTCGACAGCGTCGGCCTCCAGCAGCGCAGCGGCACCCCAGCGCGTGAACTCGCCCTCGCCACCGGCGATCTTGATCGGGGAGCGCTCGCGGATCGCGGCGTACTGGTTGATCCGGTCGGGCTGCACCGGCTCCTCCAACCACTTCACGTCGTAGTCCACCATCTGCTCCGCCATGCTGACGGCGTACGGCACATCCCAGCTCTTCCACGCGTCGAACATGATCTCCACGTCGGGGCCGACGGCGTTGCGCACCGTCTCGACGAGTTCGAGGTTCTTCGCCATGCCCTCGCGGCCGTGCTGCGGGCCGTAGCGGAAGAACCATTTCTGGCCTCGATAGCCCTGGCGCACGAAGTCCTTCGCGACCTCGCGCACACGCGCCGGTTCCAGCGACCAGCCGAGGGTGCTGGCGTACATCGGCACCTCGGTGCGCGTCGCCCCGCCCAGCAGGCGCCACACCGGCTGCCCGAGCGCGCGCCCCTTCAGGTCCCACAGCGCGTTGTCGACGGCGCTCATCGCCAGCATGCCGGGGCCCTTCCGCGCGTTCGGCACGGCGCGGTACATCGCGTCCCACAGGAGCTCGATCGCGAACGGGTCCTGCCCGATCAGCAGCGACTCGAACTGGCCGATGGTGTGCGCGGTCTCGCCCGCGATCGTGCCGGCGCGACCCGTGACACCCTCGTCCGTCTCGATCTCGAGGAAGGTCGCTTCCATCTGGTAGCGGCCCTCGCCGAGCTTCGGCGTGGCGGGCGGGCCACCGGCGGCGAAGTTCACCGTGCCCGCGTACAGGTCGATCGGGCGGATCTGGCGCTCCTCGCGGAACTCGCCCTCGTACGCCAGCACGCCGCTGACGCGGCGCTGCCGCAGTGCCGTGATCTTCATCGCGCCCCACCTCGCTCCAGTCCGACCATCGATGCCGCCCGTTCTATGCCTCACTCCCCCGCACGTCAACGCGTGGTGCGCTTCCGCGTCGGCGGGCGCGCGCGTACCCTCGCCCGCACGCGGCGAGACGAGGACGGAGCGAGCGATGCTGGAAGACCCCGGACGCTTCTACTGGAAGTGGCTCGCCGTCGGCTCGGTGCTGCTCGCCGTCTACTTCGTGGAGCACGGCGTGCGCACCGGCGTCTGGCTCCCCTTCTAGCGATGCCCATCGAGCCGACCGAGGTCGAGCGCTGGCTGCTCGGCCACCTCGACATCGAGCGCCTCGACTCCGCGCGCGGGCTGTATGAGCTGATGCCGAAGCAGCGCGGCGGCCAGCTCCCGCTCGTCGATGTCCCCTACGACCCGTTCAGCGAATCCCACTGGGCCGAGGCCGCGCGCATCGCGGACTACGTCGCGCACGCGCCCGAGGGTGCGCGTCGCGTCCTCGACATCGGCCCCGGCGACGGCTGGCCGGCGCTCCCCGTCGCCGCCGCGCGCCCCGACCTGGAGGTCGTGGGCGTCGACCCCTCGCCGCTGCGCGTCGCGGTCTGCACGGCGAACGCCGTACGCCTCGGCCTCACCAACGCGCGCTTCGTGGTCGGCGACGGCGGTGCCCTGCCCTTCGAGGATGCGACGTTCGACCTCGTCACCGCCGCGTCCTCGATCGAGGAGGCGAGCGACCCGGAGGCCGTGCTCCGCGAGTGCGCGCGCGTGCTGCGCCCCGGCGGCGTGCTCCGCGCCTCCTCGCAGGACTGGCGGCTCGCCGGGCGCGGCTTCGAGACGGTGCTGCTGTGGGAAGGCGCGCCCGCAGGGGGCGCGAGCGCGCGTATCTATACGTACGTCCGCCGCATCGCCGACCCACCGACCGAGCGCCGCTACAACCTCGTCCTCCACGCGACAGCGGAGGCCGAGCAGGCGCACACGCAGGCGCTGCTCGCGATCGCCGAGGGTCGCCGCGCCTACGGTGAGACGCTGTTCGCACCGGACTTCGGCGTGCCGATGCTCGAGGCGCTGGCGCCGCACATCGCCCGCGCGAACCTCGTCGAGCTGCACCGCTGGGCGACGCCCGCACTCGTCGATGCGCTCCGCGCCGCCGGCTTCCGCGAGGCGCGCGCCACCGTCCACCCCGGCGAGCTGGGTCGGCGCTTCGCGCGCGACCTGCTGACCCACGACGCGATGGCGCCCTTCGCACCGCACTTCGCCGAGGCCACGGGCGCGCTCGGCCGCCTCGCGGGCTCACAACCCGGCGATGCGATGGTCAGTGGCGTCCGCTGACGCTACCGTAGAGGGTGCCGCACCGGCTTCGGTGCGGGCTTCGGCGGTACGTGTGCGGCGGGGGAGCTGGACACGCACATGGCCGGGACACACGACACGATCGTGCTCGTGCATGGCGCCGATGCGAGCGCCACGCAGGGCGCCTTCCTCAACGACGTCGCTGAGCCGCTGGTGCGCTGGCTGGAGGCCAACGGCGGCGAGCTGCTGACGCTCGCGCCCTCCTCGATCCGCCGTGGCCCGCGCCCTGCCCGCCTCGACCTCAGCGGCCGCCTGCCCGACCCCGACCGCCCCGGCGAGTCGCGCCCCTTCGAGTGGCGCATCATCGAGGCGCGCTGGAACGACGAGTACACCGTCACCTCCGAACGCGCCGTGACCTGGCGCGCGCTCCGCAACGTCGCCGACGCGCTCATCGATCACCTCGGCTGGTACGACCCGGCGTGGCGCGCCTGGCGCGCGATCGCCGGCCTCGGCGTCCCGCTCGGCGCGCTCGCGCTCGCCCCGGAGGCGGCGACCGAGGCGCAGGCGTGGCGCTACCGCTTCGACACGCGGTGGCCGCTGCCGTTGCGGCTGTTGCTCGCACTGTGGCTCGGCGTGCTCGCGCCGGTGCTGCTGCTGGGCGTGCTCACGCCGGTCGTGCTGCTCGCGCTCCCGCTCTGGCTCGTGACCGGCGCGACCGCGGAGTGGCAGCACGCGGTGTGGAACGGCTGGCTGCGACTGCTGCTCGCGCTCGTGTGGCTGCCGACGCTCGCGCTCGCGGCCGCGCTGCTCGCCGCGATCCTCGCACTCGCGCTGCTGCCGTTCGCGGTGCCGTGCGTCGGTGCGTTGCGCCGAGGCGTGCTCGGCGTGCTCCGCCTGCGCTGGCTCGACACCCACGCCTTCACCACCGACCGCGTGAGCGGCGCGGCGATCGAAGAGGCCGTCGGCTCCGCCATCGCCGCGGAACTCGAGAGCGCACGCACGCTCACCATCGTCGGCTTCGAGCTGGGCGCCGCGATCGCGTACGAGACGCTGGGTGCGCTCGCTCGTCCCACGTTCCAGCCGGAGGTGCAGAACCCGTACGTCACGGTCTCTCAGGCGCTCTCCGCGATCGACCGCCCGCTGCCGCGGTACGGCCTGCCCGTCACGCTCATCACCGTCGGAGGCGTGTTGAACCGCGCCCTCGGCTGGCGACGCCGCACGCTGCTGCGCGACCCGCTGCCGGAAGGCACGCGCTGGGTCGACGCCTGGTCGACGCACGACCCGGTCGCGATGGGCTCCGTCGACCGTCGCCTCGTCGCCGCCTCGGGCGTCCCGCTGGTTGAGGCGCGGCTCGCGAACGCGCCGGGCATCCTCGGCGCGGACGACTACCGCGCCAACCTCGACCTCGCCGCCCTGATCGCCGACGAGGTGATCGCAGCCTCCGCCACCCAGGTGCTCGCACCCGCCGACGGCGAGCGCCCCGAACAGTGGCAGCCGCGCGCCGAGGGCACGTGGGCGTGGCGCTCGCGCAACGGACTCGCCGATCGCGACTGCACGCGCGCGCGTCGCGCCGTGGCACGCCGCATCAGCACGGGCCTGCGCGCGACCGCCTACGCGGGTGTCGCCGCGTACGCCTGGCTCACCTCGGGCGCCGTCGAGGCGGAGAGCATCGACCTGCTGGCGCTCTCGATGTCGGCGCTGCTCGGGGCTGCCGCCGTGACGCTCGGCTTCGCCGTGCTGGACCCACTCGCCGCCGCGGCGGGCGAGGCGTGGGCGAACCGCCCATGCCGCCACACCGTGCTCATCCCCAGCGCCGTCCGGGTCTAGCGCGCGCCGCGCTCGACCTCGCGCGCCCGCGCCACGCGGTAGCGCTGTACCGCCGCCGCGCCCACGGCGCCGACGCCGATCGTCGCCAGCGCCCCCCAGCCCGCGATGTCGAACGGCCGCGTCGCCCCCGCCTCGGCGACGGCAGCGGTGTCCGGCACGACGCCGGCCTCGCGATCGACGCTCCCCGGCGTGGGTGCCGTCACAACCTCGGCGCGCTGGAACGAGCCATCATCGGCGAACCGCCGCACGAGGGCGCGCCCCGCACTCGCGGCGGGGAGCGACGGGCGGTCGTACGTCGTGTCGCTGCCGTACGAGAGCGCATCGATGATCTGCCCGTCCGCCATGAACAGCGCCAGTCGATCCCCGGCGTTGCCGAGGCCGTTCGAGAAGCCCACCGGCGGCCACCACGCGCGG
>JBAYUZ010000026.1:0-24499 GCA_041674885.1 Dehalococcoidia bacterium
CCCCGAAATGATGCGACAGGACCGATTCACCGAGCAGGCGCAGGCCGTCCTCCAGGCCAGCCAGGAGATGGTGCGCCAGCAGAAGCACACCCAGTGGGACGTCGAGCACGTCCTCCTCGCCCTCGTCCAGACGAAGGACGGGCTCGCGAAGGACGTCCTGCAGCGCATGGGCGTGAACCCCGCGGCCGTCGCCTCCGCGCTCGCCGCACACCTCGAGCGCGCCCCGAAGGCCGCCTTCGACGTCGTGCAGATCTACACGACGCCGCGCATCGTCCGCATGCTCGAAGCCGCCAACGCCGAGGCCGAGCGCCTGCAGGACGAGTACGTCGGCGTCGAGCACCTGCTCATCGCGATCGCCGACGAGCGTGAGGGCGAGGCCGCGCGCGTCCTCCGCGAGTTCGAGATCACGAAGGAGCGCATCTACACCGCCCTCCGCCAGGTCCGAGGTTCCGCGCGCGTCTCCTCGCCCACCGCGGAGTCGCAGTACCAGGCGCTCTCGCGCTACAGCACCGACCTCACGCAGGCCGCGCGCGACGGCAAGCTCGACCCCACCATCGGCCGCGACGAGGAAGTCGCGCGCGTCATGCAGATCCTCAACCGCCGCACCAAGAACAACCCCGTCCTCATCGGCGAGGCCGGCGTCGGCAAGACCGCGATCGTCGAGGGGCTCGCCCAGCGCATCGTCGCCGACGACGTGCCGGAGCGGCTCCGAGGCAAGCGCGTGCTCTCCCTCGACATCGGCCAGCTCGTCGCCGGCTCCAAGTTCCGCGGCGAGTTCGAGGAGCGCCTCCAGGCCGTCATGCGCGAGGTGCGCGAGTCGGCCGGCGAGGTGCTGCTGTTCATCGATGAGCTGCACCAGGTCGTCGGCGCCGGTGGTGCGGACGGCGCCATCGATGCCTCCACGATGATGAAGCCCGCGCTCGCCCGCGGTGAGCTGCACGTCATCGGCGCGACGACGCTCGATGAGTACCGCAAGTACGTCGAGTCCGACCCCGCGCTGGAGCGCCGCTTCTCGCCCGTCTTCGTCGACGAGCCCACCGTCGACGAGGCGATCCAGATCCTCGAGGGCATCGCGCCGAAGTACGAGGCGCACCACAAGCTCCGCATCACCCACGAGGCGATCGAGGCCGCCGTGCGCCTCTCCTCGCGCTACGTCACGGAGCGCCGCCTCCCTGACAAGGCGATCGACCTCATCGATGAGGCCGCGTCCCGCCACGTCATCCAGGCCGAGTCGATCCCCCCCGAGGCGCGCGACCTCAAGCAGCGCCTCGACGACGCCTCGCGCCGCCTCGACGCCGCCGCCGAGCGACAGGACTACGAGGCCGCCGCGCGCATCAAGCAGGAGGTCGTGCAGATCCAGGCCGAATACAGCGAGCGCCAGTCAGAGGCCCGCGCCGCCTCCGGCATCTCGGAGGACGTGACCGAGCACGACATCGCCGCGCTCATCGCGCAGATGACCGGCATCCCCGTCGACAAGATGCTGGAGGGCGAGGGCGAGAAGCTCCTGCACATGGAGGAGTCGCTGCACCGCCGCGTCGTCGGACAGGACGCCGCGATCAACGCGCTCGCCGATGCCATTCGCCGCGCCCGCAGCGGCCTGAAGGACCCGCGCCGCCCCATCGGCTCGTTCATCTTCCTCGGCCCCACCGGCGTCGGGAAGACGGAGCTCGCGAAGGCCCTGGCGGAGGAGCTCTTCGACGACCAGGACGCGCTGCTCCGCTTCGACATGTCCGAGTACCAGGAGAGCCACACCGTCAGCCGCCTCGTCGGCGCGCCTCCCGGCTACGTCGGCTTCGAGGAGGCCGGTGGCCTCACCGAGGCGATTCGACGCCGCCCCTACCAGGTCGTGCTCTTCGATGAGATCGAGAAGGCGCACCCGGACGTCTTCAACACGCTGCTGCAGATCCTGGAGGACGGCCGCCTGACCGACAGCCACGGCCGCACCGCCGACTTCCGCAACGCGGTCATCATCCTCACCAGCAACCTCGGCAGCGGCGCATCCACGCACGCCCCCATCGGCTTCACCGCACGCTCCCGCGACGACCGCGAGCGCGAGTCGCGACGGCGCAACGTCGAGGATGCGTTGAAGCAGGCGTTCCGCCCCGAGTTCCTCAACCGCATCGACGAGATCATCGTCTTCGAGCCGCTCACCCAGACCGAGCTCGCGCTCGTCGCCGACCTGCTGCTCGCCGAGGTCCGCGAGCGCCTGGAGGAGCGCAACGTCCACTTCGAGGTCACCGAGACCGCGCGTGCCGCGCTCGTGGAAGAGGGCTACGACCCCACCTACGGCGCCCGCCCGCTCCGCCGCACCATCCAGCGCCGCGTGGAGAACCCCCTCGCGAAGCGCGTCCTCGCCGGCGACTTCGCCCCCGGCGACCGCCTCCGCGTCGACATCACCCCCGAGGGCGACTACACCTTCGAACGCATCGACGGCTCGGATCGCGTGGCGGTGTAACCCCACAGCGGGGCGGTCGAGGTTACGCCTCGGCCGCCTCGCTCACCGCGGCAGCATCGCGAGCCCCGCACCTCCACTTGCATACCTATTAGGTGGCACCTATAATGGCCTCAAGTCGAGAGGCAGGGCCTAGTAGCGTGCCAGAAGTACAAATCACCGCATTCCAGTGCGCGCGATGTGAGCACACATGGGTTCCCCGAAACCGGCCAGCGCGACCGGTAATCTGCCCGAGGTGCAAGTCGCCGTACTGGGACAAACCACGGCGGCTGACGTGAAAGCGAAAGCCAAGTAGTAGTACGTGGTTGCCCCCCCTTCCACGAGGTCATGGCATCCACACTGCAGGAGACGACGGATGACTGACACACCGCCGACCGGCTTTCCGTCCGGGGACACTTCGTTTCCGAAGCCGCAACAGGTAGCGCCGACACCCCAGATGCACGCGCAGTCGGTAGGCTGGAGCGCGGCGGACGCCGTCACCGGCGAGATTGAGCACATTCACGGGAACCCCACGCTCCTGAAGAACCTCGAACGCGCACTGCTTCCTGAAAATGCAGCATTCCGCCGCACGATCGCCGACCTGAATCGCACATTCTCTGATCCAGTGTTCGAACAAGCCCGCACGCTCGCGCAACAATTCGCCAAAGAGGCAGCAAACGCACTTGGAAGCGCTGCCCTGCGGCCGGAGAGCTTGGATTCGCTCGCTCGGGAGCGCCAAGCACTCGCCGAGCAAACCAAGAGCATTGCCGAGGATGTGCGTCGCTATCAAGAACTCATGAAGCCGCTGGAGATGCCACGCATCGACTACGTGGCGCTGCCGCGCCCGGCCACTCGCGCCGATGTCCACCGCCTCGAAGCGAAGCTCGATGCGGCGGAGGCCGAGAACACTGAGTTACGGCGTCGCATCGCTCAGATCGATTTGCGCACAGAGCGTATCGCCAAGCACTTTGATCCTCCCGCAGACCTGGACCAGCCGGGACAGGCTGAGGACGAAGCGGAATAGTCAGCCTATCACCGCCGCAGCAGCGACCGCTGTCGTACGTCGCGCAGCGGTCGCTGCTGTGCCCCCGCGACTGAACACAATCCCTCCGCCCCCCACCGCGCACCGCCCTACCCCTCCCCCTACCCCCACCCCCGCCCCCGCGCTACCATCGCCAACGGCCCGACACGTCCGAGGAGACACGCATGCCCACTGAGCTCGCCGCCACCTTCAACGACATGACCGTCCTCTCAGAGGATGGCCTCGACGTCTTCCTCCTCAACCTCGACCAGTACGACGACGCCCCGCCGTACTACCTCGACGTCGCCGGGCGGCGCTTCGCCTACTCCTCCACCACCTTCCCCGTGAAGGGCCAGGGCGCGCAGATGCCCGGCTTCATCCGGGAGCAGGAGGCCGAGGGCAAGCTCGTCCTCCTCGGCGAGCGCAAGGGCCGCTACCTCGCCTACATCCACGACCCCAACGCCGAGACCGACGACGAAGGCGGCGAGGAGTAGCGACGCACCGGAGCGGCGCGCTCGTCATCCTGAACGCCACGCACCTGCAACCCCCGCACGCATCCGCGTGCCTCGCCGCGCGCGTACCCTCGATCGGTGGCGCGTGCAGCGTCGTGCGCCGCCGCATGCCGCGCACACCCCGCAGCAGCCGAGTCGCCCCATGACGGCCACCGCCCCGCCCCGCACCAGTGCCAGCGCGCCCCACCCGCGCGACCAGCACCTGATCCACGTCATCCCGCCGATCCCCCACCGCGCCGAGATCGCGCTGCTCATCGCCGCCGTCGTGCTCGGCGGCATCGTGCGTGCCGGCCACATCCTCGCCTCGGACTTCCCGCTCAATGACGGCGGCATGTTCTACGCCTTCGCCGCCGACCTGCAGCGCAGCGGCTTCCGGCTGCCGGAGGTCACCAGCTACAACTACGCCGACATCCCCTTCGCCTACTCACCGCTCGGCTTCTACGTCGCCGCCCTCATCGATGCGCTGACGCCCGCGAGCCTCATGGATCTCTTCCGCATCCTGCCGTGGCTCTACAGCACCGCCGCCGTCGCCGCCTTCGCGCTGCTCGCACGCCGCATCCTCGTCGCACAGCCCGCCGTGATCGGCGCGACGCTCGCCTTCGCGCTGATCCCGAGGTCGTTCATGTGGCTGCTCATGGGCGGCGGCGTCGCACGCGGCCTCGGCCTCACCTGCGCCCTGCTCGCGATGCACGAGGCGCACCGCCTCTACACCGAGGGCCGCACCCGCTCCATCCTCACCGGCGGCGTGCTCTCCGCCGCCACCGTCCTCGCGCACGTCGAGACGGGATGGTTCCTCGCCTTCACCACCGTCGTCTTCTGGGTCGCCTTCGGGCGCACCCGCCGCACGTTCGCCTACTCCGTCGCACTCGCCGCCGTCGGCGGCGTGCTCACCGCGCCGTGGTGGATCGCCGTCGCCTCGATGCACGGCCTCGCGCCCTTCATCGAGGCAAATGCGAGCGGCGGCAACGTGCTGAGCGGCATGACCCTCGCCCGCGAGACGTTCCTCTCGATCGCGCGCATCACCTCCACCAGCGAGCCGCTCTTCCCGCTGATCGGCGCGCTCGGCCTGCTCGGTGGCCTGCTCGCGCTACGCCAGCGCCACCCGGTGCTGCCGATCTGGTGGGTCACGATCATCCTGCTCGACCTGCGCGCCTACCCGACCTTCACGACGATCCCCGTCGCGCTCATGGCCGGCCTCGCGATCAGCCAGGTCGTGCTCCCCCTCGCGCACATCATCTGGGAGCGAGCGCTGCTCCCCGCGCGCATCGCCGAGGCGCATGCGGACGCCCCGTGGCTGCGAGTCTCACGAGGCGCGGCGCTGCTTGCGATCGGCATGCTCGTCTACAGCACCTTCGGCGCGATGCTCCGCGCCCCCGGCATGGCAGGCGAAGCCGTCTACCTCGTCGGCCTCACCCGCGACGAGCGCACCGCAATGCAGTGGATCCGCGCCAACACACCCGAGGACGCGCGCATCCTCATCACCCCGCGCGGCCCCTGGCAGGTCGACAAGGAATCCGAGTGGTTCCCCGTGCTCGCCGAACGCCAGAGCGTCGCCACCGTGCAGGGCACCGAGTGGACCGACTTCGCCAGCGCCGTCCGCGCCTACGACGGCGCCTGGCAGTGCGGCTACCAGCTCGTCGACTGCCTCGGCCACTGGCGCACCCAGAACGAGATCGACTACGACTACATCTGGGTGCCCTGGACCGAGCAAGGCCAGTGCTGCGGCACCCTCGTCACCTCGCTGCGCAACAGCAACGCCTACCGCGTCGTGTACGACGGCGCCGGCGGCACCATCTTCGCGCGCGGCCGCGAGTCCAACAGCTTCGCCCTCGCCCTCCCGCGCCGCGCCGACCTCACATCACCCGCGCGCCGATAGCCTTCCGCTCGCCACCGCTCCCACCCGCACCCGACGAGCCCAGCGCAACAGCACCGCCAGAACACACGCCACGCGCCATCCCCATCCGGAGGGGAGTGCAGAGGGGCGAAGCCCTCTCTGCTGCGCGCGAACGCGCGCACATGACGGCGACCATGCCACCCACCCGCATGCGATGAGCCGCCAGGCGAAGAGCCCGGCGCGAACGCGCCGCAGAGACACAGATCAGTCCACCGTCATCAGGTGCGGCAGCGGCAGCAGCACCTCGAACTCCGCGCCACCACCCAGCCGAGGGTGCCCCGCGATCGCGCCGCCCATCGCCAGCATCAACTTGCGCGACACCGCCAGCCCCACCCCCAGGCCCGGCGCCGCCTCCGCCACGTCCGCACCGCGATAGAACGGCTCGAACAGCCGCGCCGCCTCCGCCGTGGAGATGCCGATGCCACGGTCGGCGATCACGATGCGCACGTGTGGCCCGAACCGACACACCTCGACCTCGATCACACCCTGCGGCGGGCTGTACTTCTCCGCGTTGCTCAGCAGATTCACCAACACCGCAACCAGCGCGGCAAAGTCGCCATTCGCAATCAACTGCTCCTCGGGCGCCTCCACATGCACGCGACGCTGCGGGTGCAGCCGCTCGTGCACATCCATCGCCTCGCGCACCGCGCTCAGCACACGCAGCGGCTGCAACTCCAGCCCCAGCCCCTGCTCCGGCCGCGCCAGCGTCAGCAGATCATCGACGATCATCTCCAGCCGCTCGCTCGCGGTGCGCACATCCGCCAGCGCCATCCGCACCTCGTCCGGCGGCAGCCGACTGCCCCGCGCCTCCAGCAGCCGTGCGTTCGCCGCCACGATCGTCAGCGGCGTCCGCAGCTCGTGCGAGACGAGGTTCAGGAACTCATCCTTCGCCGCGTTCGCCTCCGACAGCGCGACGTTCTGCCGACGCAGCCGTTGCAGCAGCGCGGCGCGCTCCTTCGCGCGCTCGTCCAGCTCATCCAGGAGCTCCTCCAGGCGCGCCCCCACGCGGCGCAGCTCCGTCCCGGCGCTCGCATGCACCAGCGGGCCGCGCGACCCCGCCACGCTCGATGCCACACGCCGGCTGAACGCCGCCAGCTCCGCCGTCAGCGCGCGCGCCTGCAACCGCGCCACCCCGGAGAACGCGATGCCCGCGCCCAGCGCCGCACCCAGCACCGCGTTCCGCTGCGCCGCCGTGATCGCGGATTCCCCCACCAGGTGCATCACCCCGGCCATCACCAGCGTCAGCGGCGCCATCACCGAGATCACCAGTGCCACCGTCAGCCGATCGGCGTACGCGTTCGTCTCCAACATCGGACGGCCACGCAACAGCGGCAGCGCCAGCAACGCCGCGCTCCGCCAGATCGTCGCGGTGTTCAACACCCAGTACGCGCTCGGCACCCGCAGCGGCACCGCCAACGCGTACGCCAGCAACACCACACCGCACGCCACCTGCGCCGGCCACCGCCACGAGGCCGGCAGCGGCGTCAGCTCCTGCACCACCACCACGCTGCCCGTCGCCACCGCCAGCACCCAGAACGGCACCGGATCGAGGCCGTACCCGCGCAGCAACGCGACCGAGGCCGCGCCCGTCACCAGCGCGAGCGCTCCCCACCCCACCGCCATCCCGCCCAGCGCCAGCGCCAGCAGCTGCGGCGGCGGCCGCCCGTGCCACGGCTCCACCTCGTCCGCGCGCGGCGTGAACGGCAGCACGAGGATCGAGAGCGCCACGATCGTCAGGATCACCGCCGTGGATGCCGTCGGCGCCGCGAACGAGGCGAACGCGCCCCACAGCGGCGGCACCGCCGCCAGCACGTGCTCCGCCAGGTACGTCCGACCGCGCGGGAACGCACCCGCGCGCAGCAGCAGCAGCCCCGCCAGCACAGTCGCCACGCCGCGGGCCGCATCCGTCGGCTGGGCCAGCGGCCCGCCGCTGCGCGGCACCAACGCCAGGCCTAGCCCCAGTACCACCAGGTACACGGCGAGGACGAAACGCGTTCCACTCGGATCCAGCCTCATGCGCCGAACGGACTCCAAAGGGCGCCACTTTTCCCGAGTCGAGGCGTGACCCGTTGCAGGGGAGTACACCGCCAGAATCTATCCCGTTCCCACCGCCGCACCGTTACAGAGCCGTATCAGGCTCGCGCTTCTGCTCGCGATCCCCTGTCACCACGCATGGATGCACGAAGCTGGTCGTGCCACCTACAATGCTCAGCACGCCGGTGTAGCTCAGTGGTAGAGCAGCTGTTTCGTAAACAGCAGGTCAGGGGTTCAAATCCCCTCGCCGGCTCCACATCGTCCCCAACGACGACCCACCGAGGCGCAACAACCACCGAGGCGGCCCTACCGATGAGCAAGCTGCGCGACCGCATCCGTGACATCTCCCGACGCCGCCCGCAGGCCTTCGGCTTCGCGGCGATGCGCGCCACGGAGCCCACATCCTCGCGCCAGGTGCTCGTCGTCGCCCGCGTCGATGGCGCCCAGCAGGCCGCCGCGGCCGTCGCCGACGGCGCCGATGCCATCCTCCACACCGGCGCGCTCAGCCACCTCGCCGAGGTCGTTGCTGCCGCCGGCAGCGCCGTCGTCGGCGCGAACGTCGATGCCGCCACCGCGGCCGACGTCGCCGCGATCCGCGAGGCCGGCGCCCACTTCCTCGTCTGCACCGACGACCAGACCGAGGCCGCAGCGCTGCTCGACCAGCAGATCGGCTACATCCTCGTCGCTCCGACGACCGCGACCCCCGCGCTCTCCGACACCGATCACGACGCACGCCTGCGCTCGTTCCGCGCGCTCGACCTAGACGGCGTGCTCGTCGGCGGCCTCCCCCAGACCATGACCGTGCGCCAGCAGCTCCAGGCTCGCCGCCTGGGCGAGCTCGCCCGCAAGCCGCTGTTCGTCGCGCTCGCCTCGGCCGTCTCCGCCGCCACCCTCGAGCTGTGGCGCGACGCCGGCGTGGTCGCGGTCGTCGCAGACGCCGCCGTCACCGCTGAGCTCGCCACCGCCGCCGACGCCGTGCCCGCGCCCCGCCGCGCGAACACCGGCGATCGCGCCGAGGCGATCGTCCCCGCAGCGCCCTCCGGCTCCGCACTCGACGACGACGAGGACGACGACTAGCCGTCGCACCCCCGTCGTACACGACGGAAATCGCGCAATCCTCGGGCCCCGCGCCAGTTGACCCGTCGCCCGGGCGCTCCATACCATGTCGCCGATCGCGACCCGTCACCGACAGGCCACAGCAATGACCCAGGAACGCACCTCCACCCCGCGCGACGCCGCCACTGCGGCCGTCACGGCTGACACCGAGGCGCGCTACCAGATCGGCGAGGTCGCAGACCGCACCGGCGTGACCCAGCGCACCCTTCGCTTCTACGAGGAGAAGGGACTGCTCACCCCGGCCGACCGGATGGAGGGCGGCTTCCGCCTCTACTCGGAGGCCGACATCGGGCGCATCCGCCTCATCAAGCAGCTCCAGCAGCTGCTCGGCTTCAGCCTCGCCGAGATCAAGGAGATGGTCGAAGCCGAGGAGACCCGCGCCACCCTGCGCGCCACTCGCCCCGGCGAGAGCATCGAGCCCGGCGCTCAGCGCGCCCGCTTCGAGCAGGGCCTGCGCGCCCTCCGCTCGCAGCTCACCGTCGTCGAGCCGAAGCTGGAGCAGCTCACCGAACTGCGAGCCGACCTCGTGGAGCGCATCGCCCGCATGGAACGCCGCATCGCCGATCTCGACCAGCCCGTCAAGGTGTAGCCGGTCGGCGCGACGCGCACCCGACACCCACGCCCCGAGCTACTCCTCGCAGCAGGCCTCGCAACCCACATCCGAGGGTCCGCGAATCGCCTCAGAGCAACGTGGGATCACGACGCCCCCGCCAGCAGCTCGCGCCGACGCTGACCGAGGAGCGCCGCGCCTCAGTGCCGCCGGCACAAGCACCATCGCCTCGCAGCACGTGGAGAGCGCAGAGGGGGAACCCCCGCTGCTGCGCGCGAACGCGCGCACAGGACGGCAACCATGCCGCCTACGAGCACTGCGATGAGGCGCCAGCCGAAGAGCCCGGCGCGTCAGCGCCGCCGAGACACGCGCCCGGCGCGTCAGCGCCGCAGAGATACAGACTAGTGGTGGTCGTTGGCGTGCGAGGCGTCGGCCTGGAAGTCCCAGTGCAGCCCGCGCTTCTGCTGGTAGAGCCAGCCCAGCGCCGCGACCAGCATCAGCCCCGCGAGCCCGGCGAGCGTGCAGGAGAAGACCACGAACGCATCCGGCGCCGCCGGCAGCGCGCGCGAGGCGCCCTCGGCCATCGCCGCAGCGGGAGCAAGCGCCAACAGGCCGCCCGTTGCCAGTGAAAGCGTGCGTCGCACCGTCTTCATGCTCGCCTCCCTCGTACGCCGGTACTCTAGCACGGCACTCGCTGACGGTCAGCGCACGCACCGGCGCGTCATTACGCTTCCGCGGTCACCCCGAACACCACGGATTGCCCGGAGCGGCGATCGCCTCGTATACTCCCCCGGCACGAAATGGAGTCCGGTTTGAAGCGGACCTGGCAACCAAAGCGAATCCCGCGCCTGCGCAAGCACGGCTTCCGCGCGCGCATGGCCACGAGCGATGGCCGCGACGTATTGAAGCGGCGCCGCGCGCGTGGGCGTGCCCGGCTGACCGTCTAGTTCCAATCCGACCAACGAGGGTTCCCGTGGCCCCCGCGCCATTCCCACGGCCCGGGCAGCCGGTCGGTCTCGCACAGGGCGCCAGCCGCCCCGTCGACCACCTCCGCCGACGGCAGGACTTCATCGCGGTACTCCAGGACGGGCGGCGCATTCGGCACCGCCTGATCAGCCTCGGCGTCCGTCCCAACGGACGCGACGCCACGCGCGTGGGCTACGCGATTGGGAAAAGGGTGGGCACGGCCGTGGTGCGAAACCGGACCCGACGCCGCCTGCGCGAGATCGCGCGCGCCCTCCCGCTGGCCCCGGGCTACGACCTCGTCATCACCGGGCACCCCATCACCGCCGACGCCTCGTTCCAGGCGCTCGAGGAAGCACTGGACTGGTGCGTCCGCCGCGCCGGCGTGCTCACCGCCTCCAATCTGACGAATGCTGGCCAAACCTCGTGAAGTCTCCGATGACGGCTGCGGCCGCCGCGGCGATCCGCTGGTATCAGCGTGCGATCTCGCCGCTGCTCGGCCCGGCCTGTCGGTACGAGCCCACCTGCTCCCAGTACACCCTTGAAGCGGTCGAGCGCTTCGGCGCAGGCCGAGGCACCTGGCTCGGTGTGCGGCGCTTGCTGCGCTGCCAGCCCTGGGGCGCCGGCGGCTACGACCCCGTGCCCGAGGCCGCCTCGCACCGCCCCGCCCGTTCGAGCGAAGGACGCTGAATGTTTCACGTGAAACATCGCGCGGCGCCAGGCGCGCCCGCCACGACCTCGAATCCATCAGACCCACCTCGAATGTTTCACGTGAAACATTCTGATCAGGCGGATGACACCTCGCGGCGCGGAATGTTTCACGTGAAACATCGGAGCTTCCACCTCGCCGTCGCGCTGCTCGCCGCGACCACGCTCACCGCCTGCACCGGTGTAGAGGCGCCCAGTGGCTGGGCTGCCCCCGTCCGCGCCGGTGATGTCGTCGTCGTCCGCAGCTCCGACGGCCACCTGAACGGCGTCCGCCTCCTGCCGAACAACGAGCAGGAGGTCGCATGGAGCTTCCCGGAGCAGACCGAGTCCTCTGGCGGCATCAACGGCTTCATCCGCGGCCTGTTCGCCTCCACGTCATCGCGGGCGAACTACTCCGCAATCTATGCAACCCCTCGCGTGGAAACAGTGGATAACCAGTCGAGGCTCTACGTCGCTTCGTACGCCGGCGACGTCGCCGCCCTGAACCCCTCCGACGGCAAGCCCATTGGCGGCTGGCCCGAGCGCGTGAACGTCGGCGGCCACGTGGCCGCCACGCCGGCGTACGACGGCCAGAAGCTCTACGTCGGCACCGGCCAGGGCGATGTGCGCGCCGTGGACGCCGCCTCCGGCTCCATCAGCAGCCCCCTCGTCGGCACCGAGGCGCGGGTCTGGTCGGAGCCGCTGCTCGCGGGTGGCACGCTCTACGTGTCGTCCCTCGACCGCACCGTCCGTGCGATCGACCCCACCACGAAGGCCGTGCGCTGGACCGCGCAGGTCGACGGCGCCGTCGCGGGCAATCCCACGCTCGCGGGCGACCTCCTGATCGTCCCCACGCTGCAGAGCCAGGTCGTCGCGCTCGACGCGAAGACCGGCGAGCGGCGCTGGACGTTCACGGGCGACAACTGGTTCTGGTCGCGCCCGCTGGTCGCCAACGGCGTCGCGTACATCCCCAGCACCACCGGCACCGTCTACGCCCTCGACCTCGCGACCGGGGTGGAGCGCTGGCGCTCCACCACCGTCCGCGGCGAGGTGCGGACGGCGCCCGTCCTGAGCGGCGGCGCGCTGCTCATCGCCTCCCGCAAGGGCCAGCTGGCAGCGCTCGACCCGGCGACCGGCGCCGAGCGCTGGATCCGCCAGCTCGACAAGACCGCATTCCTCGCGGACCCGCTGGTGCTAGAATCGGGCGTCCTCTACGTCGCCGAGAACGGCACCCTGTACCGCGTCACCGCACAGGATCAGGGCACCGTGGACGTGCTCCAAAAGCGAGGCTCGTAACCACCTATGCCGATCGGCGCCATCTGGCAGACGTTCCTTGAAACGCCGCTCATCAACTTCATCATCCTGCTCGCCCGTCTGAGCTTTGACTCATACGGGCTCGCGATCCTGCTCTTCACCGTCATCACCCGGGCGGCGACGTTCCCGCTCGCCCTCCGCACGCTGCGCTCCATGAAGAAGATGCAGGAGATCAGCCCGCTCCTGCAGGAGGTGCAGAAGAAGTACTCCGACCCGCGCCGCCGGTCGGAGGAGACGATGCGCATCTATAAGGAGAACGGGGTCAACCCGCTCGGCTGTCTGGGGCCGCAGCTCATCCAGATGCCGATCTTCATCGCGCTGTACGCCACGATCCGCCTGACCATGGGCAACACGCCGGAGGCGATGCTGGCGTTGTCTTCTCGTCTCTACGACGTGGAGTACATCAAGCACGCGATCCCGCTGAGCACCACGTTCATCGGCATGGATCTGTCGGAGAACGGCACGCTCCCGCTGGGCGTCGCGGTCTTCGCCGCGATGTGGATCCAGCAGCGCATCTCCACCTCGCGAGCCTCGGCGCCTGCGGGCAGCCAGCAGGCGGCGATGAACCAGCAGATGCAGTGGCTGTTCCCGATCATGTTCGGCTACGTCTTCGTCGTGACCCTGCCGGCCGCGCTCGGCCTGTACTGGGGCGTGGGCACGGCGATCTCGGTCATCCTGCAGTGGATCTTCGTTGGCCCGGGCGACTTCACGTGGAGCAGCCTGCTCCCCGCCTCGCTCCGGCCGGCGTCCGCCGGGCGTTCCGGCACTACCCACCCAACAGCCCAGCGCGCCGCAGACGGCGGCGATACCGATACGGGGGACGATGATGACGATGCGCCAGCGCGTGGTGGAGGTCAGCGGGAAGACGGTCGAGGAGGCGGTGCAGCGAGCCCTGGAGCAGCTGGCACTCGACCGCGACCGCGTCGACGTCGAGGTAATCCGCGAGGCTAAGGGCGGCTTCCTCGGCTTCGGCTCTGAGGACGCGATCGTCCGCGTGACAGCTCGCGCCTCGGCACCCGAGGCCACCGAGTCTGCTCGTGAGCCACGTGGCGGCGACCGTGCCCCGCGCACCCCGCGCACCCCGCGTCCCGAGGGCGAGGCTGCCCCGCGACGCGAGCGCCAGCCCCGGGCCGAATCGCCGCGTGACGAGTCCCGCAGCGAGGCCCCGCGCACCGAGAGCAGCGCCGAGGGCGTCCGCTCCGAGGGTCGTGCCGACGGCCGGGGCGGACGCGACGGCGGCCAGCGCCGCGGCTCGGGTGGTGGCCGGGATGGTGGCCGTGGCCGCGACGGCGGTCGTGGCGGCGAGCGCCGCGGCGGCATGGGGATGCGTGATGACGGGGCGCGGATGCGCGGGACGCCGGTGGACGGCGACGACCTGCAGCTGGTGCCCGGCGCGCCCCTCGACCTGCCGCTGGCACCGCCGGCGGACGCCGAGGACCAGCTGGACTACGCGGGGCGCACGCTCCGCGACGTCCTGAACCTGCTGGGCCTCACCGAGACCGAGATTGCGGCGCGCGAGCCGGAGACGGCCGGCGACGGCAAGGGTCTCGTGACACAGGTTCTTGACGTTTATGGCAACGATGAGGATGCTCGCGACGACCTCGGTCTGCTGATCGGGCGGCGTGGCGACACGTTATCCTCGATGCAGTACCTCATGAACGTGCTGATCTCGACGAAGTACGGCTCCGACTACGTGATCGGGCTGGACGTGGAGCAGTACCGCAAGCGCCGCGAGCAGTCGCTGATCGAGATGGCGCGTCGCATTGCCGCCGAGGTGCGCGAGAGCGGTGACGTGATCACCCTCGAGCCGATGTCGGCTGCGGAGCGCCGCATCATCCACATCACGCTGGAGGAAGAGCCGGGCGTCCGCACGGAGAGCGTCGGTAGCGGCCCAGATCGTCAGGTCGAGGTGCTGCCGCAGGACTAGCCGGACGGGCGACAGCGCTGGGCGCGTACACTGGCGCCGATCGCGGGTCCTGCGGGGGAACCGATGAGCCTCGTCTTCGCCGTGGTGAACCAGAAGGGTGGCGTCGGCAAGACGACGACCACCGTCTCGCTGGGCGCGGCGCTGGCCGGGCGCGGGCAGCGCACGCTGATCATCGACGCCGACCCGCAGGCGAACGCGACGACGGCTCTGGGCCAGCGGCAGTCGGGGAACCGGGGCCTCTACGAGGCGCTGGTCGACGAGCAGCCGCTGGACAGCTCGATCGTCGGCACCGACGTCGTGGGGCTCTGGCTCGTGCCGACCACGCCGAACCTGGCGGGCGCCGAGGTCGAGATGGTCTCCGTGATGGCGCGTGAGTTCCGCATGAAGCGGATCATCGATCCGCTGCGCGATCGCTTCGACATCATCCTCATCGACTGCCCGCCGTCGCTGGGCCTGCTCACGGTGAACGCGCTGGCGGCGAGCGATGAGGTGATCATCCCGGTGCAGTGCGAGTACCTCGCGCTCGAAGGCCTGGGGCACCTGTCGCACACGATCCGGCTGGTGCAGGCGAACCTCAATCCTCGACTGCGCATCCGCGGCATCGTGCTGACGATGTACGACGGCCGCACGAACATCGCGAGGCAGGTGCAGGACGAGGTGCGCAAGCACTTCGACAACACGTTCCGCTCCGTGATCCCTCGTTCGGTGCGACTCTCCGAGGCGCCGAGTCACGGTGCGCCGATCCAGATCTACGACCCGCGATCGCCCGGTGCGATCGCATACGACGAACTCGCGGACGAGCTGCTGGAGCAGCTGCGCGGGCCGCGTCCGGTGGAGGCGCGCGGTGGCATCTAAGCACGGACTGGGGCGCGGGCTGGGTGCGCTGATCCCGGAGGGGATGGCGTCCGACGCGCGCATCCCGCAGACGGACGTGCCGATCGATCGCGTGGTGCCGAACCCGTGGCAGCCTCGATCGTTCATGAACGAGGAGAAGCTCGCGGAGCTCGCCGAGTCGATCCGCGCGCACGGCATCATCCAGCCGCTGCTGGTGACCGAGGAGCGCGACGCGCAGGGCGAGCGCTACTACCAGCTGATCGCCGGTGAGCGTCGGCTGCGCGCGGCGAAGGCGGCAGGCCTGGAGCGCGTGCCGGTCACGATCCGGCAGTCGACGCCGCAGGAGCTGCTGGAGCTGGCGATCATCGAGAACGTGCAGCGCGCCGACCTGAGCCCGCTGGAGGAGGCGGCGTCGTACCAGCGCCTCATCGACGAGTTCCATCTCACGCAGCAGGATGTGGCAACGCGTGTCGGCAAGTCGCGCGTGGCGGTGACGAACACGATCCGCATCCTGGCGCTGGCGCCGGAGATCCAGCAGTCGATCGCGAACGGCGAGATCAGCGAGGGGCATGCACGCGCGCTCCTCGGCATCGCGGACGAGACGCTGCGGCTTTCGGTCTGGGAGCAGGTGGTGGCGCGGTCGCTGAGCGTGCGCCAGACGGAGCGCCTGGCGCGGGAGGCGACGCGTCCCTCGGACGAGCCGACCGAGGTGGCACCTGAGCCGGAGGCGGTGCAGCATGAGCGCGCCGCGCTGGAGCAGGCCGTGCAGCGCGTGCTGGGGACGAAGGTCTCGCTGCGCCGGTCGCCGAAGGGCGCGGGCGCGCTGACGATCCACTTCTACAGCGACGAAGAGCTTGAGGGCGTGCTCGACCGCCTGGGCGTGGGGGAGATGTAGATGAGCATCGAGGCACGACTGGCGGAGCTGGGCGTGACGCTGCCGGTGCAGGCCGCGGCGCTGGGCATCTACCGACCGGCGGTGCGCGCGGGCAACCTCGTCTACGTGTCCGGGCAGCTGCCGACGCGCGAGGGCGCGGTGTTGCACCCCGGCCTGCTGGGCGCGGGCGTGAGCATCGAGCAGGGCCAGGAGGCGGCGCAGGTCGCGGCGATCAACGCGCTGGCGGCGGTGCAGGGGCTGCTGGGCAACCTCGACGGCGTGCGGCTGGTGCGGACGGTCGGGTACGTGGCGTGCACGCCGGAGTTCGACCAGCACCCGCAGGTGGTGAACGGCGCGAGCGCCTTCCTGCGCGACGTGTTCGGCGAGGATCGCGGCATCGGCGCGCGACTGGCGCTGGGCGTGGCCTCGCTGCCTGCGCGCGCGGCGGTCGAGATCGAAGTATGGTTCGAACTGAGTTGAGGCACGTCCGCTGGCGCGGACGTCGCGCCTGATCGGAAGCAGGAACGACGCGCCTCGTGCGCGTGAACGAAGGGTTCTCGTCATGCCGGAGACGGTACGCATCAACTTCGTGACGGGCGCGGTGCGCCGGTACGTCTCGGAGATCGAGTCGGTGGCGACGCTGCCGGAGCGCGTGACGAACGCGACCGCAGGTCAGTCGGCGGCGTGGTTCCGCGAGCCCTCGAAGGGTGACTGGTGCCCGGCGCGCGTGATCGGCCACCTCATCACCTACGTGCGGCAGAGCCGCGAGAACGTCTACCGCATGGCGTTCATGACGGACCCGATCATCAAGAACGCCGACGACGAGGGCGAGGCCGAGCGGCGCGCGTGGGAGACGCAGACGCGCGAGCAGCTGCTGTCGCAGCTGGAGCAGGCGGTCGCCGAGGTGACCCATCTGCTCAAGGAGCTGCCGGACTCCAGCTGGGGTCGCCCGGGGCAGCACCCGACGGCGGGTCGTCGCTCGATCAAGCAGCAGGTGCGCGGGATGGCGAACCACTTCAACGAGCACGTCGCGCAGCTCGAGGGCATGCGCTAGTCGCGCCTCGATCGCTTCCACACATACGAAGAGCCCCGGCGATGCCGGGGCTCTTCTGCTTCTCACCGCGCGGGCCTGCTACAGGTTGAGGTCGCCGGCCTCGATCGGGAGTTCGGTGCGCTGGGCCCACTCGGCCCAGGAGCCGTCGTAGTTCTTGATGGCGTCGTAGCCGAGCAGCTCCTGGAGGGCGAACCACTCGACGGCGGCGCGGATGCCGCCGCCACAGTAGGGGTAGACCGGGCGGGTGCCGTCGATGCCGATCGCCTCGTACATCGCGCGGATGCGGTCGACGGGGAGGAACGCACCCGAGGGGTCGACGATCTCCTCCCAGTTGAGGTGCTGCGCCTTCGGGATGCGGCCGAGGCGCGCGGCGACGGCGTGGCCGTGGCCACGGCCCTCGAACTCCTCGTCGCTGCGGCAGTCGAGGATGACCTCGGTGCCGGCGTCGATCGCAGCAAGCACGTCCTGGTAGGTGGCGAGGATGCTGGTGTCGGGCTCGGCGAGGCGCACGGGCTCGACGGTGCGTGGCGGTGTCGGCTGATCGGTGAGCGGGACGCCCGCGGCGCGCAGCGCCTCGATGCCGCCGTCGACGAGGTGGACGTTGGGGAAGCGGAAGTAGCGCAGCACCCAGTAGGCGCGCGCGCCCCACATGCTGCGCTCGTTCGTGTAGAGGACGACGTCGTCCTGTGGGGTGATGCCGAGGCGGGTGCAGGTCGCCTCGAACGTCTCGCGGAGCGGGACGAGCGCGCGCACCTCGCGGTCCTCGGTGAAGTCGATGTAGCCGTCGGTGAAGACGGCGCCGCGCACGTGGGCGGCGTCGAAGGCGGGGCGGTCGTCGGTGCTGCGGCCGGCGTAGATGACGCGCAGGCCGGGGTCGTCGATGTGCTGTGTGAGCCAGGCTGGCGAGACGAGCATCTTTGCCTCCGCACCTACCGGCGCTCCGGGGCTCTTCGGCTGGCGCCTCATCGCTCGCGCAATGCGACGCTCGCGGTGTGAGTGCGCGCATTCGCGCGCAGCAGGGGAGCCCCCTGCACCCCCTTCATGAAGTCTACGAAGTCTGCGGTGTGCCTGTCGGAATCGCACCCGGTGCCGCGGGGGCGAGGAGCGCGAGCACCTGGCCGAGGTCGTGGCAGACGTGGGTCGCGCCTGCCTCGATCAGCTCCTCGGCGGTGGAGGTGCCGGCGAGGCCGACGACGGTGGTGATGCCGGCGCTGCGGCCGCACTTCATGTCGGAGACGGAGTCGCCGACGAACGCGGCGTGCTGTGCCTCGCAACCCAGGGTGCGGAGCGCCATCAATGCCGGGTCGGGGTCAGGCTTGTGGCCAGCAGATGAGTCGTGGCCGACGAGGATCGTGAACGAGTCGCGCCAGCCGAACAGGTCGAGCACGGCGCCCGCGAGCGCCTCCGCCTTGTTGGTGACAAGGGCGAGCGGGATGCCGCGGCTGCGGAGCGTGCCGAGCAGCGCATCGGCGCCGCGCGTGGGCTCCAGGCGACCGCGCATCATCTCCTCGTAGCGCAGGCAGTAGGTGTCGTAGATCGCGTAGGCCTGGGTGCGCTCCACGCCGAAGACGTTCTGCAGCATGGGCAGGAACACGGCACCGCGGTGGGCGCGCACGTCCTCATCGGAGATGGCGACGCCGTGCTCGGCCGCGGAGGCGGAGAGGACAGCGGCGGCGAACTCGTTCGACGCGGTGAGCGTGTCGTCGAGGTCGAACAGTACGGCGCGAACGGTGTCCATGGCCCCTCGGTGCTGCTGGTCGCTACTGGGTCTTACTCGTCGGAGGCGGGCTCGGTCGTCTCCTCGGCTCCGCCCTCGCCTGCCGCGCGGTTGCGGCCGCGGCCGCCACGACGACCGCGACGGCGGCGCTTGCGCGGGGTGCCGTCGGCGTCGGTGCCTTCGGTCTCGCCCTCGACGGCTTCACCCTCGGCGACGGCGTCGAGGGCCGCCATGTCCACGGCGACCGTGACGGGCGCGGTCTTCGCGACGGGGCGCGCGGCCGGGCGCTCGGTCGGGGTCATCACGCCGACGAACTGCTCGCGGTTGCGGCGGTCACGACGACGCGCGGGCTCCTCGACGACCGGCTCGAGCTCCTCGGGCCGGACGACGGTGCCGTACTGCTTGCGGAGCTCCTCCGCGCTGATCTCGATGATCTGACCGGTCTCGTCGAAGCGCAGGCGCACCATCTGCTTCAGCGAGTTCACGGAGAGCACCTTCGCGCGGCCGGCGGGCGTGGTGACACGCTTGCCGACCTTCGGCAGGTCGCCGCGCAGCTCGCGATACGCCTCGACCTCGAAGGAGAGGCAGCAGAGCAGGCGTCCGCAGACGCCGGAGATCTTCGAGGGGTTGGGGGCGAGGTCCTGATCCTTCGCCATCTTGATGGAGATCGACGGGAACTCGGTCATCCAGGATGAGCAGCAGAGCTCCAGCCCGCAGACGCCGAGGCCGCCCGCCGCCTTCGCGCGGTCGCGGTCGCCGACCTGCATCACCGCGAGGTCGGCCTCCAGCAGATCGGCGAGCGACTGCTCCAGCCAGCGGTGCTCCACACGCTCCGGGGCGGTGAAGGTCACCTCGCCGTAGTGTCCCGCGAGGTCATAGGTCACCCCCGCGACGCGCACTCGCGGGTCATTGCGCGTCGCGAGCGCCTGCGCGCGGCCGCGGTCCTCCGCAGCGCGTTCCTTGTTCTGCTCCCACGCGCGCACGTCCTCGCCGTTCGCGATGCGATCGACGACGTTGCGCGGGCCCTGCGGGAGGCTGCTGGCGAGCACCTGGTCGGCGGCGATGACGACCCAGCCGAGCCGCTCACCGCGATCGGTGCGGACGACGACGTAGTCGCCGACGCCCAGGCCGAGGCCTGCCGGGTTGCAGTAGGAGACCGGGCCTGCCTCGATGAAGCGGACGCCGACGAGATCGTCGACGGGCCGCACGAGCGTGCCGGGTGCGGCGTGCACCTCGGCGGCGTCGCCGTCGTCGGTGGTGTCATCGAGGTCGTCGATGTCCTCGGTCTCGTCGAACTCGTCGACGACCTCGGTGTCTGTCTCGTACTCGTGCGTGTCGTTCATGCGGACCCCGCGTGCGCGTGGCGTCGCCTCCATCGAGGCTCAGACCATCATCGGCGCGCGGGCCTCCTCTCCGTGTGCAGCAGCGAGCACCGGGAGGTCGAGCATCATCACCTCCAGTGCCAGCTGCGGGAAGGTGTTGGCGAGCAGATGCTGCCGCGCACGGTCGGTGGCGTGCAGCGCACGCACCGCCTCCGCCGCCGTGCAGCGCGTGGGGCCGGGCGCGTTGGCCGCCTCGTGGAGGCGGTCACGCCACCACCAGCGCCACGCGTCCAGGGTTTCGAGCACGCTTGCGCGCTCCTTCGACCAGCGCCCGGCGAGCGTCTGCGCGTAGTCGAAGCGCTCGTTGCGGTTGGCGGCGGCGAGGCGCTCGGCGTCGGCCGTGGCGCTCTCACGCAGCATCGCGAGCGTGGGGTCGGTGTGCAGCCGCGAGGCGAGGCCGTAGCGCCCACCGGCCTCGCGGGCGAGGCGGTTCGCGGTGATCTCGTCGACGCCGTGCTCGGCGCGCAGCGCGGCGGCGAGCTCCGACTGCGGCATGGGGCGCAGCGCGATCTCCTGGCAGCGCGAGCGCACGGTCGGCAGCAGCTCATCGATGTCGTTCGCGAGGAGGATGAGCAGCACCGACGCGGGCGGCTCCTCCAGCGTCTTCAGCAGCGCGTGCGCGGCCTCGCGCTGGAGGTCGTCAGCGGTGTCGACGATGAAGATGCGGCGCGGCGCGCCGTACGGCGCGAGGCTGGCGACGCGCTCGAGTCGGCGCACCTGGCAGATGCGGATGCGCGTGGAGTTGTCGGCGGCGTGATCGCGGTGCGCGGGGCCACCCTCGTCGCAGACGCCGCCGATCGCGATGTGCTCGACGTCGGGGTAGTCACCCGCCTCGACGTGGCGGCAGGCGCGGCAGGTGCGACAGGGGCGGTCATCCTCGGCGGCCTCGCAGACGAGGGTCTGCGCCAGACGCTTCGCGAGCGTGGCCTTGCCGACGCCGGCTGGGCCGGTGAGCAGGTAGGCGTGCGCGAGGTGTCCGGAGTCGAGCGCGTGGCGCAGCGCGCGCACGGCCTCGGCCTGTCCGTGCATCGCCCACGCTTCGCTGGTCACGGCGGCTACCCGACGTCCAGCGCCATCAGGTCGTCCGCGGTCTCGCGGCGGCGGATGAGGCGGGCCTGACCGCCGTCCACGGCGAGGACGGCCGGCTTGGTGGCGAGGTTGTAGTTGGAGGACATCATCAGCTGGTAGGCGCCCGCCGCGGGGATGGCGAGCAGCTCGCCGGCCTGGAGGTGGGGGAGCGCGATGTCCTTGATGAGGATGTCGCCTGACTCGCAGTACTTGCCGGCGATCGAGACGGTCTCCTCGGCGGGTGCGAGCGGGCGGGTGACGGGCAGGGCCTCGTAGCGGCTGCCGTACATGGCGGGGCGGATGTTGTCCGCCATGCCGCCATCGACGGAGACGAAGGTGCGGATGCCGGGCACCTCCTTGCGCGCGCCGACGGTGTACACGGCGACGCCCGCGCGGCCGACGATGCTGCGGCCGGGCTCGATGGTGACGTGGGGGAGCGGGAAGCCGCGCGTGTCGGCCTCGCGCTTCAGGGTGCCGCAGATCGCCTGCGCGTACGCCTGCCACGCCGGCGGCTGCTGCTCGCCGAGGTAGGCGATCGCGAAGCCGCCGCCGGGGGAGAACTCCGGCACCTCGATGCCGAGGCGGTCGCGGAGGTCGGCGATGAATGCCGCCATGACCTCGACGCCCGCGACGTAGGGCTCCAGCTCGAAGATCGGGGAGCCGAGGTGCATGTGCAGGCCGCGGAAGTCGAGGTGCGGTGCGGCGACGATCGACTGCACGCACGCCTCGGCGGCGCCGGTGACGATGGGCAGCCCGAACTTGCTGTCGAGGATGCCGGTGGTGGTCTTCTCGTGCGTGTGGCCGTCGACGCCGGGGGAGACGCGGATGAGCACGCCCTGCGTCCGGCCCTGCGCGGCGGCGGCGGCCTCGACGAGTGCGACCTCGCCGAGGTTGTCGATGACGATGCGGCCCACGCCGGCCTCGACGGCGAGTGAGAGCTCATCGGGCGACTTGTTGTTGCCGTGGAAGTAGACGGTGCCCATGTCGACGCCCGCAGCACGGAGGACGGCGATCTCGCCGCCGGAGACGGCGTCGAAGCCGAGGCCCTGGTCGGCGATGAAGCGCGCGAAGGGGCGGTTCAGGAACGCCTTCGAGGCGTAGAGGACGGCGGTGTCGGCGTGCTCCGCGCGGAAGGCGCCGAGCGCCATCGCGCACTGCTGGCGCACCGTCTCGAGGTCGTAGACGTAGAGCGGCGTGCCGTGCTCGGCGGCGAGCGCAGCGAGGTCACAGCCACCCACCTCGAGGTTCCCGGTGGGGGAGAGGGCGGCGGTGACGGGGAGCAGGTGGGCGAGCGGCAGGCCTGCCGCCGCCGCTGTGGATGTCGTCTGGGTCATCGGTCTCCGCGTTCGCGGTGTGCGCCTGGTTCGATCCGCTGCCGGTGGGGCCACCTCGGAGAGCG
Source organism: Dehalococcoidia bacterium (assembly GCA_041674885.1). Classification (GTDB taxonomy): domain Bacteria; phylum Chloroflexota; class Dehalococcoidia; order UBA2979; family UBA2979; genus RH-chloro-G1. The sequence continues at coordinate 22,778 of JBAYUZ010000026.1, forward strand.
GCGACGGCGCGGGAATCGCCTCGATTATGGCATATCTCAGCCTCGCTTCGCTCGGGGCTCTTCGGCTGGCGCGTGTCTTGGCGGTGCTGGCGCGCCGGGGCTCTTCGGCTGGCGCCTCATCGCACGCGGGTAGGTGGCGTGGGTGCCGTCATGTGCGCGCGTTCGCGCGCAGCAGAGAGGGCTTCGCCCCTCTGCACTCCCCTCGTGCTGCGGGACAGCGCCGACGCGCGGAGAGGGCTTCGCCCCCTCTGCACTCCCCTCGGAGGTGGTGGCGGCGGGCCGCGGCGGGGGCGGCGCTAGTCGTGGCGGCGCTGGCGGGTGCGGCGGCGGTGGCGTCACATGGGCGCCTTCGCGCCCAGCAGGGGCTCGCCCCCTGCACCAATGCGGGCGGCGGGGAGGTACAGGAGCGCCCCAACGGCGTGGCGCGGCGCGGCGGGGCGGGGGGCGGGTCAGCGCTCGCGGCGGGTGGGAATGCGGCGGGGCGCGGCCGGGTCGTCGGGCAGGAACGGCGCGGCGGGGCGGTGCACGGGGATGACCTCGGCCTGCAGCGTGTCGTGGCCGATGCCGAAGCGGTCGCGCAGCAGCGTGGTGGCGCGTTGCACGGCGAACTGCGGGTTGTGGCCGGGCGCGACCTCGACGTGCGCGGCGAAGGCGATGACACCGGTGCTGATCGACCAGCAGTGCATGTCATGCACCGCGACGATGCCGGAGATGCTGCGGAGGCCGTGGTCGACGGCGCGCAGGTCGACGCCGGCAGGGACGGCCTCCATCAGCACCGCGAGCGTGCCGCGCAGCACGCCGACAGCGGCGATCACCAGCAGCACGACGCTGGCGAGCGAGAGCGCGGGGTCGACCCAGGTCCAGCCCGTCGGCGCGATCACGAGGCCCGCCGTCACGGCGATCACGGAGCCAGCCAGGTCGAACAGGACGTGCAGGCGGGCGGCGCGCATGTTCATCGACTCGCCGTGGCCGAGGAGCCAGGCGGCGACGAGATTCGCGACGAGGCCGATCGCGGCGATGACGATCAGGCCGACCGCGCCCACCTCGGGTGCGGGATCGCGGAGGCGGCCGACCGCCTGGGCGGCGATGAACGCGGCGATCGCGAGCAGGCCGAGGCCGTTCGCGGTGGCGGCCAGCACCTCGGCGCGGTGGAAGCCGAACGTCCATTGCATCGTGTGCGGCCGCTGCGCGACGCGCACGGCGACGAGCGCGAGCGTGAGCGCGGCGACGTCCGAGGCGACGTGGCCGAAGTCGGCGAGCAGGGCGAGGGAGTGGGTGGTGATGCCACCCCAGAGCTCGAGCACGGCGGTGGCGACGACGAGCGTGAGCGCCATGCGCAGGCGTCGTGCATCGGTCGTCGCATGCGAGTGGCCTGCGTGCTCCGCCATGCGTCTATCTTATGCGGCGCTCCGCGCCGGGCTCGTGTTTCAGGTGCCGCGCCGCAGGCGCGGCACGGCTCTTCGGCTGGCGGCTGTATCTCGGCGGCGCTGGCGCGCCGGGCTCTTCGGCTCGCGCCTCATCGCGTCCGGGTAGGTGGCATCGGTGACGTCATGTGCGCGCGTTCGCGCGCAGCAGAGAGGGCTTCGCCCCTCTGCACTCCCCTCGGTTCAGCGAGGCTGTGGTCAGAACCTCGGATGCACGGAGGTACAAGCACTGCAGCGGCGCGCACCTCGCCCCCGCGTGCTGCGAGTGAGGCGGCGCGGTACGGTTTGGGGATGGGAG
>JBAYUZ010000027.1:0-24413 GCA_041674885.1 Dehalococcoidia bacterium
GCGGAAGAAGTGGTTGAAGCCGACCTCGTACAGCGTGGCGGCGGAGGCGTACGTCGAGATGTGCCCGCCGATGCCGTGCTCCTTCTGGTTCGCCTCCACGACCATCGCCATCGCGTTCCAGCGAACGATGCTGCGGATGCGGCGCTCCATGCCTCGGTCGCCGGGGTAGGCGGGCTGCTGGTCGCGCGGGATTGTGTTTACAGACGGCGTGGTCGAGGTGACCGGCAGCGGCGCGCCGACGCGCTGCGACTCGATCTGGAGTGCGCGGAGGAGTTCGGTGGCGCGGTCGGGGCCGGAGCGGCGGAGGACGTCGCGGAGCGAGGCGAGCCAGTCCTGCAGTTCGAGGTCGTCGGCGGAGCGGTCGATGCCGCCTGCGGAGTCGATGGGGGAGTCGATGGTCATCGAGGCACCTCGCTGCTCGCGTCTCCATGGTACGGGGAGCGGCAGTGATGTGCGTCGGGAGAGTGCTGATGGGGGCAACGACCGAGGGCGCCGTGCGGGCGCCCTCGGTCGTTGCGGCGGGAGGGGGCGGCTACTGGAGGCGGCGCAACTTCGGCGAGGCGAAGAGGACGACCGCGGAGATGACGATGAGGATCATCGCCATGCCACCGATCGACCACTGGATGCCGATGCTATCGGCCAGGATGCCGGCCAGCAGCACGCTCAGGCTGGTGAGGCCGAACTCCATCATGTAAATCGCCATCACGCGACCGCGGTACTCGTCATCGACGTAGTGCTGCAGCAGTGTGCCGGCCAGCGTCATGCGTCCGGTCTGGCCGATGCCGACAAAGATGATCGCCAGCGCCGACACGGTGAACGTTGTCGAGAACGAGAACACGGTGAGGGCGATACCCATGATCAGGCTGCTCACGACCAGCATCGCGCCGCGATGCCGGTTGGGAAGCGAGGCCAGCACGAGTGAGCCGACCACGGCGCCGATGCCGGAGATCATGACCAGGATGCCCATGCCCTGGGGCCCGACGTTGAGCACGCTCTCCGTGAAGATCGGGAGCATCTGCATGTACGGCATCGACAGCAGCACCGCAAACAGCGTGAAGAACAGCACCAGCGCGACGGTTGGCTGCCGTCCGAGGTACTTGAAGCCATCGACGAGATCCGCGACCGCTCGGCCCTTCGTGGCGGCGACGCCGGTGCGCGGAAGGCGCAGCGCGAACAGGGTTGCTGCGGCGAACAGGCCGGTCATGACGTAGTAGGCGGACTCGTAGCCCCAGAGGGCGACGGCGAAGCCCGCACCTGCGGGCGCGAGGATGCGCAGCAGGTTCATGCCGAGGTTGTTCAGCGCGAGCGCGTTCATGATCTGCTCGCGGCCGACCAGCTCCGGGATGATCGACTGGCGGGCGGGCATGATCAGGCCCTGCACTGAGCCCTTTGCGACGGAGGCGGCCAGGAGGATCGCGATCGCCCACGGGGCGCCCTCTGTGATCATCCCGAAGGTGATAGCCAGGGCGACGCCAAGCGCGATCAAGGCGTTCGCACCCATGCCGAACACCATCAAGTGCTTCTTCTGGATGCGATCCGCAAGCACGCCCCCGCCGAATGAGGCAGCGAGCATGGGGATCGACTGAGCGACCGCCATCCAGCCGAGCATGGTGGCGGAGTGGGTGATGGCGTAGATCAGCAGGCCACGCGCGATCATCTCGACCTGCATCGCCGCCATCTGGCTGACCATCGAGGCGTAGAACCAGCGGAACGGCGCGAACTTGAACGAGGTGAAGGTGCGGAGGTTGCGGATCGAGAAGCCGCCACCGTGACCGCCTTGGACCTGCGTGCCAACGCCACCGTGTGCGGCGGCGCTCTCCGCGAGCGGGTGTGTCGTCGCAGTGGCCGCAGGTGGCGAGAAGCGGGCAGTCTCGTTCTGGGATTCGGGCGTCAGGCTGCTCATGGCGACGCTACTCCTCGGTGTCGGCGATGACCGTGTCCGGCTCGCGTTTGCGCGGACGATAGCAGGTGTAATCAATTCAGTCACGGCGAACGGAATGGCGGGGCGGCGGCCCGCTATGCGCTCCGTGCGGCGCCGCGCGCAGGCATCGCGGCGAGCAGCAGCACGAGCGCGAGGACGGCGGACGCCGCGCCCATGACGAAGGGCGCGGCAGGGCTGACGTGATCCCAGAGCTGCCCCGCGAGCAGGCTGGCGGCGAGCGTCCCGAAGCCGGTGATCATCCCGTGCAGGCCGATCGCGGAGGCCCGACGCTCGGCGGGCGCAATGTCGGTGATGAGCGCCTTGCCGATGCCGTCGGTGGCGGCCATGTAGAGGCCATAGAGGGCGAACAGCGGCCAGACCATCGTCGCGCCGGTGATGAGCGCGAAGCCGAGGTACGTCGCGGCAAACACGGCGAGCCCGACGATGAACACACCTCGACGGCCGACGCGGTCGGAGAGGATGCCGACCGGATAGGCGCCAAGCATGTAGACGAAGTTGTAGACGACGTAGGCAAGCACGACGAGCGTCGTGGACATGCCCAGGTCACGCGCGCGGAGCAGCAGGAACACGTCGCTCGAGTTGCCGAAGGCGAAGATGAGGCTCGCGGCGATGAACAGCAGCAGTGGGCGCGGCATGGGCCCGACGATCGGCAGCGCCTCGGACGATTCGGCTGAGGCGCGGGAGCGCTCGATGCGCCGCGGCTCGCGCACGAGGAAGAGGGCCAGCACGCCCAGGAAGCCGGGGACGGCGGCGATCATGAACACGGTGCGGAGGTCGTCGTTGAGCGCGCTCGCCATCGCGAGCGCGAGCAGCGGGCCGAGCACGGCGCCAGCAGTGTCCATCGACCGGTGCAGGCCGAAGGCGCGGCCCCGGAGCTCCGGCGGGGCGGAGTCGCCAATCAGGGCGTCGCGCGGGCTGCCTCGGAGGCCCTTGCCGAAGCGGTCGACGAAGCGTGCGAAGAGCACGAACGGCCAGGCCACAGCGAGCGCGAGGAGCACCTTCGCGATGGCGGCGAGCCCGTATCCGGCGACAACGAGCGGGACGCGCCGCTGCACGCGGTCGGACCACCAGCCGCTGGCGAGCTTCATCAGGCTCGCGGTGCTCTCCGCGATGCCCTCGATCGCGCCGACGGCGGCAACGGGCGCGCCCAGGACGCTGGTGAGGAAGATCGGGATGAACGGGTAGGCCATCTCGCTCGATACGTCGGCGAAGAAGGAGACGACACCCAGGAGGACCACGTTGCGGGGGAGACGGGTTCGGGGGCGCTCGACAGTCTGCATCTGGTTTCCCCTGACGTGAGGTGCGGCCCCGTGCGGCCTCGCGACGGTAGCATAGGCGCATGGCGCCCATGATCCGCTACACGACGACCACTGACGGCGTCAGCATCGCCTTCACCACGCTGGGTGAGGGGGTGCCGGTCGTGTTCATGCCGCCGGTGCCGTTCTCGCACCTGGAAGCGATGTGGGGGGCGCCCGGGATCGAGGCGTGGTTCGCGCGGCTGGCGCACGGTGCGCAGGTTGCGGTCTACGACGCTCGCGGCACGGGGCTCTCCGATCGCGCTGCGGTGAACTTCAGCATCGACGCGATGATCGCGGACCTCGATGCGGTGGTCGGGCGGCTCGGCTGGGACGAGTTCGTGCTGTGCGGCTTCTTCAACGCCTCGGCGCCCGCGATCGCGTACGCGGCCCGGCACCCGGAGCGCGTGAGCGATCTGGTGCTGTGGGGCGGCTTCGCGCGAGGGAGCGAGATCTACCCGCTGCCGATGGCCGCCGACCCGGCGGCCGCGACGGCGCACTGGCCGATGCTGGTCGATACCGCGGCGCGCACCTGGACGGCCGGGAGCGGCGACGAGGCACGACGGACCGCCGAGTACTTCCGCGCCTGCGTGGAGCCGTTCACGGCGGTGTGCGCGTTCGTGGCGGCTCGCGAGTACGACGTCCGCGAGATCCTGGGAGACGTGCGCGCGCGCACGCTGGTCATCCAGCGGCGGGACGCGCCCTCGCAGCGGCTGGACGTGGCGCGCGGACTGGCCGCGGCGATCCCGGAGGCGCAGCTGCAGGTGCTGGCGGGTGAGTCGGCATCACCGTTCTCTGGTGACATCGAGGCCGGCGTGCGGGCGGTCGAGGCGTTCCTCGGCATCGAGGAGGCAGCGGTCGCGCCCATGACCTCGACGGCGACGGCGACGGCGATTGGCGAGGCGCTCACGGCCCGCGAGGCCGAGGTGCTGGCGCTGGTGGCGCGCGGCCGTGCCAACAAGGAGATCGCGGCGGCGCTGGGGTTGAGCGTGCACACAATCGAGCGGCACCTCACCAACCTGTACCCGAAGATCGGCTGCCGCAGCCGCACCGAGGCGGCGGCGTTCGCGCTGACCCACGGGTACGCGTAGCGGGCGACTGCGGGGTATCCGCCACCCCGGCTACGAGGTTCCCGCGACGCTCACGCCTCGACAGAAGCCTAGGCTCTCTGTGTACCCGCTGAGGGGTGAGGAGGACGGCGATGCGAGTCGCGATTACCGGTGGAACGGGCTATGTCGGGAGCGCCCTGCGGCGCCTGCTGGAGGCGCGCGGCGACGAGGTGATCGTCGTCCGGCGCGGGCGCCCGGCGGATCCGACGGCGATGTGGGATCCCGAGCGCAACTGGTTCGTCCCCGGAGCGCTGGAGGGCGTCGACGCGGTCGTGCACCTCTCGGGCGCATCGATCGGGGCGCAACGGTGGACGGCGGCGCGCCGCGCGGAGCTGCGCGCGAGCCGCGTGGACTCCACGCGGGTGCTGGTCGACCACCTGCGGACGCTGGAGCACCCGCCGAAGGTGCTCGTGACCGCCTCGGCGACGGGGTACTACGGCAACTCCGGAGCGGTGGAGCGATCCGAGGGTGACGCGAAGGGCAGCGGCTTCCTCGCCGACCTCGTCGCGGACTGGGAGCGCGAGGCCGACCGCGCGACGGAGATCGGGATGCGCGTGGTGCACGCGCGGCTGGGCCCGACGATCGCGCGCGACTCCGAGCTGATCGGGCGGCTGCTGCTGCCCTTCCGGCTGGGGCTGGGCGGGCCGCTGGGCAGCGGGCGGCAGTGGTTCTCCTGGGTGGCGACCGAGGACGTGGTGCGCGGCATCGCGTTCATGATCGACCACACCTCGCTCTCCGGGCCGGTGAACCTGGTCGCGCCGCGCGCGGCGACGAACCTGGAGTTCACGAAGGCGCTGGGGCGTGCGTTGCACCGCCCGGCGGTGCTTCCGCTCCCGGCGCTCGTGCTGCGGCTTGCGTTCGGGCGTGACCTGGCGGACGAGATGCTGCTGTCCGACCAGCGCGTTGTACCCGCGAAGCTGGGTGCGGCCGGATTCGAGTTCACGCACCCGACGATCGAGCACGCGCTGGACGCGGCGTTCGCGAAGCAGGTGCCCGCCTCCATGGCAACGGGGGTGCTGCGATGAGCCCGCTGCATCGGCTGGAGCGCACGCAGGTCGTGCCGATCAGCCTGGACGAGGCGTGGTCGTTCTTCTCCGACCCGCGCAACCTGGCGCGGATCACGCCGCCCGACCTGGGCTTTCGCGTGACCTCGGAGTTGCCGGAGCGGATGTACGAGGGGCTGTTCATCAGCTACCAGATCGCGCCGTTCCTCGGCGTGCCGGTGCGGTGGCTCACGGAGATCACGCACATCGATGAGCGCGTGATGTTCGTGGACGAGCAGCGCATGGGGCCGTACCAGCTCTGGCACCACGAGCACTGGTTCCGCGAGGTGCCGGGCGGTGTGGAGATGCGCGACATCGTGCATTACGCGCTGCCGTTCGGGGCACTGGGCGAGATCGCCCACGCGCTGGTCGTGGGTCGGCAGGTGCGCAGCATCTTCGACTACCGCGAGGGCGTCCTGGAGCGCCGATTCACGCCGGTCCGCCCGGTCGTCGACGCCTCGGGTGTGACGCCCGAGGCCGCGTCGGCCCGTCCGATCGGCGTGCTCCGGTCGTCCGAAGGGACGGCCTGACGATGTCGGCCGCGCCGCGCGCGCTGCTCGACGCCACCGTCCTCGACGTCGACGGCGCGCCGGTGCGGCTGGCATCGACCTGGGCGGAGCGCCCGGTGGTGCTCGTGCTGCTGCGCCACTTCGGCTGCCTGTTCTGCAAGGAGCAGGCGGCCGAGATGAGCGCGATCGGCGATGCGATCGCAGGCCTCGGCGCCGGTCTCGTCTTCGTCGGATCGGGGAGCGCGCAGTACGCGAAGTGGTTCCAGGAGGACTACGCGCCTCGCTGGCCGGTGTACTCCGACGCGGAGCTCGTGACGTATCGGGCGCTGGAGGCTCGGCGCGGCTTCGTGTCCTCCGTGAACCCGCGCACGATCTGGCTGGGGGCGCGCGCGATCCTGCGCGGGTTCCGGCAGGGTGGTACGCAGGGCGACCAGCTCCAGCAGGGCGCGGTGTGCATCGTCACGCCGAACGGTTCGATGCCGTATCTGCACATCAGCGAGGTCGCGGGTGACCATCCGCGTCCGGCGGAGGTGCTAGCGGTACTCGGGAGCCTGCGCACCGCGGCTCGCTGACGGCTCGTCGGGCTCGCTCGGCGGCTCGAATGGCAGTACCGCCTCGACGATGCGGGTGCTTCGGCGGCCGATCGTCGCAAGCAGCACGAGCAGCGACACCTCAGCGAGGACGCCGGCGGCGAGGATCGGCGCCGGGCCGACGCTCTTCAGGGCGGCGGCCTGCCAGCGCTCCGGCTCGGTCATCGCGGGCCAGCGCGCGGCGTAGTCGGCATCCAGCTCGCCAGCCTCGTAGTTCGCGTTGATGTGGCGCCAGACGCCGATGCCGGAGAGCGCGAGCACGGCGATCGCGAGCAGGCGCGCGAGCCAGACACGACGGCGCGCCACGGTCGCAAATCCAACCGCGCCGAGCGCGAGCAGCAGAGCGACCCACGCGATGCCCTGCTCGAGGCTCTGCCAGTGCCGCTCGAGCGCGAGTTCCGCTCCCGTGCCGAGTACCGCCAGCCACGCGACGGCAAGGATGCCGCCGCGGAGGACGGTCTCCGTACGCACCTACGGGAGCGAGAGCGTGGCGATGATCTGGTCGACCACGCCGGGGCCGGGGTTGTACTTCGCCAGCTCCTTGCGGAGCTTCGGCATGTCGGGGGCGTCCGCGGGGTAGGGGCGGTACTCCTCGACCTCCTTCGCCCAGCGGGCAGCGCTGGGGATGCTGGCAGCCTCGAAGGCAGCCTGGAGCTGCGCGCGCGAGGTGTTGTTGGCGGAGACCTTCGCACGTGCCGGCGTCGCGCTTGGTGCGGCGGTTGGTGTACCGGTTGCGACGCTCGCTGCGGGAGTTGTGGCTGCGGTGGCGGTCGAGGTGGCGGCGGGAGTGGGCGTCGGCGCCTCGGTGTCGGAGCACGCGGCAAGGGCGAGCGCGAGGGTGGGGGCGAGTAGCGGCGGGGTGAGCGCACGTGCGTGCATAGAGCGAGCGTCCTTTGGCCGGTGGAGCGGCCCTCGCATTCTGGCACGGGCGGCGAGGCCGCATGGTGCGTTATCATGGATGTGCTTGAGGGCGTCGGTGATCACGCTATTCGTAATGAAGGTGGCGTCGCGCGGAGGCGTTGGCGCTTGATTTGCCTGCGGCGCGGTTTCACCATCGATATATCAAGTCTCGCACTTGGTAATCGCTGTGGAGGGAGTGACCGAGGTGCTGCGGCATATGCGCGGGCTCGGTCGGCTCCCAGGTGAAGAGAGGTGTATCGATGACGAACGCTGACCCTCAGGCGGAGCTGGCAGCTGCGGAGCGCGCGCTCGCGGGCTTCGACCACTCCTCGCTGACCAACGAGAACGGCGAGCCGGACATGGCTGCTGAGCACAAGCTCGCGGCGCTGCAGCAGCGCGTGGCGACGGCGAAGGCAGCCGTGGAGGCCGCCGGGAAGTAGGTTCGCCCACTTCGTTTGCACCGACTGCAACTCGGTCGCGAGGTTGTGGCGAGTCTCCGATGCGGTCACGATACCGCGCGTCCGTACCGTGGCCGCATGGGAGACAAGAACCCGAAGAACACGGCGAAGGTCAGCAAGCAGCAGGCGGATCACAAGGCCGACCGCAAGGCCTCGAAAGCCCGCCCGCCCGGCGAGAAGACCTCCAAGCCGTAGGCGCGCCGGGACTCGCCCGGTACGTGATCGTTGGCTACACTGAGCGCCGCTCACGGGTTCGTGAGCACTCGAGGTCACGCGCCTCGATGGTCGGGGCAGGGTAGCTCAGTGGTAGAGCAGGGGACTCATAAGCCCTTGGTCGGCGGTTCAAATCCGCCCCCTGCTACCAGGAACGTGAGACGAGGCGGCCTCGCGGCCGCCTCGTTCGTCTTGTAGCGCACGCTTGGCGGCTCGTCGTTCACGGCGCCTCGGCCCCTTCGCTGAGCAGTGTCTGCCTGCGAACTGTGGCATGGGGACGAGTGCCCTGCGCCGGGCCGCGAGCTATCGGTACGGCCTGCGCTCCGTATGCCGGATGACTCGCAGTGTGACGTTTGGCCGAGAATGTCGGGCCCAGCGGGAGACCTGCGCGTGATCTGGTCAGGAATCCGGCGTGCTACGCTCCGCGCCGGTTGCAGGTGAGCAGGAACGACGGAGGCCTTTTATGCAGCGACTCAAGATGCGGCTTCGCATGTGGCGCACGGGAGCGCTGCTGGGAGTGCTGGCGGCTGGGCTGCTCGCATCTGCGGGGATCGCGGCAGCGGCCTCAACGGTGGTCGTGACGCAGTTCTCCGCAGCGTGGGCGAACATGGACACGCGCCCCGGCGGTGCAACGCAGATCACGAACGCGTATGGCGCACCGGCAGGTCTGGGTGCGGGCGCGCTTGAGTTGACGACCAATGCGACGACCACGGCGAAGGCGGACTACTGGACGTTCGTGCACCTCGGTACACCGCTGTCGACCGTCACTGACCTTTCGTACTGGACGTACCAGTCGCCGGCGGTGCTGCTGGCGAAGCGCGGCATCGCAGCCGTCTCGTACCAGTTCCAGATCAACGTGAACGGCTCGGTCGTGCCGGGGGCCCCGGGGTTCACGACGCTGGTGTTCGAGCCGTACCAGAGCGGCATCGCCGGTAACCCGCCGATCGTGAACGGCGCGTGGCAGTCATGGGACGTTGACTCGGGCAAGTTCTGGTCGACGCGGACGCTGTCGGCCGGGACGTGCGTGCTGAGCAATGGCTTCGGTGGGCCGCCGTTCTACACGCTCGCGACGCTGAAGGCGAACTGCCCGAACGCGGTCATCCTGGGCGTGGGCGTGAACATCGGCTCGAACAACCCGAGCTACACCGTCGCCACCGATGGCGTCCGCTTCAACAGCACCACCTACGACTTTGAGATGGCGGCGCTGTGCACGCCGGGGACGTTCAACCCGGTCAACGGCTACGAGCCCTGCACGCCGGCTCCTGAGGGTTCGTACGTCGCCACCGCCGGTGCGACCTCGACGACGCCGTGGACGGTGTGTGGGGTCGACGAGTACGTACTGATCCCGGGCACGGCGACGAGTGATGTCGTGTGTGCCCCCAAGATCGCGACGACGACCACCGTCACGTTCGGCCCGGGGCCCTTCGTGGCGAACGGAACCGCGTACACGGCGACCGCCACCGTGAGCCCGGTCGACGCCGGCACGGCGACGATCGTGTACACGGGGGATTGCGTGAACGCGGGCAGCTCCTGCACGGCAACCGCGACGTACGCGGGTGACGCGACGCACCTTGGTAGCAGCGCCACCGCGAGCATCGTCATCACGCTTCCGGTGGCGACCACTGCCGATCGCTGCAAGCAGGGCGGCTGGCAGGGCCTGACCGACCACCTGGGCAACCGCTTCAAGAATCAGGGCGACTGCGTGAGCTACGTGGCCAGCGCCGGCAAGAACAAGGGCGCCGTCGCGCCGTAGGGTGCGGGTCGGCGTTGCACGCATCAGGAGGCGCCCCCGCGGGCGCCTCCTGCGCGTTCTGGGTCAGCGCCCCTGTACAATGCGGCCGCGTCTTGCCTGGTGACCGGGGGCTGCTGTGCGTATCGGCGTGATCTCGGACACCCACACGCCGCAGATGGGGCGAGTGCCTCCGGAAGAGGTCGCCGTCGCGTTCGAGGGCGTGGACCTCATCCTGCACGCGGGCGACATCTTCACCGTGGATTGCCTGGACTGGCTGGAGCGCATCGCGCCGGTGGTGGCCGTCGAGAAGGGGCCGCACCCGATCCTCGAAGACCCGCGCGTGGAATGGTCGCGTGTCTTCGAGCTCGAGGGGCACACGATCGGGATGATGCATGACTTCGCGGCCCCCGGCGGGCTCACCGAGGTGCGCCCGGGGGTGCTGGCGCGCTACCCGGACGACCGCGTGCTGGCGGACGACCTGGAGCGCATCTTCCACGCTCGCATCAACATCGTCGTCTTCGGCGACTCGCACTTCGCCGTCGCGGAGTCGCGGGATGACATCCTGTTCCTGAACCCGGGCAGCCCGACGCTGCCGAAGCAGATCCGACGGCTGGGCTCGGTGGCGATCCTGGAGCTGGCTCCCGGGCAGAAGCACGCCGAGATCGTGGAGCTGGCCGCCTTCACTCGCTGACGGCCCCGCTCGTTGCACCGCAGCACACGGCCTTGCCGGACTGCGCTAGACTCCGCCCGCTGAGCCCACTCGCAGGGCTACAGGAATGGGGGAGGAAACGAGTGCCATATATCATCCCGGTGCCTGACGAGGTCAGCCAGCCGTTCTGGGACGCGGTGCAGGAGCGGCGCCTCATCGTCCAGAAGTGCAGCGGCTGCAACACCCTGCAGTACCCGCCGCGCGCGGCGTGCCAGGACTGCAACTCCAGCGAGCTGACCTGGGTCGAGACGAGCGGCAAGGGCCACGTCCTCACCTGGGGCGTGCTGGAGGACAGCCACCTGCCGGTGCGCGCCGCCGACCAGCCGCTCAACCTCGCGGTGGTCACGCTCGATGAGGATCCGAACATCAACTTCTACTCCAACCTCCCCGGTACGCCGGTGCGGCAGGTCAAGGTCGGCGATGCCGTGGAGGTCACCTTCGTGGAGGCCCCGGACGGCTCGCTGATCCACGAGTGGAAGAAGATCTAGCAGCCGCGAGGCACTGTCCGCGTACTGCATACGAAGGGACTGACTGCAATGGCCGTTGAGCCTGATGGGTGGCAGCGAAGCCGTGAGGGTCTGGGCGTGTGGCCCGGCCGCGGCAAGACCGCGTTCGTTGGCTGGGGCATGTCCCCGGTAGATCGTCGCTGGGATGGCATCTCGTTCGACCGCACGCTGGGCGAGTTCAGCAAGGTAGCGGCTCGTGCCGCCCTCGAGGATGCCGGGATCGAGCTGAAGGACGTCGACGGACTGTTCATGTGCCCGGACAACATGGCCGGCGCGAACAGCGGCCCGTCGTCGCAGTGGGGCCCGACGCGCCCGTACTTCGACCCGCCGTACGACAGCGAGGATGGGCTGTCGATCGTCACCAACAACTGGCTGCTCAAGAACTGGCCGGAGCTGAACGAGCACCAGAACATCAAGTACGCGCCGGACAACGTGCCGGCGATCGGCGCGGGCCTGGGCTTCGCGGCGGAGATGGTGTTCCAGGGCCGCTGCGAGGTGGCGCTGTACATCTACACCGCGAACAACATGGACGGTCGCTATCGCCGTGGCGGCACCTTCGCCGCGCCGAAGGCGATCGGCGGCTCGCAGTGGAACAACGTGTGGGGGGCGAACGTCATCGACCTCCAGCTGCACACGACGTTCGCGCTGACGCAGTACTGCCACCAGTACGGCGCCGACTGGGACGAGATGATGTACCCGATCGTCTCGAACGAGCACCGCAACGGGCTCATGAACGACTGGTCGTTCTACGTGCAGAACGGCGCCGCGCACCTCACCTTCGAGGACTACGCGAACTCTCGGCCGATCACGAACCCGGCGCACATCTGGGACTATGACCGCCCGGTGAACGCGGTGGGCGCGTTCGTCATCATGACGGCGGAGCGCGCGGAGCGCCTCACGAAGCACAAGCCGGTCTACATCCTGAACCACAACCAGGGCAGCGGCGGCTCCGCACGGAGCAGCTGCGTGACGCTGGCGGAGTACGAGTCCTTCCAGAAGCGCGTCGCACGGATGGTGTACGAGGGCTCCGGGCTGCAGCCGAAGGACATCGACATCTTCAACCCGTACGACGGGTTCTCGTCGTTCCTGCCGTTCTCGCTGGAGGCCTTCGAGTGGCACGGCGTGGGCAAGGGTGAGACGAAGGACTTCGTGAAGGGCGACATCAGCGTCGAGGGGCCGCACCCGTACCTGTCGGGTGGTGGCAACCTCGGTAACGGCCGCACGCGCACCGCGATGTACATCGACTCGATCGAGCAGCTGCGTGGCGAGGCCGGTCGTCGGCAGGTCAACACCCGCCACGAGACGGCGATCGCCGCGTTCGCGCCGGCGCTCAGCGCGAACTACCTGGTGCTGGGCAACAGCCCGTCCTAGGCAGTACCCGGCCTCCGAGAGCCTGCACGGGCTCTCGGGGGCCGAACCTGGCTCGCCCGATGTCGCCATCGATGCGGCACCGACGGGTATGCTGGGGCAGCAACGAGATTGGACCGGCCGGCCTGTTTGGGCGGCGGCCAATACGGAGGATGCGCATGCCACACGTGATCAGCTTCGACATTGACGGCACGATGGTCTTCGGCAATGGGCCGGGGCCGATCACGCTCGACATGGTGCGGCGCGCCGTGGAGCACGGCCACATCATCGGCAGCGCGTCGGATCGGACGATCGGCGACCAGAAGAAGCTCTGGGAGGCGGCCGGCATTGAGGTCTCCTTCACGATCAACAAGCACCGCCTGACCATCGTCCGCGAGGAGTTCGGGCACGCCGAGGCCTTCTACCACATCGGTGACACCGACATGGACAAGCACTACGCAGTGCTGCACGGCTTCGAGTTCCTGCAGGTGCAGACGATGGATCCGCACCTCTGGATGCTGGACGAGAGCGGCGAGGCCCAGTGGGGGCCGCACGGTCGCGGTGTCGTCCTGGATCACGCGCATGTGGTGGAGTACACGGGCGACATGCAGGACACCTCGGAGGCGTTCGCGAACGGCTGATCGCCGCGCCCTCGATCACGGGTCTCGGACAGAAGGGCAGCGGGGCTATGCCGGTTACTGGGTTCGAGATCCGTCGCCGTGAGGCGTACGAGGGCGGTCGCGTGTTCGGCGCTGCCGGTGCCTATGAGCGCATCGACGGCGTGCTGCGGTACGCGGTCGACCCGACCGACGCGCGCAACAGCGGCATCGTCGATCTGCAGCACGCACCTCGGAACGCGCAGGGCCGCGTCGAGTTCGAGGGCGACATCACGATCCTCCAGCCGGTCGACGGCGGTCGCGCGAACGGGCGGCTGCTGGCCGACGTCGTGAACCGCGGCAATCACACCTTCACTCGCTACCAGTTCGCACCGGCCGACCCGGCGAACCGCGGCGTCATGCCGCCCGGCGACGGCTGGCTGTTGGACGCCGGGTGGACCGTCGCCTGCATCGGCTGGCAGTGGGACGTGACGCGCGGCGGCGCGCAGCTGGGCCTCGATGCCCCGAGCGCGCTGGGCGAGGACGGCACGCCGATCGCCGGCTCCGTGTCGGTGACGTTCCAGGGCGGCAGCAAGACCGTGCCGCACTTCATGCTCTCCGACCGCGGCCACCGGCCGTACCCCGCCGCCGACCTCGATCAGGCGGACGCGCGGCTGATCGCGCGCGACGACCCGAACGGCACCCGGCACGAGGTGCCGCGCGAGCGTTGGCGCTTCGCGCGGGTGGAGAACGGCGTCGCCGTGCCGGACGCGAACTTCGTCGCGTTCGATGATGGCTTTGAGCCGGGGCGCTGGTACGAGGTCGTCTACCGCACGAACGTCTGCCCGGTCGTTGGCACGGGCCTCCTGGCGGTGCGGGACGCGGTGTCGTTCCTGCGCTACGAGGACGCTGACCAGAACCCGGCGCGTGGACGGATCAACCACGCGTTTGCGCTGGGCATTTCGCAGTCAGGGCACTTCCTGCGTGAGTTCCTGCGCGCCGGCGCGAACGTGGACGAGGCCGGGCGCGCCGCGCTCGATGGTCTCCACATCCACATCGGTGGCGGGCGGCGCGGTGAGTTCAACCAGCGCTACGGGCAGCCCTCGGTGATCGAGCCGTACGGCCTCGGCCACCTGCCGCCGTTCACCTACGACGACGATGTCGACCCCTACACGGAGGAGACGGTGCCCGGGCTGCTCAGCCGGCTGCGCGCCGCCGATCGCGTGCCGCGTGTCATCGCCACCAACTCGGCGACCGAGTACTGGCGCGGGGACGCCTCGGTGCTGCACGTCGGGATGGCCGGCGCCGCCGACCTGCCGGAGACCCCCGAGGCGCGCACGTACTTCTTCACTGGCACGCAGCACGGATCGGGCACCTTGCCGCTGCGCGAGGTCGCCGCTGACGGTCAGGCGGTCTCGAATCCGCTGAACGTCACCGACTACCTGCCGCTGCTCCGCGGAGCGTTCGATAACCTCGTCCGCTGGGTGTGCGAGGGCGTTGAGCCGCCGGCGAGCGCACTGCCGCGGCTGGCGGACAAGACAGCAGTGACGCGCGAGCGCATCTCGTACGACTACATGGGGTTCTCGACGATCAACCAGGTCATGCCGCGCCGGATGTGGTCGCTGCCGAAGCTCGAGTTCGGGCCGCAGGCAGCGGAGGGCATCGGCGCATACCCGGGGATGATCGCGCTCACCAAGCCGTACGCGCTGTTCGTCTCCGCCGTGGACTCCGACGGTAACGAGGTCGCGGGCATCCGTCTGCCGGACGTCGCGGTGCCGCTGGCGACGCACACTGGCTGGAACCCTCGTCACCCCGACACGGGGGGCATCGACCAGAGCGCGGGGCTGAGCGGATCGACCGTGCCGTTCGCGCGTACGATCGCCGACCGTGAGCGCACTGCCGACATCCGCCCCTCGATCGAGGAGCGCTACAGCGGCCGTGAGGACTACGTGGCGCGGTGCGAGGCGGTCGCGGCCGACCTCGTCGCGCAGCGCTTCCTGCTGCCGCAGGACGCCGAGGTGGCCGTCGCGAACGCTGCGGCGCGCTGGGACGCGATCACCGGATAGCAGAACGGGCTCGCAGCGATCTCAGAATCGCTGCGAGCCCGTGACTCGCTGACCAGGGTCCGGCGACTAGACGACGCCGGACGCCCGCAACTGCTCCAGCCGAGACGCATCGATGCCGACCGCGCCCAGCACCTCGGCGGTGTCCTCGCCGAGTAGCGGGGCGCGCCGGTAGATCTGCTGGGGAGTGGCGGTGAACACCGCCGCCGCACCGGGGTAGGTGAACGTCTGGCCCAGCTCCGGGTGCTCGACGTCGATGAAGAAGCCGCGCTCGCGGAAGTGCTCGTCGTCCAGCAGCTCGTCGGGGGCCCGCACGATGCCCCAGGGCATGCCGGCGATCTCCTGCGCGGCGACGTACGAGGTCTCCGCCGGAACCGTCTTCACGAACTGGGCGATCTGGTTGCGGATGTGATCCGTGTTCTCCTGCATCACGTCGGGATCGAGGTACTTGAGGTCCTGCAGGTCGCCGGCCTGCCCGGACTCGGCCATGACCTCGACGAACGCACGGAACGAGGAGCTGAGGCCGCCGCCCATGTTGACGTAGCGGCCGTCGCCCGTCGGGATCTGCGAGGGCGCGCTGGGGCGCGCGCCGGCGTGGCGGCCGGTCTGCCGCTGCACCACGACGTTCGTGTAGATCCAGTTCGGGATGTGCATCTCGGTCGTGAGCGCCGCTGACTCGTGGGCGGAGACGTCGAGGTGCTGACCCTGACCGGTGACCGAGCGGTGGTACAGCGCGGCCATCGTCGCGATGTAGGCGTAGTGGGCGCCCATGTGGTAGCCGTTGCCGCCGCCGGGGGCGATCGGCCGGCGCTCCGGGTCGTCCACCTCGTCGTAGCCGCAGGCGGCCATCTGGCCGCCGGCCGCGAGGTGCAGCATGTCGGTCATCTGGTAGCCGACCCACGGGCCGCTCTGCCCGAAGTCGGTGAGCGAGCACACGATGAGGCCGGGGTTCTCGGCGGCGAGCGACTCGTAGCCGAGGCCCATCGCGTCGAGCGTGCCGGGCGGCATCGTCTCCAGGACGACATCGGCGGTGCGTGCGAGGCGACGGAAGAGGTCGCGGCCCTCGGGCTGGTCGAGGTCGAGCGTCACGGACTTCTTGCTGGTGTTGTAGTGCCAGAAGTAGAGCGAGCGGTTGGGATCCTCGACGTCGGCGTAGAACGGGCCGACCTGGCGCTCGGCGGCGCCGGTGGGGGGCTCGATCTTGATCACGTCGGCGCCGAAGTCGGCCATGAGCTTGCCGCACCACTGGCCGAGCTGGTTGGAGAGCTCGAGCACGCGCACACCGGTGAGCGGGCCCGAGACGGTGGACTGGTCAGTCGTCATGCGATCTGCCTCCGAGGCTGCTGCGGGTCGTTGGCGTGCGCTACCGCACCTGCTCCGCCTCGAGGGCTTCGAGGAGGTAGGACTCCAGCGGCACGGACTTCGGCCAGAAGGTGTTGTCGGCGTAGCCCTCGCGCAGCTCGGTCTCGCTGACACCGAGCATGCCGCACAGGATCTCGACGTTGTGCTCGCCGCAGATCGGCGCGCCGCGGTCAACGGGTGTCGGCGTGCCCGACATCGTCCACGGGGCGTGCTGCATCGGCCAACTGCCGAGGATCGGGTGCGAGGCCGGGTCGTACATGCCGCGCGCGCGGAGCTGCGGGTCGTGCTCCACGCGATCCTCGTTGCTCTGCACGGCCATCGCGGGGACGCCGGCGGACTGGAGGCGGTCGGTGAGTGCGTACTTCTCGAAGCCCTCGACCCAGGCCTGGATCTGCTGATCCATCTCGTCCTGATGATCGAGGCGGCCGTCGAGGGTGTCGAAGCGGGCGTCGGCCCACGCGGGGTCGCCCATCGCGTGCTTCAGCGCCTGCCACTGGGCGTCCGTCTGGCAGACGATGCCCACCCAGTCGTTGTGGCCGCCGCCGAGCGTGCGGTAGGTGTTGTGCGGGGCCGCGATCGGGCCTCGGTAGTTGTGCACCTTCGGGGTGCCGGGCCAGACGGCGCGGTCACCGGGCGGGAAGCCCTCGCGTCGCGAGCCGCGCCCGTTGGCGGTGAGGTCGAGCAGCGCCGGGCCGAGCAGCGTCATGCCGGCGGCGACCTGCGAAAGGTCGACGTGCTGGCCCTCGCCCGTCCTCGTGCGGTGCTGGAGCGCGGTCAGCGCGCCGATCGCGCCGTACATGCCGCCGGTGTCGTCCATGTAGGACCAGCCCCAGCCCGCGGGCGGCTTGCCGGGGATGCCGGAGATGTAGGTGAGGCCGGAGAGCGCCTGCACCGAGGGTCCCATGGTCTGGAAGTGCGCGCGTGGGCCGGTGTGCCCGAAGCCCGCCATGGAGACGTAGATGATGTCCGGCTTGATCGCCTGCATCTCCGGGAAGGAGAGGCCCCACGACTTCAGAACGCCGGCGCTGAAGTTCTCGATGACGATGTCGGCCTGCGCGATGAGCTTCTTCGCGAGCTCCAGACCGCGCGCGGAGCGGAGATTCATCGTCACGCTGCGCTTCATGGCGTGCATGTCGTTGAAGTGGCCGTCCGAGTTCATCGACCTCGGCACGCCGTCGGGCGTGGAGCCCATGCCGGGCACGTTGCGGACGACGCGGCCGGTGGAGCCGCCGATGGCGGGGTCGGGCCACTCGACCTTGATGACGTCGGCGCCGAGGATCGCGAGCCAGCGAGCCGCCCACGGCCCTGCTCGCACCCAGGTGAAGTCGACAACGCGGAGACCTTCGAGGGGACGTGTCACGGCTGGCTCCTCTGCACGACGGACCTGCCCAAGCGCCACGGTGCCCGTGGCGCGGCGATTGTAAACGTGTTGAACAGGGTTTCCTACTGTCTCCGGTGACCGAGGTGGACGACGAGGCGCACGGTCCGGCGCAAGGCGCTAGGATGCCTGCGAGCCGCGGTCACGGCCCCGGTTCCACAGGTCGTTCGCGAACCATCGGTCTGTCGAGGCGCAGCGCGCGCATCGGCTTCGGTGGGTCGTTGGCGATCGGGCGCGGCGTGCGACGGCGCTGGCCGGCAGGCAGACGAGGGAGCGTGAGCATGGCGGACACATCGGCACGGCTCCCACTGGGCGCGACGCTCACGCTCCGCGAGAAGCTGATCCTGATGTCGGCGCTGCTGACCGCGATGTTCCTGTTCGCGCTCGACCAGTCGATCGTGTCGACGGCGGTGCCGCGGATCGTGGCTGACCTCGGCGGATTCTCCAGCGTGGGGTGGGTGTTCACCCTCTACCTGCTCGCCTCGACCATCACGATCCCGATCGTCGGGAAGCTCTCCGACATGTTCGGGCGGCGGAACTTCCTGCTGTTCGGGGTGGGGCTGTTCGTCATCGCCTCGCTCGGCTGCGGGCTGGCGTCGTCGATGACGTGGCTGATCGCGATGCGCGGCGTGCAGGGCATCGGCGGCGGGATGATCGTCTCGTGCGTGTTCGCGACGCTGGGCGACCTGTTCACGCCGCTGGAGCGTGCTCGCTACTTCGCGTTCATGACCGGGATGTTCACCTTCTCGCTGATGGCAGGCCCGACGGTGGGCGGCTTCCTGACAGACGGGCCGGGCTGGCGGTACTGCTTCTACATGAACCTGCCGCTGGGGCTGGTGCCACTGGTGCTGATCAGCTGGCGGCTCCCCGCGGGTGGCGGCACCGGTGGGCGCTTCTCCGACATCGATGTCATCGGATCGGGACTGCTGGCCGTGGCGACGATTGCGGGGCTGCTGGGGGTGACGTGGGCCGGGCCGGAGCGAGGCTGGGGCGCGTCGGAGACGGTGGTGCTGCTTGCGACGGCGGCGGTTGGCGCGGTGATGTTCGTGCTGCAGGAGCGCCGCCACCCACACGCGATCATTCCGCTGCCGCTGTTCCGGAACCTCGTGTTCGTGCAGTCGGTCGGGATGACGATTCTCGCGGCGTCCTGCATCTTCGGGGCGATCCCGTACCTGCCGACCTTCGTGCAGACCTCGCTGGGCGGAACGGCGACCGAGTCCGGGCTGATCGTTGTGCCGCGTGCGCTGGGGCTGCTCGGCACCAGCATCGTGTCAGGGCAGCTGGTCGCGCGAACGGGGCGGTACAAGCCACTGATGGTGCTGGGTGCGGCGCTGATCCTCGCGGCGACGGTACTGCTGCGGTTCCTGCCGCAGGGCAACTCGCTCTGGGTGCTGGCGGCGACGATGGGGCTGATGGGGCTGGGCGAGGGCATGGTGTTCCCGATGTCGCAGGTGGTGGTGCAGGCGGCGGTGTCGCAGGCGGAGCAGGGCGTGGCCGCGAGCACTCGGCAGTTCACGATGCAGATCGCGCAGTCGTTCGGCGTGGGCATCTTCGGGCTGCTGCTCGCCAGCTGGTACCTGTCGGGCTTCGTGCAGGCGACCGCGCCGATCGAGGCGCGGATGCCGACCGAGGCGTACGCGCAGTTCAAGGATCCCACGCTCGCGCTCGATCGCCCGCGCTTCGAGCAGGTGAGTGCGAGCGTGGCTGCGCAGCCCGACGGCGGCGCGGTGCTCGGCCGGGCGCGCGAGGCGCAGCGGCAATCGGTCGCGGCGGCGACGGAAGGGATGTTCACGGTGTCGGTGATCGCAGCGGCGTTGGTGCTGGTGATCGCCCTGATGCTGCGACCGATCTCACTGTCACGCGGCTTCGAGCATCCGCAGGGCCTGGACGCGGGGTAGGCACAGCGGCGTGACGCTCAATCGCACCCGCCGGCAGCTGGAGCGTGCGCGCGACCGAGCGTACCCGGCGATGTACGAGTACGAGCCCGACAGCTCGGCTGCCCCGGACTCGCTGCGGTTCATGACACTGGCCGAGGCGCAGGCGCTGGAGTGCAACCGCTGCGGCCAGTGCTGCGGCTCCGAGGAGGCGGACCTCGAGGGGTTCGCGCTACGGCAGTACGCGTTCGGCGCGATCCCGGAGCACCAGTGGCGCGGCCTGAACGGCGGGGCGCCGCTGATCATCCCGCTCACCTCGTCCGGGCGGCCTCGACGCTGGCGTCAGGCCGATGCGGAGGCGCCGTTCCCTGCGTTCCGCTGCGCAGCGCGCTGTTACGAGGCGGATGGCACGACCGGGTGCGCGCTCTGGCAGGCACAGCGTCCGGCCGAGTGCGACGCGTTTCCCCTCGATGTCGAGCAGTCGCGGGCGGAGCTGCGCGACGGCGCGTACATCCTGCTGGGCACGACGTACCAGCGGCTGTGCACGTGGGTCGACGTCGTGCTGTGCCCGGAGGACGCGGTCATCCTCGACTGGCGACGAGGTGATGGCACGCTGCGCGCGGGGCTCGCTGCACCGCGCCGGGCGTACGTCGACTGCGTGGTGCGCGCGGCCTACCGCGAGGCGTACCCGGGGCGCTCCGGTGACGCGCGGCCGGCCGACTGGCGCGCGCTGCGGGCGGGTGAGGCAGTGTTGCGCACGCGCCGACGACCGTAGCGGTCGGTTGCGTCGGCCTCAGCGCCAGCCGAGAGCAGGGGCGACGTGCGTGAGCACCGCCTCGATCACATGGGCGTTGTAGGCGACGCCGAGCTGGTTGGGGACGGTGAGCAGCAGCGTGTCGGCCTCGGCGATCGCCTCGTCCCCGCGGAGCTGCTCGATGAGCTGGTCGGGCTCCGCCGCGTAGGTGCGACCGAAGACCGCGCGCGTGTTCGCGTCGATGAGCCCAATCTGATCGCCGCGCTCCCCGCTGTTCCCGAAGTACGCGTGGTCGAGGTCGGTGACGAGTGGGAAGATGCTGCGGCTGACTGAGACGCGCGACTCGCTCACATGTCCGGCTTCCCGCCACGCGGCGCGATAGGCACGGATCTGCGCCGCCTGCTGGACGTGGAACGCCTCGCCGGTCTCGTCGTCCTTGAGCGTGGAGCTCTGGAGGTGCATCCCCTGGCGCGCGGCCCACTCGGCGGTCGCGTTGGAGCCGGCGCCCCACCAGATGCGGTCGCGGAGCCCCTGGCTGTGCGGCTCCACGCGGAGCAGGCCGGGTGGGTTGGGGAACATCGGTCGCGGATTGGGGCGGGCGAAGCCCTCACCGCGTAGCAGGTCGAGGAGCGTCAACGTGCGGCGGCGCGCCATGTCGGCGTCGGTCTCACCGTCTGCCGGTTCGTAGCCGAAGTGACGCCAGCCATCGATGACCTGCTCAGGGGAGCCTCGGCTGATGCCGAGCTGCAGGCGGCCGCCCGCGATCAGGTCGGCGGCGCCGGCGTCCTCCGCCATGTAGTAGGGGTTCTCGTACCGCATATCGATGACGGCGGTGCCGATCTCGATGCGGCTGGTCTTCGCGCCCACCGCGGCGAGCAGCGGGAACGGCGATGCGAGCTGGCGCGCGAAGTGGTGGACGCGGAAGAACGCGCCGTCCGCACCAACTGCCTCCGCGGCGACTGCGAGGTCGATGGACTGCAGCAGCGCGTCCGCCGCCGAGCATGTCTGCGACTGTGCGGAGGGCGACCAGTGGCCGAACGAGAGAAAGCCGATCTTCTTCATGCGACCGATCGTACCCGGTTCACGTCCCCGCAGCCCGCTCGGCTAGGCGGATGTGCCGGGGACAGCCTCGGTCGGCTCGCTGGCGACAGCGGTGGGCGCGGGCCGCCCGCCGAAGGTGTGCGCGCGGTTCGCGACCGCGAGCGCGATCATCGCGATGAAGACGACGATGCCCTGCGCCATGAAGGTCCGCGAGCCGCCGATCGCATCGGCGAGGACGCCCAGCGGCAGCGCCATGAGCGGCATCGCGCTGAACGTGAGCATGGCGATGCTCATCACGCGGCCTCGGTAGGCCGGGTCGCATTCGACCATCAGCATCGTCTGGTTGAGCGTCATGTAGGCGGTCGAGAAGGCGCCGATCGCGGCAAGCGCGAGGAACGCGCCCGCGGGGCCGATCGCCAGCGGCAGCGTGCCCAGCGCGATCAGTGAGCCGCCCGCGCAGAGGCCAAGGATGAACTGGACGTATGGCTTGCGGTTCGACTGCGCGGCCAGTGCCGCACTGAACGAGCCGATGAGGCCGCCGACGCCGGAGACGGCGATCATCGCGCCGAACAGCTCCTCGTGACCCAGCGAGGCGGCGAAGCCCGGCAGCATGACCTGGTACGGCATGATGAACAGCGCGACCGCGAGGCCGGAGAGCATCAGCGACCGCAGGAGCGGGTGGCCGAACACGTAACCCAGACCGGCGCGCACCTCCGAGATGATGGGGCGGCGAGCACGTCCCTCGTGTGCCGAGGTGGGTGGCACGTGGAGGATCGCCCAGACGGTGCCGAGGTACAGCGCGGCGGTCGCGTAGTACGCGCCATGCACGCTGACGAGCGCGATGAGGATGCCTGCGAGCGCGGGGCCGACGACACGTGTGCCGTTCATGGCGATGTTCTGCATCGACATCGCGGCGGGCAGCTCCTCGGTCGTGACGATCTCGCTCAGGAGCGCGGTGCGGGCGGGGCCGTTCACGCTGAAGAGCGCACCCTGGATCGCGCCGCCGACGAACAGCAGCAGGACGGTGATGAGATCGGCATGCACGAGCACTGCGATCGTCACGCCGATGACGCCGAGCACGGTCTGCGAGAGCACGACGACGCGGCGCTTCTCGATGCGGTCGACCATCGCGCCGCCCGGCAGGGCGAAGATAGCCATCGGGATAGCGAAGGCGGCCTGCAGGATGCCGACGACGGCGTAGGAGCCGGACAGCTTCCAGCCCAGGATGCCGAGCGCGACCGTCTGCATCTGCATGGCGGAGAACGAGCCGAGCGTCGAGAACCAGTGCCAGCGGAAGCTGCGGTTGCGGAACGCGACGAACGCCGCGGTCATGCGTGGGGCGGGGCGACGTGCGCCGGATGCGCTCACGGACATCTCCTGTCGGGGGCCGATCCAGTGTGCCCGACCGCGCCTTCGCTGGGGAGGCTGCGAGGGAGGTATTGACCGGACGGTGATGGGGAACGGTGTGAACCTGCCGCTATCGTAAGGGTTGGCGCCAGCCGTTGCCATCGCTCGGTGTGATGGGGCGAGGGGGCTCGGCTCGTGCCGCGCTGGGGCAATGGCGTAGTATCGCGGCGGGATGGGCCCGCCTGCCCATCGATGGTCAGTGAAGGAGTGGGAAGTTGCCGAAGCAGTCGCCGGTACCGGACGACATCGACCGGCCGTTCTGGGAAGCCTGCAACCAGGAGCGGTTCATCATTCAGTACTGCGAGGCGTGCAGTCGCTTCCAGCACCCGCCGCAGGCGACCTGCTTCCAGTGCAACTCCGCGAACCTGACGTGGCGAGACGTGGAGGGGCGCGGGACGATCTACTCGTACGGCGTGATCTACGACACGCCGATTGCCGAGCTGCAGCCGGATCAGCCCTACAACTGCGCGGTGGTCGACCTGGACGGCGCGCCGGGCATTAACGTCATGTCGCACCTCCCCGGCACGCCGGTGGACGAGGTGCCGATCGGCGCGAAGGTGCGGCTGGTCTGGGAGACGACAAAGGCAACGGGCCAGAAGGTCCCGGAGTGGCAGGTCGAGGCGTAGCCGCGCCGCAGGGCAGCCGCGCGCACAGGGAGGGGACGATAGATGGAACCGACTGACGCTGGGGTCGTACAGGCCGCCGCGCTGTATCGCCTGACCGAGGGACTGGGGCCGTGGCCGTACAGCGGCAAGGTTGCGGCGGTGGGCATTGGCCACTCGCCCACGGCACGCCGCTGGGACGAGCGACCGGAGACGAGCGTGGGCGCGTGGGCGATCCTCGCCGTCCGCAAGGCGATCGAGGATGCCGGGCTGAAGCCGGAGGAAGTCGACGGTCTGGTGCTGGCGCCCGACACGACGACGGGCTCGTTCTGGCCCGCGGGCAAGGAGATCCCCGCGGACTTCCTCGCCATGTTCGAGCAGACGGATGACCCGCTGGACGGGCTCGCGAAGCTGAGCGCGGACTGGATCCTCAAGAACATGCCGGAGCTCAAGAACGTGAAGTTCGTGCTCACGGCGCCCGTCTGCATGTCGATGGTGCTGACCGCGGCGATCGAGGCAGTGGGGCGCGGCCTTGCGAAGAACTGCATCGCGCTCAAGGGCTGGCACAACTTCGCGGGGCGCTACTACCAGGGCGGCGCGAACGCGCAGCCCACGGTCTCCGGGCCGGGCAAGTGGATGAACTCGTACGCAGGCCCCGCCTCGTACACCACGGCGCAGCAGTTCCAGCGCTACCTGTACAAGTACAACAAGAGCCACGACATGATGGCGCCGTTCGTCGTGAACTCGCGCCGGAACGGCCTGCTGTTCCCGGAGGGGTACTGGGCGCAGCACCGCCCCGAGCCGCTGACGGCAGAGGACTACATCAACGCTCGCTGGGTGGCCAAGCCCGCGAACCTCTACGACAACGACATCCCCATCCAGGCCGCCGGCGCCTACCTGATCTCGACGGCAGCGCAGGCGAAGGATCTGAGGCAGAAGCCGGTCTACGTGCTGGGGCACGCGGGTGCGGGCAGCTACCGCAA
>JBAYUZ010000028.1:0-22951 GCA_041674885.1 Dehalococcoidia bacterium
GAGATGCGCTGGAGGCGGACAAGCGGCGTCGCCCCGACCAGGTCGAGCACGGAGTCTGCGATCAGCGGCTGGGTCATCGCCCGCCCGTCGGTAGTCATCGCTCCGCCTTCAAATCGAGTAGCTAACCGCGCCGCGCTGCAAGCGGTCACGCTCACGCTCGGCCAGGTCATGCAGGGTCACGGCCTGCAGCCGCTCCCGCATGTCGTCGTAGATCTCCCGCCACACCCACTGCTGGGCACAGACGGTGCCCTCACCCTCGTGATCCTCCAGGCAGGGCAGCGGCGCCAGCGAACCCTCGAGCGCCTCCAGCACCTGGAGGAGGTTGACCTCCTCCGCGGGGCGGGCGAGCTCGTGGCCGCCGGAGGGGCCGCGCATGCTCCGGATGAAGCCGGCGCGCCGCAGCTGCGCCAGCAGGTGATCGAGGTAGGCCTCCGGCACGTGCTGGCGGCGGGCGATCTCGGCGCGCTGCACCGGGCCGTCCCCGCCGTACATGGCGAGGTCGATCAGGGCGCGAACGCCGTAATCCCCCTTGGTGCCGATGCGCACGAGCCGCCCGCCGATCCGGTCGTCCGACCTGATTCACGACTAATCAGGTCAAGATCATACCATCTTGCCGCGCGCGCGGGGCGGGGCACCTCGATCTCCTACGGCTGCCACAGCCCGTGTTGCGCGCCGCCGAGGAAGTAGATCGCGAAGCGACCCCGCACGCCCTGCTGCTCCGGCCCGTACGCGAGCGTCTAAAAGCCAGCCTCCTGCGCCGCTCGAACCGCCGCCTCGATGTCGTCGACAGCGAGGTAGACGCGCTCGATCGGCCCCTCGAAGTCGGCGAGCGGGGCGCGCACGCCGATCAGGCTGCCGTCCGGCCGCTCCGCCACGCGCGCCTGCCCGAGGTCCGGGTCAGGCGCGGCGAACACGAGGCCGAGGAGGCGCTCATAGAGCGCGACCACCGCCTCGACGTCCGCGCTGACGATCTCCAGGTACTGCATCGGCATCTGCGCTCCTCGACCTGCCCGGCTACGCTGGCGGGGCAGGTCGAGGGTGCGAGGGCGACTAGCAGCCGCCGGCGACCGCCGGGACGATCGAGATCTCGTCATTGTCCTTCAGGGCGCTCGACAGGCCCTGCAGGAAGCGGACGTCCTCGCCGTTCACGTAGATGTTCACGAAGCGGCGCAGCTCGCCGGTGTCGTCGCAGAGGCGCTCACGCATGCCGGGGTATGCGGCCTCCAGGTGCGTGACCAGCTCAGCGACGGTCGCGCCCTCGCCGTTCACGGTGTCCACCTCACCGGTCAGGCCCCGCAGCGGGGTGGGGATCTTCACTCGAATAGCCACGTTGCACCCTTCCTGTGCCCGGCCCACGGCCGAGGCGTGTTGAATCTTGTCTGTTAGCCCTCGACGACATCGCCGAGCGTGGGGTCGTCGACCCGCACGCCCTGCGACTCCGCGTAGCGGATCGCGCGCTCGATCTCGGGCAGCTCGCCCTCGAGCTCGAGCACGACCCAGCCGACGGAGTTGTCGACGGCGGCCATGCGGATGCTGGTCACGACCTGAAACATGTGGCCCATCTGGTAGACGACGGGCTGCTTCACGAGCTCCGGGCTGAACGTCAGTCGAACGTGCTTCGAGGCCACTTACGCACCTCCCACGCCGGCCGCGGTCGCGGTTCGCGCGGCCAGCGCCGCGTCGAACGCCGCCATCGAGGGCGGAACGCGCACCGGCTCCACGAGCTTGCCCTGCACCGCCTCGATCGTCTTCAGGCCGCCGCCGGTGATGAACGCGACGGTCTCCTCGCCGCGCCCGATTGCGCCGGAGGCGACCAGGCGCTTCAGGCAGGCGATCGTCACGCCGCCGGCGGTCTCCGCGAAGATGCCCTCGGTCTCCGCCAGCAGCTTCACGCCCTCGACGATCTCATCGTCGGTGGCCATCTCGGCGGAGCCGTTCGTCTCCTCCATGACCTTCAGCGCGTAGTAGCCGTCGGCCGGGTTCCCGATCGCGAGCGAGCGCGCGATCGTGTTCGGCTTCTGCGGCACGAAGTTCAGCGTCTGGTTCGCGAACGCGGTCGCGATCGGCGAGCAGCCGGTCGCCTGCGCGCCGGACATGCGCGTCGTCGGCTCCGAGATGAGGCCGACCTTGTGCAGCTCCTGGAAGCCCTTCCAGATCTTCGTGAACAGCGAGCCGGAGGCCATGGGCGCAACGACGCGATCCGGCGAGCGCCAGCCGAGCTGCTCCGCGACCTCGTAGGCCAGCGTGCGAGAGCCCTCAGCGTAGAACGGGCGGACGTTGATGTTCACGAACGCCCACGGGCGCGAGCCCGCGAGCTCCGTGCAGAGCCGGTTCACATCGTCGTAGTTGCCATCGACCATCACGAGGGTCGGCGAGTAGACGGCGGAGCCGACGACCTTGCCCTCCTCCAGGTCGTGCGGGATGAACACGTACGCGTCCATGCCCGCCGCCGCCGCGTGCGCGGAGACCGAGTTGGCGAGGTTGCCGGTGCTGGCGCACGCCATCGCCTGGAACCCGAACTGGCGCGCGCGCGCGATTGCGACGCTGACCACGCGATCCTTGAACGACCACGTCGGGTTGGTGGTGTCGTTCTTGATCCACAGCGTGTCGAGCCCGATCGCCTTCGCGAGCCGGTCGGCCTTGATCAGCGGCGTGAAGCCGGTGCCGATGTCCACCTTGTAGGCGGAGTCGCAGGGAAGCAGCGCCTCGTAGCGCCAGAGGGTGTTGGGGCCGCGCTCGATGCTGTCGCGGGAGACGGCGGCACGGATGCCGTCGTAGTCGTACGCGACCTCCAGCGGGCCGAAGCAGTACTCGCAGGAGAAGATTGGTGCGAGCGGGTACTCGCGGCTGCACTCGCGGCAGCGCAGGGCGGTTTCGAAGGCCATCGGTGTCTGCTTCCATCTCGTGCCACCGGCTTCGGCGGCCCAGTCGCTGTGCGATGTGGTGGTGACGCCCGAGACGCGCGAGGCGCGTTCGGGCTAGCGCATCACCATGCGGGCCATCGGGCGCAACGCGCCGAGGCCGGACACAGCGGAAGCAGCAGTCGAGCCGGCGGGCGCGATCTGTCGAGGTGCGGTCATCTGCTGGAACGGGGTCGAGATCACGAGGACCAAGGGGACGCCTTCCAGTTCATCTCTCCCGGCGACCATCGCCGGGGCGGACTTGGCACCGTGGCCCACCCTGGCGAGGGGCGACTCGGTTGCCGTGGCTTCACAGGGCCGACGCCCTCCACCACTCTCGATGAACCGCACACCGCGTGTGCGTGCGAAAGAGGCTAGAAGGAGCGCGGCGGCTCTGTCAACCGGTAACCCGGGACGACGGGCGTCCACAGACCGCCGCGTGTGCGAGCGGCTATCGTGACGGCGTGACCGACGAGGCAACGACCACCCCCGGCCGGCTCCACCGGCGCATCGGCCTGCTGGGCGCGAGCGCCTCGGGCGTCGCGATCGTCCTCGGCGCCGGCATCTACGTGCTGGTCGGCGAGGCGGCGGGCCTTGCCGGCAACGGCGCGTGGCTCGCGTTCGCGATCGGCGCGCTGCTCGCGGCCGGCACCGGGCTCTCCTACGCGGAGCTCACCGCGATGCTCCCCGAGGCCGGGGCCGCCTCGGCGTATGCCGACGAGGCGTTCGGGAAGCGCGTCGCCTTTGTCACCGGATGGATGGACGTCGCCGTGAACGCGATCGGCGCGCCCGCCGTCGCGATCGGCTTCGGGCACTACTTCCACGCGCTCACCGGCATCAACGCCACGCTGGCGGCGATCGTCTTGATCCTGCTCTGTGGTGCCGTCGTACTCGGCGGGGTCGCGCAGACGGTCGGGCTGGGTGCGCTCTTCGGTGCGATCGAGCTGAGCGGGCTGCTGGTCGTGATCGCGGTGGGGCTGCCGAGCCTGCCCCAGGCCGATCTGCTCTCGGTCGAGGGCGGCACGGCCGGACTGCTGGGCGCGGCAGCGCTCGTCTTCTTCGCCTACGAGGGGTTCGAGGAGATCGCGACGCTCTCGGAGGAGGTGCACGAGCCGCACCGGAACATTCCGCGCGCGCTCATCCTGGCGATCGTGGTGACGACGGCGGTCTACGTGCTGGTCGCGATGGTGGCGACGGCGGTGGTGCCGTGGCCAGAGCTCGCGGCGAGCGCGGCACCCCTCGCCACGGTCGTGGAGCGCGAGGCCGGCCCGACGCTGGCCCGCGCCGTCGCGCTGATCGCGCTCTTCGCAACCTCGAACACCGTGCTGCTGCTGCTCGCAACGGGGCCGCGCGCGATGTACGGGATGTCGAACCGGCGTCTGCTGCCGTGGTGGCTCGGCCTCGTCTGGCGCCGCCGAGGCACGCCGTGGGTCTCGGTCCTGCTGGTGACGGGGGTCGCCACCGCATTCGCGCTGACCGGCGACGTGAGCTTCATCGCAGAGGTGACGAACTTCGCGGTGTTCACGCTCTTCGTGGTGGTGAACGGGGCGCTGATCCGGCTCCGCGTCACCCAACCGGATCGCGCGCGTCCGTTCCGCCTGCGCCCGGCGATCGGCCCCGTGCCGCTGCCCTCGGCGGTCGGCCTGATCGGTGCGATCGCGCTCGCCGCCTACATGGATCGGCAGGCGTTTGCGGTCGGTGCGCTCGTGCTGGCGGTGGGCATCGTGCTGTCGTTCGTCGTCGCGGGTCGCGCGAACGGCCCGACCGCGCGCTAGAGCCAGGCCGGGAGGCGCTGCAGCACCCAGCGCTCGATGCCGTCGAACGGCGTCGACACTCGGCTCAGGAAGTAGGAGACGCCGAAGCCGATCGCAAAGCCGGCCAGCACGTCGGCCGGGTAGTGGATGCCGACGTAGATGCGCGAGATACCGACCAGCACCATGCCCACCAGCAGTAGCACGCCCAGCCTCGCACGGCTCCACACGAACGGCCCCGCGCCGGCCGCGAGCGCGGTGGCGTGCGTCGAGGGGAATGAGGCGTTCGGCTCGTGCGGGACGAGTTGCAGCACGTCCGGCAACACCGCGAACGGCCTCGGATGGAAGTACCAGAGCGAGATCGTCTCGCACACCATCAGCGCGATCACGACGCTCAGCACCGCGCGCACCCCGACCGGCCGCCCGAGCAGTCGGTTCACCAGCCACGAGGCGACCGCGATCACGATCAGCGCGTAGGTCGCGTCCTGCGCCAGCCACGTCATCGCGGCATCAAGCAGGGGCCACTGGCCGGCGAGACCGTTGATCGCGCGGAACAGCGCCTCGTTCACGGCGTTACCGCCGCGCGCACGCGATCGATGTCGACCGGAGCCTGCGTGACGACCAGGCCATCGACCTCGATCACCGGGATCTCGATGAGGTAGAGCCGCTCCAGCTCCGGGTCGGAGTGGATGTCGACCTCGTAGAACACGAAGTCACGCGAACGCTGGAGCTCGCGCAGCTGCGCCGAGGCGTCCTCGCACAGGTGGCAGCCGGGGCTGCCGTAGAGCACCACCTGGTGTGCTGCGGTCACACGCGGCGCACCGGAATGCGGTTCGGCGGCAGCGGCGGCGCGTCCGA
This sequence comes from Dehalococcoidia bacterium, assembly GCA_041674885.1. Taxonomy (GTDB): domain Bacteria; phylum Chloroflexota; class Dehalococcoidia; order UBA2979; family UBA2979; genus RH-chloro-G1. Next base: position 5,510 of record JBAYUZ010000028.1, read on the forward strand.
GTCCGCCTCGGGCGGCTGGCGCAGGTAGTACACGAACAGCGGCAACGCGAGCAGCGCCGTCACCAGCGAGACCACCTGGGGGACGCGCAGCCCGAGTGCGATCACCTCGGAGTCCACGCGCAGGTTCGTGAGCAGGAAGCGCGTGATGCAGTAACCGAACAGGAACACGAAGAACGTCAGCGCCGGGCGTCGGCGCAGTGGGTGCGAGAACGCCCAGAACATGACGCCGAGGATCGCGAGCAGCGCGAACAGCTCGTATGTGGTCGCCGGATGTACAGGCATGAAGTCCACTTGCCCGGCACAGTCGCGGAAGCCGGGGGAGAGCGGGTTCGTATACACCACGCCCCACGGCAGGTCCGTCCGGATCGCGCAGTGCTCGCCGTTCACGAGATCGCCGAGGCGTCCGATCGCCAGCCCGAGGATCACGCCGAACGAGGCGATGTCGAGCCCGCGCGCGATCGGGTAGCCGCGCCACTTCGCGAACAGCGCCGCGCCGACCAGCCCGCCGATCACCGCACCCCATACCGAGATCCCGCCCTCGTTGAGCGCGAGGATCTCGAGCGGGGCGTCGCGGTAGAACGCCCAGTGCTCCGCAACGTACAGCGCACGCGCGCCGACGATGCCACTCGGGATACCGATGAGTGCCAGCGTGTACGCCTCGTCGGGGTCGTAGCGCACCTTCTGGCCCATGTAGAGCGCGATCTGCACGCCCGCGAGGATGCCGATCGCCGTGAACAACCCGTGCCACGTCAGGATGAACCCGCCGAGCGTGAAGATGTTCGGGCTCCACGGGATGTCGATCGCGAGCGTGGTGAAGAACGGCCACAGGAACGGGGTCACGTGCGGCTCCGATCGGCGTCCGCGGTGGGCGGCAACGGCCTCGATGGTACACGTGGGCACGGCGAGGCGCCGCCCGCCCGCGTGCGTGCGAGGCAGGGGCGAGCGCTACCCGTTCGCGCGGCCGCGGCGACGCGCGACCTCGGCGGCGGCGGCGTGCGCGCGCAGCGCGTACGCATCGGCGGGCGCAGCGAGGTCGCCCGCGTCGCCGTAGCGATGGCGCAGCGCCGCGCGGATCAGGCGGTCGGTGAGCGCCGGGTTCTTCGGCAGCACAGAACCGTGCAGGTAGGTGCCGATCGCCTCGCGGTAGACCGCGCCCTCGGTGTGGTCGTCGCCGTTATTGCCGAAGCCGTGGCGCACGCGCGCGAGCGGCTGCGCGGCGGGGCCGAGGTAGGTGCGCCCGCCGTGGTTCTCGAAGCCGACGAGCTCGCCCAACCCCTCGACGGCCGCGTCGGCGAGCACGTCACCGATGCAGCGTGGCGCACCCGGTGGCGGCGCGACCGTGATCACGTCGAACAGCCCGACACCCGGCAGCTCCTCGCCCGCGCCGGTGCGGTAGAACGTCCCGAAGAGCTGGAAGCCGCCGCATACCGCGAGCATCGGCGTGTCGGCATCGGCCCATGCGCGGAGCGCCTCGCCCTTCGCCGCCAGGTCGGGCGCGATGCGCCGCTGCTCGCGATCCTGCCCGCCACCGATCAGCACGAGGTCGGCCGCCTCCGGCAGCGCGTCACCGAGGCCGACCTCGATCACCTCGCAGCCCACGCCGAGCGCGCGACAGCGCGCCTGCACCGCGAGCAGGTTGCCGCGGTCCGCGTAGACGTCCATCACCTCCGGGTAGAGCACAACGACGCGGATCGCGCGCTCCGGTGCGGCGGTCACGATCGCGCCGCCTCGTCGGCATCATCCCAGTACGGGCGCGCGCCGGTGCGCGCGGCGAGCAGCGCGCGAATCGCGAGCATCGCCGTGTACGTCGCGACGACCTCGATGCGGCCGCCGGCGGGCGTCGCCGCGAGCGCGGCATCGAGCGCCCGCGCAAGGTCGGCATCGACCGTGCGCGGCGCAAGCCCGGCGAGCGCGCAACGCAGCGCGAGGTCATCGGCGCGATCGCCGGAGACGACGAGGTGCAACGGTCGGTCGGTGAGCTGCTCGAAGTCGGCGTCGTAGATCCACGACACGTCCTGGCCGTCCTGAATGCCGTCGTTGAGCAACGCCAGCAGCGTCACCTCCCCGGGGAGGGCGCGGAGCGTGCGGATCACCTCGTTCAGGCCGGTCGGGTTCTTCGCCAGCAGCAGCCGCACCGTGCGGTCATCGAGGTTGAAGCGCTCCTGCCGCCCGAACGCGGGCCCGGACTCCGCGAGCGCGTGCACCGTCGCATCGAACGGCAGGCCCAGCGCATGCGCCCCCGCCGCAGCGGCGAGCGCGTTGTACACCGAGTACAGCCCCGCGAGCGGCAGCGTGACCTCGGCAGTCGCGCCCGCGACGGACAACTCGAAGCGGGTCGTGTCGGCATCCAGGCGGATGTGACGCGCAGCGACCAGCGGCCTCGGACGCGTGCGCCCGCACCCCGGGCAGCGCCACGCGCCGACGTGGCCCATGTACACCGCGTCGTAGCGATAGGTCGCACCGCAGCCACAGAAGCGCGCATCCGAGGCGTGCTCGGCGGCGGCCAGCGCGACGTCCGGATCCTCGACGCCGAAGCCGATCACCTCGCCGCGATGCGCCTCCGTGAGCGCGGCGACCGAGGGGTCGTCGACGTTCAGCACCAGCGCGAGCGACGCGTCGAGCGAGGCGTGCGCAGCGAGCGCGCGTCGCCAGCCCTCGGCGATCGAGTCGACCTCGCCGTAGCGGTCGAGCTGGTCACGAAAGAGGTTGAGGAACACCGCGACGCGCGGGCGCAAGCGCGGCAACAGCCGGGGCCACACCGCCTCGTCCAGCTCCACGACACCCAGCCGGCCCCCGGCGCGCGGGATCGCGCCGGTCGTCCCGGCCTCGGCGACGAAGCTGCTCACCACGCCGCGCTCGAGGTTCGAACCGCTGCGGTTCGCGAGCGGGTCCCAGCCGGCGATGCGCGCCGCGGCGGCGAGCAGGTGCGAGGTCGTGGTCTTGCCGTTCGTGCCGGTGACCGTGATCACGCCGCGGCCGAGCTGCCGCGCGCATGCCTCCAGCAGGCCGGGCGCGAGCGTGCCCGCGACCAGGCCCGGCAGCGCCGTCCCGCCGCCGCGCCCCAGGCGCCGCGCAGCCTCGCCGGCGCCGCGGCCGAGGAGCAGCGCACCGCGCTCGCGGATGCCGACGCCTGCCATGCGCACTCCTCGATCGCTGCTCACTAGCCTGCAGACGCACGAACGCGCGGCATGGGCCGCGCGTTCACGATACCGGCTCCCCGCCCAGCGGGCAGGGGTCGAGGCCGGTCAGTGTCAGGGGTTCGTCGTCGGCTTCACACCGTCGCCGGTGTCGGTCGTGGAGGCGTCCTTCGGCTTGGTGCCGCCACCGGCCTCGCTGCGGAACTCGCGGATGCCACGCCCGAGCGCGCCGCCGAGGGCTCCCACGCGCGACGCCCCGAAGACGAGCGCCAGGATCACGAGGACGATCAGGAGCTCCTGCCAGCCAAGACTACCGAACATTGGATGCTCCCCTCGCGCCTGCGGAGACGGTACGACCGCCCCGCGACGGGCGGATTCCGGTGCTAGCCAACGACGCGCTCGATGAAGACTTCCATCACGCCGCCGCAGATCTTGTCGTCGCCGTCGACGGGCTCGGTGAGGTCGACCGTGACGATGCGCGGCTTACCGTCGCTCATCGTCTCCATCGCCTCCTGCCACACCTCGGCCTCGCCGCAGCCGCCGCCGATGGTGCCGGCGAAGGTGCCGTCGGGCCGCAGCAGCAGGTGCGCGCCGGGGCCGCGCGGCGTGGAGCCACGCGTGGTCGCGACAGTCGCCAGGACGCGACGCTCACCGCGGGTCTGCGCCTCGCGGATTTCCTTGAACAGTTCCAGGCTCATCAGGTGCCTCCCCGCCGGGCATTCCCGGCGACTCGTGCCTCCATGATAGCAACCCGCGAGGCGGATCGCCGTGAATCCGCCCGTCGAGGCAACTCGTACCGACTGCGAGGGTGCCTCCGAAGGGCCGTTGGAACAGCATGAGGGCCGACTCGCGTCGGCCCTCATGCCCCAGAGGGATACCCCCGAAGCGGCCGTACACGCTCCGGAAGGGGCTGGCAGCGGACTCGCTCGGTGCACCTCTGTGGATGCCGCGCAGGCTTCCACGCCGTCCACCATCACGATTGGCGATAGATTATCACGAGCGCGCAAGCCCCGTCCGTGCGCCTCGCACGGTACGCGCGGGGACGCTGCACGAGCGCCTGCGGGCTAGACCGGCTCGACGCTCCCACCGGAGCGGCGCGACTGGACGCCCTTCATCGTGGACAGCTTCGCGCCCGTGCCGCCCTTCCGAACCAGCACGATCTCCGACAGGATCGAGAGCGCAATCTCCTCCGGCGTCTCCGCCGAGATGTCGAGGCCGATCGGGGTGTGCACCTTCGCCAGCGCCTCGGCCGGGATGCCGTCCTCGGCGAGCAGCTGGAGCACCGTGGCGGTGCGCCGACGGCTGCCGATCATGCCGATGTAGCCCGCGCCCCGCGTGACCGTGTGCCGCAGCGAGATCGTGTCCTGCTGATGCCCGCGCGAGACGAGCACGATCGAGCACGAGGCGTCGATGCTCATCGCGTCGAACACCTCGCCGAAGTCGCCGCAGATCACCTCATCCGCCATCGGGAAGCGCTCGGTGTTCGCGAACTCCGGGCGGTCGTCGACGATCGCGATGCGGAAGCCGACGATCGAGGCGATCGAGGCGATCGCGAGGCCGACGTGGCCGCCGCCCGCGATGATCAGCCGCGCCGGCGACTCGAACAGCTCCAGCATGAGGCGAGCATCACCGGGCCGCGCCTGCGACCGGCGCATCACCACGTCGTGGTCGGTGCCGATGTAGAGCGTCTGCATCGGCATGCGCGGAAACGCCTCGAACATCGCCAGCGCGGCCTCGCGCACCTGCGCGTCGACGGCACCGCCATCGATGGCGCCCGCGCTCGTCGCCTCGGCGTCGCGGCGGATCAGCATCTTCGTGCCGACCGCGATCCCCGGCTGCTCGCCGACATCGATGACGGTCGCGACGGCGACGGGAATGCCGCCTTCCAGCGCGCGTTCCACGGCATCGACGATCGCCTGCATGACCTCGGCGCTGGACTCATCTGGCATGGGGGGAGCCTCCTGTGGCTCCCCATCATAGCGAGGCCAATCGTCGATCGCAGCGCTACAGGAACCGCCAGACGAGCAGGGCGGCGACGCCGAGCCAGATCATGATCACCACCGCTGCGCCGGCCGTCGAGCGCAGACGCGTCGTGCTCGCATCGGCGCGAGCGCGGGCGTCGGCGAGCACCTCGTCCGGGATCAGCCGCCGCACGAGCAGCAGCCCCAGCGGGAGCAGGATGAGGTCATCGAGGTAGCCGAGCACCGGGATGAAGTCGGGGACGAGGTCGATCGGGCTGACGGCGTACGCGACCACAGCCGCACCAAGGATGCGTGCGGCCCACGGCGTGCGTGGGTCACGCACCGCGTAGGCCAGCGCCAGCGTGTCGCGCCGGATGCCGCGGGCCCAGCGACGGAGGTTCCCGATCACCCTCGGCACCTCCGAGGTCGGCCGCTAGACGTTGAAGAGGATGTTCATCACGTCGCCGTCCTGCACCACGTAGGTCTTGCCCTCCGTGCGCAGGCGGCCACGCTTCTTCAGCTCCGCGTTGGAGCCCGCGTCGGCGAGCTCCTGCCAGCTCGACACCTCGGCGCGGATGAAGCCGCGTTCGAGGTCGCTGTGGATCTTCCCGGCGGCCTCCGGCGCGGGCGCGCCCTGGCGCACCGTCCACGCGCGGCACTCGTCGTCGCCGGCGGTGATGAACGAGTGCAGCCCCAGCAGCGCGTACGCCGCCTGGATCGCGCGGTCGAGCGGCGACTCCGGCGGCAGGCCCAGGTCGGCGCGGAACTCCGCCGCCTCCTCGCCGTCCAGCAAGGCCAGCTCCGCCTCGATCTTCGCGCAGAGCGCGGCGACGGCGACACCTGAGCCCCCGTGCCGCTCCGTGTACTCCGCCTCGATCGCGGCGGCACGACCCACGTCGCCCTCGCCGATGTTGATGATGAGCAGCACCGGGAGCCGCGTGACGAACTGGTACGCGGCCAGCGCACGCTGTTCCGCTTCGCTCAGCGTGACGGCGCGGATCGGCGTCCCCGCCTCCAGCGCCTGCTGGAGGCGCTGCATGAGTGCGCGATCCTCTTCGAGGCGGGCCCGCTCAGTCGCCTTGATCGAGCGCATCTCTGCCTCGATGCGGGTCAGGCGGCGCTCGATGAGCGCGAGGTCGGCGAAGGCGAGCTCCAGGTCGAGCGCCTCGATGTCACGGTGCGCGTCGACCGTCACCTCCGGGTGCGGCACCGAGTCGTCCTCGAACGCGCGCACCACGTGGACGATCGCGTCGAGGCCGGCGATCTCGGCGAGGAAGCGGTTGCCGGGGCCCTCGGCGCCGAACCCGGCGACCGGGTAGTCGACCCAGCGGATCTCCGCGTACGTGATCTTCTTCGGCTTGAAGACGGCAGCGAGGGCATCGACGCGGGCGTCCGGGACGCGCGCGACGCCGACGTTCGGCTCCGACTGCGAGGAGTAGGCACCGACCTGCGCCTGCCCGCGTGTCACCGCGTTGAACAGCGAGGTCTTGCCGGAGCGTGCGAGGCCGATGATGCCAAGATCCATATCGGCAGTGTCGACGGGCGGACGGACGCGGGCAAGGCCGGGGCGAGGCGCGCGCCTCGCCCCGGCCAGCGGTGGCACTAGTCGACGGCGATCACCTGCGCGTCGATCTGCAGCTTCACCTGCTTGGCGACCAGCACGCCGCCCGCCTCCAGCGCCTGGTTCCAGGTGAGCCCGAACGCCTCGCGGTCGATGTCGCCGGCGAGCGAGAAGCCGACGCGGGTGTTGCCCCACGGGTCCTTCGCCGGGCCCTCGAACTGCCCGTCGAGGGTCACGGGCTGCTCGACGCCGCGGATCGCCAGGGTGCCTGCGACCTTGAACCCGCCCTTGCCGCTCGGCTGCACGCTGGTGCTGCGGAAGGTGATGTTCGGGTACTGCTCCGCGTCGAAGAAGTCGGCGGAGCGGAGGTGACCGTCGCGGTCGGCGGCGCCGGTGGTCACGCTCGCGGCGGCGATCGTCGCCTCGACGCGCGAGTTGGCGGGCTCCGCCTCGTCCAGGTGGATGTCGGCGGCGACGTCGGTGAAGCGACCGCGCACCTTCGACACCATCATGTGGCGGACTTCGAAGCCGACTTCGGTGTGGTTGGGGTCGAGCTGCCAGGCCATCAGGTTCTCTCCTTGAGTAACGTGCTTACTTTGTACAAGGTGATTATGAGTCTGCTACTTACCGGCTGTCAACCTACCCCACGATCGGTTAGTATGGGCGCATGGAGTCACCCACCGAGACCACCGCCCACCTGGAGGAGGGGCTCTGCGAGCGCTTCCACAGCGCCGTGGAGCTCGTCGGTCGGCGCTGGACGGGCGCGATCCTCTACCTGCTGCTGACCGAGGGGACGCAGCGCTTCTCCGACCTCGAACGCGGCATCCCCGGCATCAGCGACCGGCTGCTCTCCGAGCGGCTGAAGGAGCTGGAGGCCGAGGCGATCATCGAGCGCTGCGTGATCCCCGCGACGCCCGTGCGCGTGGAGTACCGGCTGACCGAGAAGGGTCGCGCGCTGGGCCCCTCGATCGACGCGATCGGCGAGTGGGCGCGCGCCTGGCTCCCGGAGCCTGAGGCCCCCACCGAGACGTAACCGAGTCAGGCCACGGGCAAGCAGCCCGCGCCGCCCTATCCCCGGGGCGGCGAGCCGCCCTAGCCGCCCGCCCACTTCGGGATCGAGGCCTTCGGCGGCGCGTCGTAGTAGGCGATGTACGGCTTCACATCCAGCACCGGCGTGCCGTCCACGAGATCGAGCCCCTCGAGGCGCAGCGTCGCGCCCTCGATGCCGAGCAGGCGGCAGACCGTGAACGACAGCGGGTTCGGCCGCGCACCGCGCAGCGCGAGCGCACCCTGCAGCGGATAGCGGTCGTCACCCGAGGGGTACGCCTGCGCACGTTCGCGCAGCTCCGCGGGAATCTGGTCGAGCCAGCCAATCACGATCACGTGTGAGTAGCCATCGAGGCCGAGCAGCGCCGCAGCGAGATCGGGACGCAGCCGCACCTCGCTCCGCACGCGCGACCAGTCCTGCCGCGCAACCTCGTCGCCCGCGCCCGCCACCACGCCGATCGGCTCGATCGAGATCGGTTCGCTCATGCCTCGATTGTGCCGGATCGTTCCGCCCGCGTCCGGGGGGGCAGGGGGCGAAGCCTCCCTGCTGGGCGCGAACGCGCCCACTCCCGCCGCCAGCGTTCCCGTGGGACGTGCGATGAGGCACCAGCCGAAGAGCCCGGCGCGCCAGCGCCGCAGAGACACTCCCAGCCTGCGTGGTAGAATACGAACAGACGAAACGCGCTCAAAATGGCGCGAATCCGGGCGCTTCCACACCGCCCCGCAATGGTCTGCTCGCCCTGACGCGAGCGATGTGAGCGAGGACGCATGACGACACGCCGTTCGACCCGCCCCAGCGATGGCGGCGAGTACACCGCCGCCAACATCCAGGTCCTCGAGGGCCTCGAGGCGGTGCGCAGGCGGCCCGGCATGTACATCGGCTCCACCGACCAGCGGGGCCTGCACCACCTCATCTACGAGATCGTCGACAACGCCGTCGACGAGGCGATGGCCGGCTTCTGCGACCGCATCGAGATCACCATCGAGCCGGACGGCCACGTCTCCGTGTTCGACAACGGCCGCGGCATCCCCGTCGACAAGGTGGAGAAGACCGGCCTCTCCGGCCTGGAGACCGTCCTGACGGTGCTCCACGCCGGCGGCAAGTTCGGCGGCGGCGGGTACAAGGTGTCGGGCGGCCTCCACGGCGTCGGCGCCTCGGTGGTGAACGCGCTGTCCGTCGAGGTCAACGCGGAGATCGCGCGCGACGGTGCGCTCTACCGCCAGTCCTACAAGCGCGGCGTGCCCGTGGGCGACATCGAGAAGGTGCGCGGCGCGAAGCCGGACTACACCGGCACCAAGATCCGCTTCCTGCCCGACCCCGAGATCTTCGAGACCACCGACTACGAGTTCGACACGGTCGCCACCCGCTTCCGCGAGATGGCGTACCTGACCAAGGGCATCTGGATCCAGTTCGTCGACCTCCGCGGCGACGGCAATGAGCGCAACTTCTACTTCGACTCCGGCATCGAGGCGTTCGTGCGGCACATCAACCGTGGCCGCAACCCGCTGCACCCGGACCCGATCGCGATCAGCAACGAGCGCGACGGCGTCTCGGTGGAGGTCGCGCTCCAGTACAACTCGACCTTCGGCGAGTCGGTGCACTCGTTCGCGAACTGCATCAACACCATCGACGGCGGCAGCCACATGACCGGCTTCCGCTCCGCGCTCACCCGCGCGCTCAACGAGTACGCGCGCCGCGCCAAGATCCTGAAGGACGAGGACCCCAACCTGAGCGGCGATGACGTCCGCGAGGGCCTCTCCGCTGTGATCAGCGTGAAGCTCGGCGAGCCGCAGTTCGAGGGTCAGACGAAGACCCGCCTCGGCAGCCCGGAGGTGAAGGGCATCGTCGACTCCTCGGTCGCGCCCGCGCTCGGCCAGTACCTGGACGAGAACCCCGGCGTCGGCCGCCGCATCATCGAGAAGGCGCTCACCGCCTCGCGTGCCCGCGAGGCCGCGCGCAAGGCACGCGACCTGGTGCAGCGCAAGGGCGTGCTGGAGGGCTCGATGCTCCCCGGCAAGCTCGCCGACTGCTCCGAGTCCGACCCGCAGCTGTCCGAGATCTACCTCGTCGAGGGCGAGTCGGCCGGTGGCTCCGCCAAGAGCGCGCGCGACCGCCGCACGCAGGCGATCCTGCCACTGCGCGGCAAAATCCTGAACGTCGAGAAGGCGCGCCTGGACAAGATGCTGGCGCACGAGGAGATTCGCATCCTCATCACGGCGCTCGGCACCTCCTTCGGCGAGGACTTCAACCTCGCGAAGCTGCGGTACCACAAGGTCATCATCATGACCGACGCCGACGTGGACGGTGCGCACATCCGTACGCTGCTGCTCACGTTCTTCTACCGCTTCATGCCGGAGCTCATCGACGCAGGCTACCTGTACATCGCGCAGCCGCCGCTCTACAGCATCACCTCCGGCCGCAACGTCACGTGGCTCTTCTCCGACGTGGAGCGCGAGGAGTTCATGGCGAACACCGAGCGCAAGAACCTGAACATGCAGCGCTACAAGGGCCTGGGCGAGATGAACCCGGAGCAGCTGTGGACCACCACCATGGACCCGGTGAACCGCGTATTGCTGCAGGTCGAGGTCAACGACGCGCAGGCCGCCGACGAGCTGTTCACGAAGCTCATGGGCGACGACGTCCCGCCGCGGAAGGCGTTCATCATGACGCACGCCCTCTCCGCGACCCTCGACGTCTAGCGCAGCCGCCCGAGGCGTGACCCAGGACGCAGCACCCGGCCTGCACGTCGAGTTCGACGGCGACGAGGCGTGCCCGCTCGGCTTCGCGGGCGACCCGACGGTCGTGCTGTTCTTCATCTCGTGGGCGTACACGCTCCGCCTCGGCGGTCAGCACGAGCTGGCGCTGGCGGCGATGCACATGCAGCGGCGGCACAAGGTCGACCTGCGTCCCCTGCTCACCTACGCCGACCTGGAGGTGGAGGACGAGGACGACCAGCACGCCCTCGATCACGCGTGGCAGGAGCCCGCGGCACTCGCCGCCGCCGCGCGCGCCGTGGCGACGGCGCTCGAGTCCGACGACGCGGCGCTGCGCGAGCTGGTGACGGACTACGACGACCTCGCGCCGCGCCTGCGCGACCTCGCCGCGATCTGCGACTGGGGCGCCGAGCGCGCTCGCCGCGTCCGCCTCACATTCCGCCTCGATGCGTGACGCCGCGCCCGAGCCGTGCCACGATCGCTCCATGACCAACGAGCCCACCCGCCGCACCGAGTACGACCGCTGGATCGCCGGCGCCTCACTGAGCGCGATCGTGTTCCGCTGGGGCCTGGGCGCGCTGGGCCAGTGGCTCGTGAACACGCCGCTGATGAAGGTGCACCAGCACCTGATGATGAAGCCTGACCAGCGCTGGCTGGACATCGGCGCCGGTCGCGGCACCCTCACGAGGTTCATCGAGTCGCGCGTGGGCTTCCGCAAGGCGCCGGTGGCGCTCGACTTCTCCCGCGCCGTGCTGCGCCTCGCGCGCGACGACCAGCGAGGCGGCGGGCCGCAGGCCGCCCTGCTCCAGGCGACCGCTACGTGCCTGCCGTTCCCGGACGCGACCTTCAACGTCGTGACCTGCGGCCACCTCGTGAAGCACCTCGACGACGCCGAGCTCGCGACGTTCCTCGCCGAAGTGCGGCGCGTGCTGGTACCGGGTGGGCTCGCGCTGCTCTGGGACTTCGCGCCGACCGGTGACGCGCGGCTCGATGCCTGGAACCGCCGCGTGCTCTCCACCGGCGTGCACGATCAGCACTTCCGCACCACGCGCGAGCTGATGGCGGCTGCGACTGCCGCGGGCTACGAGCTCGTGCGCGACGCGCGGCTGCGACCGTTCATCGCGCCGCCGATCCCGCGCGCCTCGGTCTTCATCGGCAAGGCGCCCGAGGGCTGGACGGCGGACGCGGAGCCGCCGCGCCACGGCGAGCCGGGGCACGTGCACTAGCCTCGCGCGGGCGACTCGGAGACTCGACGACTAGCGATACAGTCGGTGCGCATCGATGCGCGCACGGACGGCTTCGGGGATCAGCACCTCGGTCGTACGTCCGTCACGGATGCGCGCGCGGAGGTCGGTCGAGGACACCTCGAGCGCCGGCATCGGCACCGCGTCCACCCGCGCCTCGATGCCCGGCAGCGCGGCCAGCGTCGCCTCGGCGATGCGGAGCGTCGCGGGCGGTCGCACGGCGACCGCGAGGCGCGCCGCCGCGAGCAGCCGCTGCGGCTCATGCCAGTGCGGCAGGTCGGCCAGCGCGTCGCTGCCGAGGATGAACCACCACTCGCCGCCGCCCGCCGCGAGCGCCTCCATCGTCTCCGCGGCGTAGGAGGGGCCGTCGCGCTCAACCTCGATCGTGCTCACCTCGGCCCACGCGAACGGCTCCACGGCGGCGCGCACGAGGTCGAGACGTACCTCGGCGGGCGTCACCTCGCGGTCGGCCTTCCGCCACGGGTTGCCCGCGGGGACGAACAGCACGCGGTCGAGGCCCAGCGCCTCGCGCGCCGCGGCCGCCAGCACCAGGTGCGCCAGGTGCGGCGGGTCGAACGTGCCGCCCAGGACGCCTGTGCGGGTCAGTCCCACGCCATCTCCGTCTCGCCGATGCGGATGCGCTCGCCCGGCTGCACCTTCACGCGTTGCAGCGCACGGCCGACGCCCAGCCGCTTCAGCCGGTCGATCAGCTCGCGGCGTGCATCGAAGTCGCCGGTGTCAAAGGTCTGTGCCAGCCACTCGGCGGTCTGCCCGGTGACGACGGCGGTACCGTCAGGAGCGCGCTCCGCCTCCACACGGCGCCTCCGAGGCTCCGGCTTGAGCACCGGTACCGGCGCCTCGACCACCTCGCGCTCACGGGCCTCCTGGAGCACCTGGAGCGTCGCCTTCGCGAGCGCATCGGTGCCGGTGCGCGTGGCCGCCGAGATTGCGAACCAGGGCACGCCCAGCGCCTCGATGCGCGGGCGCAGCTCCTCGACCTGGATCTCGGCGACGGCGTCATCGAGCTTGTTGAGCGCCAGCAGCTGCGGCTTCTCGGCCAGGCCGTGGCCGAACGCCTCCAGCTCCGCGTTGATCAGCTCGTAATCCGCCAGCGGGTCATCGCTGGTCATGTCCAGGACGTGGACGAGGACGCGCGTGCGCTCGATGTGCCGCAGGAACTCGTGGCCCAGCCCGACACCTTCCGAGGCACCCTCGATCAGCCCCGGCATGTCCGCCGCAACGAAGCGCTCGTAGCCCACGCTGACGACGCCCAGCTCCGGCTCCAGCGTCGTGAACGGGTAGGGCGCGACCTTCGGGGTCGCAGCCGACCACGCCCGCAGCAGCGTCGACTTTCCCGCGTTCGGGAGGCCGACCAGGCCGACATCCGCCAGCAGCTTCAGTTCGAGGATCAGCGTGAGCACGACGCCGGGCGCTCCGAACTGCGCGAACCTCGGCGTCTTGCGCGTTGGCGTGGCGAAGCGCTTGTTGCCCGATCCACCGCGACCGCCGCGAGCGATCACCACGGCGGCGCCGTCGACTGCGAGGTCGACGATCGGGGGCTCATCCTCGTGACCCGCTTCATGGATGAGCGTGCCGACCGGCACCGTCAGCTCGAGCATCGAGCCGCGCGCGCCGTGCTGCAGCTTCGGGCCGCCCTTGCCACCGTCGCCGGCGTGGTACTTCAGGTCGTCGCGATAGTCGCCAAGCGTGGAGACGCGCCGCGAGGCGGTGATGATGACATCGCCTCCCCGCCCGCCGTCGCCGCCGTCCGGCCCGCCGAACGGCACAAACCGCTCTCGGCGGAACGACACCGCGCCGTCCCCACCCGCTCCGCCTGCGACTTCGATGACGACTCGATCGATCATTTCGGAGTTACCCACTTCGTGGTGGGATCGGGTTCGAGGTGATCAGTGGAGATCACAGTGATGAGCCTCGATCGATCGTAGTAGTAGTAGTGGCGTGGACGCCGTGGATATCCGGCGATCGCAGTGTGACAGCAGGGATCGCCGCGCGCATCACCTGTGGACAGTGTGGATGCAGCCACCCATCAAATGCTCATGAGATCGAGCGACTGGGTGTGAGCCCCTCCGAGGTGATCGCGAGCATCCACGACACCCACAGGTTATCCCCGGATATCCCGCCTGGATACCCATAGATACGCACTGATCGTGTCATCTGCATACTCGATTCATCGAAGCGCGGTCGCGGTGTGGGTATACGGGCGTGAAGACGCGAGGCGTCACGATTCGCAGTTGAGCGTGAAAACGAGGGTTAGGCGACCTGGCGGGAGCGCTCGATTAGCTCGCGCAGGCTGGCGACATCGCGCTTCGTCTCCGGGTCGACGACGAGCGAGCGCTCCATCTTGCGCCAGCCGTGGTGGACCGTGGAGTGGTCACGCCCGCCCAGCGAGTTGCCGATCTCGACCAGCGAGCGCTGTGCGAGTTCGCGCATGAGGTACATCGCCAGCTGGCGCGGGTACGCGACGCGCTTCTCGCGGCTCTTGGAGAGCAGCGCGACGCGGTCGATGCCGAAGTAGCGGCAGACGACGTCCATGATCAGGTCGGGTGACGGCGGGAGCCTCGGCTCCTCCGGCTGCAGCGAGGCGAGCGCGGAGTGCACGAGCTCCGGTGAGAGCGGCTCCCCGGTCAGCCGCGAGTAGGCGAGGATGCGCGTGAGCGACCCCTCCAGCTCGCGGATGTTGTTCGTGTAGCGCGCCGCAATGACGTGCAGCACCTCGTCCGGGACGCGCGTGTTCGCCTCGGCGGCCTTCGCACGGAGGATCGCGACGCGCGTCTCCATGTCCGGCGCCTGGATGTCCGCGATCATCCCCCACTCGAAGCGGGTGCGCAGGCGCTCTTCCAGGTGCTGGATGAGCGCCGGGCCCTTGTCCGAGGTGATGACGATCTGGCGACCGGCCTCGTAGAGGTCGTTGAAGGTGTGGAAGAACTCCTCCTGCGTGCCTTCCTTGCCCGCGATGAACTGGATGTCATCGATGAGCAGGACGTCGGCGGAGCGGTAGCGCTGGCGGAACTCTTCCTGCCGGCGCTGGCCGATCGCGGTGATCAGCTGGTTCGTGAACTGCTCGGCGCTCAGGTAGATCACCTTCATGCCGGCGTCCATCGTGCGGTGGCCGATCGCCTGCAGCAGGTGGGTCTTGCCCAGCCCGGCGGCGCCGTAGAGGAACAGCGGGTTGTAGAGGCGGCCCGGAGCACCCGCCACACCCTCGGCAGCGGCGAACGCGAGGCGGTTCGCCGGGCCGACGATGAACGACTCGAACGTGTAGCGCTCGCGGAGGCGCGGGCGCGGCGGCTCCTCGATGCCGGCCGGGGTCGAGCCCGGCGCGCCCTGCAGCGGGGCAGCCGAGGCGCCGGTGCCGGAGGCGTCCGGACGCAGCGGCTCGAAGCGCACGTCCAGCGGCTCGCCGGCGAGCTCTGTCAGCGTGCGCACGATCAATGGGCGCATCCGCTTCTGGAGCCACTCCGTGACGAACTCCGACTTGGTGCCCAGCACGAGCGCGTGGTCGACGACGCGGAGGCCCTCGGTGCCTTCCAGCCAGCTCTCGAAGTTGGCCTGGGAGACGTGCTGGGCAAGGTGACGCAGCGCCTGCTGCCAGAGCTCAGCAGCGTCGCGGGCGAGGTCACCGTGCACGGTCTCAGGGCGCAACGGTCAACCTCCACGTACGCAGCCGAGCGAGGATGCCATGCCCGAGCAGCAGGGGTGCGCGAGTTGTCCACAGCCGTTCAACGGATGTGGATAGCGCTGCCAGCCGCTGCCGGGGTGCTTCCCTCTGTGGGTGTGATGCTCAAGTCGAATGATTCAGCGTTCAGAGCCTGCGCCGCATTGCAGACCCATTCGCGAACCGGGCCGGACTGTAGCATCCACGGAAAAACGCGATCAAGGTGCTTATGTGGAGTGCGCCCCGATTTTCCAGAAACGCAATACAACGCGCGTGGAACCGGGAGCCTGTGCCATAATCGCAGCCCAGTCGCCCGCTCCATGCGGACATTCCCGCGAGAGCCCCATGGCCGCCTCTCTTCTGCTCGCAATCGACATTGGCAACACCTCGATCGCGATCGGCGTGTTCGAGGGTGAGACGTTGCGCGCGACCCTGCGCATCGCCACCGACCAGGAGAACCTGCCCGACGAGTACGCGATCCTCGTGCTCTCTCTGCTCCAGACGCGGAGCATCACGCCCGACGAGATCTCGGCTGCCGTCCTCTCCTCGACCGTTCCGCCCCTGATCGCGACCTTCGTCGAGGTTTGTCGGGAGTACTTCAAGGTCGAGCCGCTGGTGGTCGGCACCGGCGTGAAGACCGGCGTGCGCGTGCGCTACGACAACCCGCGCGAGGTCGGCGCCGACCGCATCCTGCACGCCGTTGCCGCCCTGGCGAAGTACCAGCCGCCGCTCGTGATCGTCGACCTGGGCACCGCGCTCGTCTTCGACGCGGTGTCGCGGGAGGGCGACTACCTGGGCGGCGCGATCGCCCCCGGCATCGGCATCGCCTCGCAGGCGCTGTTCTCGCGCGCCGCGATGCTGCGCCGTGTCAGCATCGAGCGGCCAGAGTCGGTGGTCGGCAAGAACACCGTGAGCTCCGTGCAGTCGGGGCTGTTCTTCGGCTACTCGGACATGGTCACGGGCATGGTGCGGCGCTTCAAGGCCGAGATCGGCGAGGACGCGACGGTGATCGCGACCGGCGGGTACGCCGCCCTGCTGCTCCCGGAGCTGTCCTGCGTTGACCACGTGGAGCCCAACCTGAACCTGGACGGCCTGCGCCGCGTCTGGGAGGCGAACCGGTGAGCGGCCCGCTGGAGGGCCGCTGCGTCGTCGTCGGCGTGAGCGGCTCGATCGCCGCCTACAAGGCCGCCGAGGTGGTGAGCCGCCTGGTGCAGGCCGGCGCCCACGTCGACGTCGCGATGACGCGGGGCGCCACCCAGTTCATCCAGCCGCTCACCTTCCGTGCGCTGACCGGCCGGGACCCCTACCTCGACATCTTCAGCGACGGCGCGGAGGGTGAGGCGCACGTGGAGCTCGCGCGGCGCGCCGACCTGCTGCTGATCGCCCCCGCGACCGCCTCGACGCTGGCGCGGCTGGCGAACGGCCTCGCCGACGACTTCGTGGCGCTCACCGCGCTCGCGACGACCGCGCCGGTGCTCGTTGCCCCTGCGATGGACAGCCAGATGTGGGAGCACCCCGCCACGCAGGCGAACCGCGCGACCCTCGAGGCGCGTGGGGTGCAGTTCCTCGGCCCGCTCAGCGGGCGGCTCGCCTCCGGGCGCATGGGCGCCGGGCGGCTCATGGAGCCCGCCGAGATCGTGGATCAGGTGCGGGCGCGCCTCGGTCGGGAGCACGGGCCGCTGGCTGGTCGCACGGTCGTCGTCACCGCCGGGGGTACCCGCGAGGCGGTCGACCCGGTGCGCTTCCTCAGCAACCACTCCAGCGGCAAGCAGGGCTACGCGATCGCGGAGGCCGCGCGCGACCGCGGCGCCGAGGTCGTGCTCGTTACGACGGCGTCCCTCACCGCGCCGGGCGGCGTGCGCGTCGTCCGCGTGGAGTCGGCGCTCGACATGCTCGCCGCCGTCCAGCGCGAGGCCGCTGAGGCCGACGTGCTGATCATGGCGGCCGCGGTGGCCGACTACCGCCCCGCCAGCCCCGCCGAGCGCAAGATCAAGCGCGGCGACCTCGGCGGGGAGCTCGTGGTGCAGCTCGTCGAGAACCCGGACATCAGCAAGACCGTCGAGGGCAGCTTCGTGAAGGTGGTGTTCGCCGCCGAGACGAA
>JBAYUZ010000029.1:0-22525 GCA_041674885.1 Dehalococcoidia bacterium
CGACAACGACATCCCCATCCAGGCCGCCGGCGCCTACCTGATCTCGACGGCAGCGCAGGCGAAGGATCTGAGGCAGAAGCCGGTCTACGTGCTGGGGCACGCGGGTGCGGGCAGCTACCGCAACGGCATCTACTCCGGGCTGCGGCCTCGTGGTGTCGTGGAGACGCTGGAGGAGGCGCAGGCCAACTCCGCCTCGACCGGCCGCAAGCTGTACGAGGCGTCGGGCGTGAAGGGCTCTGAGCTGTCGTTCGAGAACATGTATGACGGCTTCGGGCTGTTCCACGTGTTCCACATCGAGGGCATCAACTACGCCGGGATGAAGGAGGGCGAGGCGCTCGACTTCTTCCAGGGCGACATCACCATCGAAGGACCGCATCCCGTGTCGCCCAGCGGCGGCAACATCGGCGGCGGGCGCACGAGGTTCTGGAACCACACGGACTCGATGCAGCAGATCCAGGGTCGTGCGGGTGCGCGGCAGATGAAGAAGAAGGTAGAGACGGGCATCTCCGGCGGCTTCATGCCGTTCTGGAGCAACTTCATCATCTGGAGCGCGACGCCCGACTAGCACCGAAGTGCCGCAGGGGACGTTCGCCTATCGGCGAACGTCCCCTGCGCGCCGTTCCTTCCGGCCCTCTCCCTCGTCGAGCGTGGCATGCGATCCTGTACGCGTGGCGATGGAGGTGTCTGCATGTACCGACGCATTCTCGTGACCCTGGACGGCTCGACGCTGGCGCGAACCGCGCTGGCACACGCGGCGAAGCTGGCGAGCGGAAGCTCGACGGAGGTGCGCCTGCTGGCGGTGACGGATACGCCAGCGCAAACCCGCCGGGAGGCCGAGGAGCAGTTCGAGCTGACCGATGGAGACTCGGCGCGCATCGACGCGCTGGGGCAGGAGCTGCACTTCAACCGCCGCCACCGCGCCCTGGATGAGCTGGCGCGCGCGGAGCAGGAGCTGCGGACGGCGGGCGTGGCCACCGTACAGGGCGAGGTGGTCGAGGGCCTGGCCGGGAACGAGATCGTGAACTTCGCTACTGCTCAGCAGTGTGACGCGATCGTCATGGCGACGCGCGGTCACGGCGGCCTGGGCCGCGAGGTGCTGGGCTCCGTCGCGGAGTACGTCCTGCGTCATGCAGGTGACGTGGCGGTCGTCCTCGTGGGGCCACGCGCGAGCTCCTAACGCTACAGGCAGGACGCATGGGATAGCCGGGGAGGCCTGGGGCCACCCCGGCTACGCCGCGTTCGGCGCGAGCTGCTTGATTACAGTTGTATTCTCGGCACCGTTCAGGGATAGCAGTCGAGCACGCGACTCGGTGGTCGGTCGGGATGGCACGACCCGAGCGGTGCAGCGAGGAGGGGATGATGCCGAAGCAATCACCGATCGCGGATGACGTGGATCGGCCGTTCTGGGAGGCGGCGAACGAGGAGCGGCTGGTGGTCCAGCACTGCGCCGCGTGTGACCGGCTGCAGCACCCACCACAGCCGACGTGCCTCCAGTGCGGCGCGAGCAGCCTGGGCTGGAAGCAGATGAGCGGGCGCGGGTCGGTCTACAGCTACGGCGTGATCTTCGATACGCCCGTGGCCGTTCTGCAGCCCGACCAGCCGTACAACCTGGCAGTCATCCAGCTCGATGACGACCCGGCGATCAACATGTACTCGCACCTCCCGGGCGCGCCCATCGACAACGTGCCGATCGGCGCGGCGGTCGAGGTGACGTTCGAGACGACGCCGGGGAACGGCCAGAAGGTGCCGGAATGGCGGCTGGTCGGCTAGCCGACGCGCATCCTCGGCCGCTGCGCCGAGGGAAGGGGTGACTGCAATGGTGGAGATCATTCGCGACCTGCCGGCATCGCTGTACCGCGCGCAGGAGGGCATGGGCGTCTGGCCGCATCGAGGCAAGGTGGCGGCGGTCGGCATCGGCCACTCGCCGACAGCGCGCCGCTGGGATGAGCGCCCGGAGACGAGCGTGGGTGCGTGGAGCATCCTCGCGCTCCGGAATGCGATGGCGGACGCCGGGGTGACGGGCGATCAGGTCGATGGTCTCGTCGTGGTGCCGGAGACGACGACCGGCGCGTACTGGCCGGCGGGCAAGCAGGTGTCCGCCGACTTCCTCGCGATGTTCGAGTCGACGGACGACCCGCTGGACGGCGTTGCGAAGCTCAGCCCCGAGTGGCTCATCAAGAACATGCCGGAGCTCACCAACCTCAAGAAGGCATGGGTTGCGGGCACATGCACCTCGCACGCCCTGACCGTGGCTGCCGAGGTCGTCGGGCGCGGCGAGGCGAGCGTGTGCCTGGTCGTGAAGGGCTGGCACAACTACGCGGGCCGGTACTACCAGGGGGGCGCGAACGCAGAGCCGACCGTCTCCGGGCCGACGAAGTTCTCGGCCGCATGGGGTGGCCCGGCGTCGTACGGGACGGCGCAGCAGTTCCAGCGCTACATGCACAAGTACCACAAGACGCACGAGATGGTGGCACCGTTCGTCGTGAACTCGCGGCGGAACGGGCTGCTATTCCCGGAGGGGTACTGGGCGCAGCACCGCCCGGAGCCGATCACCGTCGAGGACTACAACGACGCGCGCTGGATCGCGAAGCCCGCGAACCTCTACGACAACGACATCCCGATCATGGCGGCAGGCGCGTATGTCTTCACCACTGCCGATCGCGCGAAGGACATGCGTCAGAAGCCGGTCTACATCCTCGGCCACGCCTCCGACCGCACGCGTCCGCGCAGCCTGGCGCTCACGCTGGAGGAGGTGGAGGCGGTGACGGACTCCACCGGTCGGAAGATCTACGAGTCGGCAGGGATTCGGCCGGAGGACGTGTCGTTCGAGAACATGTACGACGGCTTCGGCCTGTTCCACATCTTCCACATCGAGGGGCTGCGGTACGCGGGCATCAAGCGCGGTGAGGCACTCGACCTGTTCCAGGACGACATCAGCATCGAAGGCCCGCACCCGGTGTCTCCGAGCGGCGGGAACATCGGCAGCGGGCGCACGCGCTTCTGGCTGCACACCGACACGATGCAGCAGCTGCAGGGTCGCGCGGGCGCTCGATCGATCGCGAAGAAGGCCGAGATCGGCGTGTCGGGTGGGCCGACGCCGACCGGTGGCAACTTCCTGGTCTGGAGCGCGACGCCCGATTAGCGATCGGTGCATGTGACTCGAACGCAAGAAGGCGGGCCGTCGAGCCCGCCTTCTTGCATCGTGCGGTGGCGTCGGTCGATCGCCGACGACGCGGCTAGATCGGAATCGCCAGGTCCTCGAGTCCACGGCTATCGAGGTCGTCGAGCGTCCAGAAGTCGGTGCTGCCGGGTTCGGTGGCGAGGGTGTCGAGGAAGGTGCGCGCCCAGCGTTGCACGTTGAAGGTGGCGACCTGTGCCTGCATCGCCGCCATACGTGCCTGGCGCTCCCCGCGGGGCATGCGGAGCGCGCGCCGGATCGCCAGCGCCATCCCATCGAGGTCGTACGGGTTCACGATGAGAGCGCCCGACATCTGCTCGGCGGCACCGGCGAACTCACTGAGGATGAGGACGCCGTCATCGGCGACCTGGGACGCGACGAACTCCTTCGCGACCAGGTTCATGCCGTCTCGCAGCGGGGTGGCGAGGAAGACATTGGCGGCTCGGTAGAGCCCCGCGAGCTCGTGCGGCTGGAGGTGGCCGTGCACGCGATGCACGGGCATCCGGTGCGGTGTCCCGAAGCGGCCGTTGATGCGACCGACCAGCTCGTCGATGCGGCGCTTGAGCGCGGCATAGACGCGCACACCCTCGCGCGAGGGGACGGTCACCTGCACCAGGCGGAGACGGTCGCGGAACTCAGGCGGCTCCTGCTCCAGCACGCGCTCGAACGCCAGCAGGCGACGCAGGATGCCCTTCGTGTAGTCCAGACGATCGACGCCGACCAGCAGGCGCGCGTCGGCATCCGTCTGCTCGTAGCGCTTCGCCTCGTCGATGGCGGCGGGGGAACAGGCGAGGCGACGCCACTCCTCGGCATCGATGCCGATCGGGAACGCACGAGCACGGATCGTGCGGTCGAGGTAGCGAATCTCATCGCGTTCGGCGGGTAGCCCGATGATCTCCTCCACGGCCTGCCTGAAGTTGCGGCTGTGGTCAGCGGTGTGGAAGCCGATCAGGTCTGCGCCCAGCAGCCCCCGAAGCAGGTCGGCTCGCCACGGTAGCAGTCGAAAGACCTCGGCGGGTGGGAACGGGATGTGGTGGAAGTAGCCGATGCGTGCGTTCGGCAGCCGCTCGCGCAGCAGCATGGGAAGCAGCATCAGGTGATAGTCGTGCACCCAGATCGTGTCGCCGTCGCGGTACTGCTCGGCGACGGTGTCGGCGAAGCGCTCGTTCGCGGCTCGGTAGTGCTCCCAGCCCTGCATCTCGAGCGGCAGATTGTCGAGGAGGCAGTGTGCGACCGGCCAGATGATGCCGTTCGACACATCCTCGTAGAAGCCCTTCACCTGGGGGCGTGACAGCGGCACCGGGACGACCCGCATGGCGGCCATCTGCCAACTGAGCTGTCGCCGAGCCTGGGACGGCAGGGCGGGGTGTCCGCCCGGCCAGCCGATCCACAGGCTGTCCTCCTGCTCGTGGATGGAGCGCAATGCTCCGGCGAGCCCTCCGGCGGAGCGCGTCATCACGCTCTGGCCATTGGTGGCCGTGACGGTGACGGGCAGACGGTTGGAAACAAGCAGGATCCGGCTCATCGGGTCTCCTCGCAGCCGCGGGCAGAGGCACGCATGTTGCGTGCGTCTGCACAACTGGTTGTGAGGCAGGGACGGCCCCCACCTCCGATAGCCTGCGGGGTTAGCTGACGGGTTCGGCGTCGGAAGTCGCCTATGCGCCGTGGCGCAATACACCCCAGTGATTGGTTCCCCCGCTCTCGCCGGGCGGCGAGATTCGGCATGCAAACCGTACCAGCCGTGTGTAGCTGTCTGTCAACCTAACGAGGGCTTGCATGTCGCGCGGCGGATCTTGGTCGAGGAGTTACGTGAGCGATGCGAGATCGATGATGCGCGGCTCCGCGCCGTCTGCCGTTAGGTCGAGGATCGCGACGGTGCCGAGGCGCATCGACTGCCGCACCATGTTCGGGCTGCCGGGGTTCACCAGCAGCACGCCCTGGTGCTCCTCGATCATCGCCTCGTGCGTGTAGCCGCAGACGACGATGTCGACGGGGCGGCCGAAGAGGTCGGTCAGGTCGTCCGGGATCGAGGCGTGTGGCGGCAGGGAGCGGGCGATCATTCCCGGCGTCACGTCATCGGCGAGCGCGGTGAGCTCCAGCTTGTGGACGACGCCGATGGCGTGCCCCTCCGCCTCCACGACGATCGGGCGACTGGCGCGCGGCGCGCCCTCGCCGCCGTTCGCGAACTGCGAGGTGGTCGCCTGCACCGGCGCGATACGAGCCAGCCAATCGATGCAGTCCTGTGTGTAGACGTCGCCCGCATGCAGGATGAGGTCGACGCCCTCGAAGGCACGCACGACCTCGGCGGGGGGCTCCTTGCCCATCGATGGGATGTGCGTATCCGAGATCAGGCCGATGCGCATGGTGGCTCCTCGCGACTTCGGGCGGGCGCGTGCGCGCGGATGGTAGCAGGTGGCTCCCACGCGGGACTGCGGAGGCTCTAGACTCGCGCGGGGTTCACTCGACGCGGTGTTGCGTTGAGACGACGGAGGCGGTTTGCATGCGCGTCGGGTTGATCTCGGACACACACTCGCCTGCGCTGGGGGTGCACCCGCCGGAGGAGGTGCGCCGCGCGTTCGTCGGCGTCGACCTCATCCTGCACGCGGGTGACATCTACTCCTCGGAATGCCTGGACTGGCTCGAGGAGATCGCACCGGTCGTCGCTGTCGAGGTACCGCCGGCACCGGTGATCGGCGACCCGCGCGTCGTCGAGAAGCGTGTCGTGGAGATCGAGGGCTACGCGATCGGCCTGGTGCATGACCTCGGCATGCATGGCATCGACGAGGTACGACCGGGTGCCTTCGCGCGATCGTGGCCGGCCGACCTGTCGATCGCGGATTCGCTTGCGGCGTTCTTCGACGGACGACGGCTGGATGGGGTGGTCTTCGGGCACTCGCACTGGGAGATGTCCGAGACGCACGAGGGTGTGCTGTTCGTGAACCCCGGCAGTCCCACGCTGCCGCACCAGACACGACGACTGGGGACAGTCGCGATCATGGATGTCACCCCGCAGGGGCTGACCGGCGAGATCGTGGATCTGAAGCGGTTCAGCTAGCGCAGGACCGACCTCAGCCGAGCTGCCACGCGCGGATCGCGGGGATCGGGTACAGCAGCATCAGCACGTTCAACGTCAGGTTGTCGTGGATCCAGAGCAGCAGGATGACCTCCGACGCGACGATCGCGATGACGTTCGCGCGCCGCGAGATGCGACTGGCGATGACGAAGCCGACGATGCAGAACAGCACGTCGCTGACCGAGTTCAGGACGCTGTCGCCGTAGTACCCGAGCGCGACCGTGGTCTCCCGGTAGCGATCGATGATCAGCGGGCTGTTCTCCGCCACCTCCCATAGCACCTCGATCACCGTCGCGAGCGCGAGGCGTGCGGTGAAGGAACCACGCGGCCAGAGGAGGCGGAGCGCGCCGTAGAAGAGCATCCCGTGCGTCACGTGCGTGAACGTGTACGGGTCCGTCAGCTGCTGCGAGTTCTGGTTGCTGTAGATGTCGCCGGCCCACAGCGCAACGGTGCCACACGGACAGGTGAGCGCACGGCCCAGCACGAGCAGCGCCAGCGCCAGCGCACCCAGCAGGGCCAGTTCGATCAGGGCGATGCGAAGCACGGCTGTGCCGGCGGGCGATGGCTCGCGGGATGGAGGCGAAGGCAACTCAGCGGCACTCACGAGGCCCCCCGTTTCATCGGTGCATCGATGCCCGCACTGATGCCGGTGGGCGGCAACGATGATTGTGTAGCGATTTGCTATGCGGGCGAGGCCGCAGGCTCCTCGACGTGCGGCGCACCGGCATCGGGGTCGCGCAGGTCGCGGCTGGTGAGCGCGAGCGCGGTCACCAGCACGGTGCATGCGCCCGCGCCCATCAGCACAGCAGCCGGCGCGCCGAACGTGGCTGCGAGCGCGCCTGCGAGCGTGAACCCGAGCGGTGGCACGCCGCCTGCGAGCATGCTGCGGAACGCCTCGACCCGTCCGCGGAGCGCGTCGGGTGAGACGGAGAGGATCGCGGTGTTGCGCGGCACCATCTGTACCGAGTTGGCGACGCCGAGCAGGGCAGACGCGACGAGCGTGAGCACGAACCACGGCGAGAGTGCGAAGAGCACGAGCGAGACACAGTAGCCGAGCACGCCCGCGACCGCGTACAGGCCCTTGTAGCGCATGTCACCCCTCGACAGGATGAACGCGGCACCGAGGACGGAGCCGACGCCCGGGGCGGCGCTTAGCAGGCCGTAGCCGGTGGGCCCGGTGCCCAGCAGGTCGGCGAAGATCGGCAGCAGGGCGCGATACCCGCCGAACAGCGTCTGCAGCACATCGAGCAGCAGCAGGTAGATGATCACGGGCTTGCTGCCCACGAAGCGCATGCCCTCGATGAAGCTCTGCCACGGGCTCTCGGCCGTCTGCGGCGGGATCGCCGGCGTGCGGATGCCGAAGAGCACGACCATCGCGACGAGGTACGAGACGCCGGTGATGCCGTAGCCCCAGCCGAGGCCGACCGTCCCGATCGCCGCACCGGCGAGCGCGGGGCCAATGATCTGCGCGCTCTGTTGGATCGTCGCGTTCAGTGCGATCGCGTTGACCAGCAACGCTCGCGGGACGATGCGCGGGATGAGCGCGCTGCGTGCCGGCTGCGTGAGCGCGGTGAACCCGCTGTTCAGGAACGTCACCGCGTAGAGGTGCCACAGTGCGATCTGACCAGTGAGCGTCAGCAGCGCAAGTGCGAGCACGATCACGGCGTTGATCGCCTGACCGATCTGGATCAGGCGCGTGCGATTGAAGCGGTCGGCGATCACGCCGCCCACCAGCGAGAGGATGATGTGCGGGCCTGCACGGACGAGGCCGGTCACACCCAGCAGCAGGGCACTACCGGTGAGTTCGTACACCTGCCACAGCACGGCGGTCTGCACCGCCTGCGCGCCGAGCTGCGTGAGCAGCAACGAGAGCGAGAAATTGCGGTAGTCCGCGTACGTGAGCGAGGTGAGGCTGGCGCGCAGTCCGGGCTTGCCGTCGGCCATGAGTGCTCCTCGTTGAGGCGCGCATCATAGCGGACGGCGATCGGCGAGGCGTCCGTAGAGCCTCCGGCGGGGCTAGAATGCGCGCGGGTTCCCGCCTCCGGCCATGGACGCGGGCTATGGGAGGGGAGACGCGCCATGCCTCGTCCAACCTGGCGAAGCTGCTCGATACTCGTCGCGGCGCTCGTAGGTGCCGTGATGCTCGCGGTGGGAGCGCGCGAGGCACATGCGCAGGACGGCCCTCGCGTCAGCCCGATCGTGGCGGAGTTCAATCAGGCGCAGCAGACCACGCGCTACAACGTGCTGGTCGCGGTGCCGTCGGGGGTGACGCCGCAGATCAAGTGGTCGGGGCCGCAGTGTGGCTCGTACGCCTCGCCCGCCGGCGAGCCGGCGACGTTCGTGTGGCAGCACCCGCACCCGCCGTGTGACCCGACGACCGGGCACCAGCAGACGACGGTCGTCGTCGAGGTGATCGCAGGCACGCAGCAGTTCCGCTGCACGTACCAGGGGGCGGAGAGCGGGGCGGGCCCGGCATGCACTGTCACGCCGCTGCAGACGCAGGAGCGTCCCGGCACCGGGGTCGGCGCGGCGGCGGCGACCTCGACCCCTGCGGTGACGGAGCCGGTGGACGAGCCGGCGCAGGCGGGCAATGGGTTCGGGCTGAGCGTCGGGCTTGGCCTTGGCGTGCTGGTGGCGGGCGGTGCGGGCGTCTACGTCTACACGCGGTCGCGTGAGCGCGAGGACGCGAACACGCGTTGGGATCGCGCGATGCAGGCCGAGGAGCGGGCGCAGCAGGCGATCCTCAATCCCTTCGACATGCTCCTCGATCGCGTGAACGGCGCGTTCGAGGCGTACCGGCAAGCGGTCGACCGCTACCGGACGGCGTACGCGCACGCCATGTCATCGAGCACGGAGATGCAGGGGATGCTCTCGGCGTGGGCGACGGCGAAGGAGGGGGCCGCGAAGGCCGACCTCGCCTTCGCCGTGCTGACGATGGCATGGGGCCTCGGCAGCCTGGGGCTGAAGATCGCACGCTGGGCGACGACAGCGCGCACGGTTGCGGCTGCGGGCGAGACGGCGGTGGCGACGGCCGAGGTTGCGGGCGCCGTCGAGCGATCCGCCTCGCGGGGGGCGTTCGTCGGCAAGTACATCGACACGCTGCTCGGGCAGCGGTCACGCGCCCTGGAGCGGCTCGCGTCAGAGGCAGGCGTCGACCTCTCGGAGTTCATGGCACGTCACGGCGGCGATGCGACGCTTGCGGGTGAGGAACTCATCAAGATCGTCGCGCGCCTGCGTGGGTGGCACGGCGTGCCGGAGCAGATGGCCGGGGTAGTCGGGCGCGTGCTCGTGAACGGGCAGGCAGCGATGACCGGGCGCGGCGTCGTTGCCGCCGAGGATCTGGCGCAGCTGAGCCAGTGGGCGCAGCGTCCTGGCTTCTGGGAGTGGCTGGCAAAGGCCGCCGACTGGTTCGAGGAGATCGGCTGGATGGGCGACCAGCCGGAGATCAACCGGTTCGCGACGCTGCTGTGGGATGCCGCCGACATCGGCTTCCTGAAGAAGATCGTGGAGGCGGGCGGCGATATCACCAAGCTGCGCGCGCTGCTCGGCCCCGCACAGGCGGCGGTCGTTACGGTGACGCGCGCCGCACCCGTGCTGAGCGGCGCAGGCCTCGCGGCGGGTGCGGCGGGTGGTGCCGGGCTCGTGCAGGGGCGTGACCAGGCGGTGTCGCAGTTGCGGGACCCGCTCATGCAGGTGGGTGACCTCAGCAACTTCGTCGACCAGTTCGGTGTGACGGATCGCTTCACTGCGGGGCAGGGCTACGGGCGCGCCGTCATGGGCGAGCTGTGGGAGCTGGTGACCGCACCGGTGACGACGATCGAGAGCCACTACTTCACCCACCAGGCGCAGGACGTCTACGACCGCCTCCTGAAGGAGGCGGGCGGCGACTTGCAGACGATGGGGAGCGCACTGAACGACGCGGTGCGAGCGCTCGATGACCTGGGGAGCGCGCTCGACATCATCGACCCGGACGACCCGCGCAACCCGCTGGGCGCCGGCCGGGAGCAGGCGCTCCGCGACGCGCTGCGTGACCTCGAAGCGGCCTATCGCAGCGGCGATGCCGACTGGCAGCGTGCGCACGCGGACGAGCTCGCGGAGCGTCGCCGGCACATCGAGGACAAGATCGCGTACATCCGCTCCGTGCTCGACGCGCTCCGCGACCTGCAGGGGCGGCTGGGGCAGATGCGCGAGTGGCTGAACGGGCTGCGCGTGGACGCCTCGGGCGGGTTGCGTTCGGTGACCACGATGATGAACCCGGAGATCGCGGTGCGGCTGATCTCGACCGGCCTGTACCTCAACGGGGTGACGCAGGAGATCGGGAACGCCGCCATGGGGCCGGTCGACGACGGTCCCGCGTGGGCGCCTGCCGACTACACCGACCTTGATACACCGCTGGAGCCACAGCCGACCGACGCCGAGACCGAGCGGCGCTGGGAAGAGATGCTGCGCGAGTACGACCGTCGTACCGCCGAGATGGACGCGGCGCAGGCCGCACCCGACGCGCCGCTGCCCGACTTCAGCGACCTCCCGCCAGTCGATGGCGAGTCGCCGTCGCCTCCGCCACCCTAGGCCGGGTGGCTCAGCCGGCTTCGACCGCGGCGGCGATCGCCTTGCCGAGGTCGGAGGTCGAGGCGGTGCCGCCGATGTCCGGCGTGCGCGGCGCGCCGCTGCCCGGCTGCAACGCCGCCTCGATCGCCGCGAGGATCGCGTCGTGCGCCTCGCGGTAGCCGAGGAAGTCGAGCATAAGCGCGCCCGACCAGATCTGGCCGATCGGGTTCGCGATGCCTCGCCCGGCGATGTCCGGGGCGGATCCATGCACCGGCTCGAACAGCGATGGCATCTCGCGCGTCGGGTTCAGGTTCGCGCTGGGCGCGATGCCGATCGTGCCGGTGCAGGCGGGGCCGAGGTCGCTGAGGATGTCGCCGAAGAGGTTGCTGGCGACCACCACGTCGAAGAACTCAGGGCGCTGCACGAAGTGTGCCGTGAGGATGTCGATGTGGAACTTGTCGACGCGCACGTCCGGGTACTCGGCGGCCATCGCCTCCACGCGCTCATCCCAGTAGGGCATGGTGATCGCGATGCCGTTCGACTTCGTGGCGCTGGTGAGGTGCTTCTTCGGGCGGGAGCGCGCGAGCTCGAAGGCATAGCGGAGCACGCGATCGACGCCGACGCGTGAGAGCACCGTCTCCTGCATCACGATCTCGCGCTCGGTGCCGCCGAACATGCGGCCGCCGATCGCGGAGTACTCACCCTCGGTGTTCTCGCGCACGATGAACATGTCGATCTCGCCCGGGTCGCGTCGGGAGCCGTCGCGACGCACGACCGGCGCGGTGATGCCGGGCATCAGGCGTGCCGGGCGCAGGTTCACGTACTGATCGAACTCACGACGGAAGAGCAGCAGCGAGCCCCAGAGCGAGATGTGGTCGGGGACGCGCGCCGGCCAACCGACGGCGCCGAAGAAGATCGCGTCGTGGCCGCCGATCTGCGCCTTCCAGTCATCGGGGAGCATCGTGCCGTGCTGCTCGTAGTAGTCACAGCTCGCGAAGTCGAAGTGGTCGTACGCGAGCGGAATCGAGAAGCGGCGCGCGGCGGCATCGAGGACGCGCAGCCCCTCAGGCACCACTTCCTTGCCGATGCCGTCGCCGGCGATCACTGCGATGCGCTTCGTGTCCATCTCGTCCGCCTTTCGTCGCAGCCGAGGCGCCTCGGCTGCCACACGATACGGGGGAGTGGCACGGCGCGGGGTAGCGTGGCGCTCGATTGACCTGTGGAGTGAGACTTCCTATCGTCGAGACGAAGTATCAGGAGCGCCGCCGATGGAGCCCACCGAGGTCGCCACGCAGCCCACTCGTCACGTCTCGGCGGAGGCCGCGGTGCACGTGCGGAATGCGTCGGTGCGACACGAGGGCCGTGTGGTCTTCCAGGGCGTGAACGTCGAGGTCGCGCGCGGCGAGTTCGTCGCGATCCTGGGCCCGAACGGCACGGGAAAGTCAACGTTCATCAAGGGCCTGCTGGGCCTGCTGCCGATGGCTGCCGATGAGCTGTGTGTGCTGGGTGCCGCGCCCGGAGCGGCGAGCGGGCGGATCGGCTACGTGCCGCAGCGCCGCCACTTCGACGCCTCGGTGCGACTGCGCGGCGTCGATGTCGTCCGGCTCGGTCTCGATGGGCACCGGTGGGGGATCCCGCTGCCCGCGTTCCTCGGGGGTGCGCAGGCGCGGCAGGCAGCCGAGCGAGTGCGCGAGGTCGTCCGACTGGTCGGCGCCGCAGCGTACGCGGAGCGACCGATCGGCGAGCTGTCGGGCGGGGAGCAACAGCGGTTGCTGATCGCGCAGGCGCTGGTCGCCCAGCCGGAGCTGCTCATCCTCGATGAGCCGCTGGACAGCCTGGACCTGCCGAACCAGGGTGCGATCGCTGACCTGCTGGGTGACGTATCGCGTCGACTCGGCGTCACGGTGCTGATCGTTGCGCACGACGTGAACCCGGTGCTCGAGCACCTCGATCGCGTCGTCTACTTCGTGCGCGGTACCGCCGCGTCGGGCACGCCCGAGGAGATCATCAACGCTGAGACGCTGACGAACCTCTACGGCACTCGCGTCGAGGTGCTGCGCACGAGTGACGGCCATCTGGTGGTCGTGGGCCACGTCGGCGATCCGCATGGCGACGCGCACGTGCACCTGGTGCCGTAGGAGCCGAGGCGTGGAGCTACTGCGCGACCTCGCGGAGTTCGAGTTCATGCGCAACGCGCTCGCCGCGGCGACGGTCGTGGCGATTGGGTCGGCCGTCGTCGGCTGGTTTGCGGTGTTGCGGCGCGCGACATTCACAGTGCACACGC
This sequence comes from Dehalococcoidia bacterium, assembly GCA_041674885.1. Classification (GTDB taxonomy): domain Bacteria; phylum Chloroflexota; class Dehalococcoidia; order UBA2979; family UBA2979; genus RH-chloro-G1. Next base: position 13,084 of record JBAYUZ010000029.1, read on the forward strand.
TGGCGATCGTCGGCTTCCCCGGCGCCTCGCTCGCGGCGCTGCTGGGAGTGAGCGTATCGCTCGGCTACCTCGCGTTCGCGATCGCTGCGGCCGCCGTCATCGCGAGCGCCGAGGCTCGCGGAGCGGGACAGCGCGAGGAGACGGCGGTCGTCGGCACGGTGCAGGCGCTCGCGCTGTCGAGCGGTTTCCTCTTCGTTTCGCTGAGCGCGCGCAACGTGTCCAGCTCGCAGGCGCTGCTGTTCGGGAACGTGCTGGGCGTCACGCAGGCGCAGGTCTGGCTGCTGGCGGCGGTGACGGCGGTCGTGCTGACAGTGCTCGCCGCCGTGGGACGGCCGCTACTGTTCGCCTCGCTCGATCGCGAGGTGGCGACGGCGCGCGGCGTTCGGCCTCAACTGCTCGATGTCCTGTTCCTCGCGCTGCTTGGGGTGGCCGCTGCGACGGCGAGCCAGATCACGGGGTCGTTGCTCGCATTCGCGCTGCTGGTGATCCCTGCGGCGACCGCGCGGCTGCTCACGTCACGCCTTGGTTGGTCGATCGCGATCTCGGTCGTGTTGGCGCTGCTGGCGACGTGGACCGGGCTGGCGGCCGCGTTTGCCGCCGACTGGCCGATCGGCTTCGCGGTGCCGACTGTCGCGTTCGGTGCCTACGTCGCGGCGCACGCGCTGCGGCTAGCGAGGTCGGCCTGATGCTCGCACTGGTCACTGAGATGCTCAGCCACGAGTTCATGCGCAACGCGTTCCTCGCGGGAACGGCGGTGGCGGTGGCGTGTGGGCTGGCGGGGTCGTTCATCCTGCTGCGAGGGCAGCTGTTTGCGGGCGATGCACTCAGCCACGTCGCGTTCACCGGGACACTGGCCGCGCTGCTGCTCGGGGTCGACGGTCGCTTGGGGCTGTACGGCGGAACCGTGGGTGTTGCCGCGCTGCTGGCGCTGCTCGGATCGAGGGCGCGGGCCGATGACGTGGCGATCGGCAGCGTCTTCGCCTTTGTGCTTGGGGTCGGCGTGCTGTTGCTCTCGATGTTCACTGCGACGATGAGCGGCGCGAACAGCTCTGTGGGCACGGCGGCGTTGTTCGGATCGATCCTCGGGCTCGACACGGGGGCTGTGCGCGTGATCGTGAGCGTGGGCGCCCTTGCGAGTCTGGCGCTGGTGGTGGTGGCGCGCCCACTGCTGTTCGCGACGCTTGATGAGGGCGTGGCCGCGGCTCGCGGTGTGCCGACGCGCGCGCTGGGTGTTGCCTTCCTCGTCATCGTTGGCGTTGTCGCGGCCGAGGCGGCCCAGGCGGTGGGTGCGCTGCTGCTGCTCGGCCTCCTTGCGGCGCCGGCGGCGGCCGCTCAGGTGCTCGTGCGGCGTCCGTACGTTGCGATGGCGCTCGCCGTCGCCGTCGCGGTGGGGGCGATGTGGCTGGGGCTGGCTGCGAGCTTCGCGCTTCCCAGTGTGCCGCCGAGTTTCGCGGTGATCGCGCTGGCGGCGGTGTCGTACGCAGTGGCCGGCGGATACCGCTGGTTGCGCCCGGCTTGACGGACCGTGCCGCCCATCGCTAGATTGCCTGCAACTAGTGATACACAGTCTCAATAGAGGCGAGGCGACACGATGGGTGGCGGCGTGCTGGCTCGAGGTCTGATCGCAGGTGTGGCTGTCCTGGCACTGGCGGTGGGGGCGGCGTGCTCGAACGGCGGCGGGGCGAGCTCGGACGGGCGTGTCGCGGTCGTCGCATCCACCTCAGTGTGGGGCAGCCTGGCGGCGCAGGTCGGTGGCGATCGAGTCGCCGCGACCAGCCTGCTGCAGGGGCAGAACGTCGACGCGCACGACTACGAGCCGAAGCCGGCAGACGGCCGCGCCGTCGCGCGCGCGCGGTACGTGGTGGTGAACGGCCTCGGCTACGACGAGTGGGCGTCGAAGCTGCTGGCCGCGAACCGCAGCAGCGATCGCACGGTGCTCGATGTGGGCGAGCTGGTCGGGCTGCGCGAGGGTGACAATCCCCACCGCTGGTACGCACCGGACGACGTGCGCCGCGTCGTCGAGCGCCTCGCGTCCGATCTCGCCAGCATCGATGCGGCGCACGCGGCCGAGTACCAGCAGCGCCGTGACGCGCTGCTGACGAGCGGGATGCGCGAGTACTTCGACCTGATTGCCGCGATCCGCCGCGACCATTCCGGCATCGCCGTCGGCGCGACCGAGAGCGTCGCATCCCCGCTGATCGAGGCGCTGGGGCTGCGCCTCGCATCGCCTGCCTCGTTCCTGGCGGCGGTCGCGGAGGGTGTCGACCCGACGCCACAGGACAAGGCGACGATGGAGGCGCAGATCCGTGGGCGACAGGTGCGGGTGCTGATCGTGAACCGCCAGAACGTCACGCCCGACGTACAGCGCCTGGTGGAGGCAGCGAAGGCAGCCGATGTGCCGACGGTCGATGTGACCGAGACGCCACCTGCGGACACCTCGTTTCAGGCGTGGCAGGTCGGGCAGCTGCAGGCGCTGGCGGCGGCGCTGCGGGCGGCGCGCTAGTCGGTAGCGATCTCGCAACGCGGCACTGGCGCGTTGCGAACGGGAATCCGACGTGCGTGCACCAATGTGGACAGCGGGCCTCAGCCCGTGGCGGCGCCCTCGTTGTCAGCGGCCGCACGCTCGTCGGCGGCGATCTCGGCCTCCAACTCGGCCTCGATCAGTGCCTCGGCGACGGCCTCCAGCAGCATCCACGGCTCATCGAAGTCGCGCGCGACATCCAGGTACTCGAAGCCGTGCATGAGCGCGTAGTGCTCATCCATGTTCGTGTCGCCGATGTGCTGGTAGACGTCGGCGGGGAACTGCTCCTTGATGCGGTCCAGGTTGTGCTTATGGCTGGTGAACTCGACGTCGATGCCGGCGCGCTCCCAGATGGTGCGCTGCACCGAGACGGGGCGATCCGAGGCGCTGCCGATGATGTAGCCCAGCTCGCGGGCCTTGCGCACCATCTCGAACGTGACACGGCCGGGCGGGTCGCCCGCCTCCAGCGTGCCGTCGATGTCGAAGCTGATCAGCCTGCGCATGGGCAGTACCTCCGCTGGCAACGTAGCATACGGCGGCCTGCGGTCGAGGACGCGCGTGGAGGATGCCACGCGGCGGCTCGTCCGGGTGGGCACGGGGGAGCGACGAGAGGGGCACGGCGATGGCGGGACCGCTGGACGGTCAGGTGGCGGTGGTGACGGGCGGCGGTCGCGGCATCGGTCGGGCCGTGGTGCTGGAGCTCGCGAAGGCGGGCGCGACGACGGTGATCAACTACGCGCGCGACCAGGCCTCTGCGAACGCGCTGTTCATGGAGATCGTCCACGCCGGTGGCAACGCCCTGGTGGTGCGCGCCGACGTCTCCGACCCGGAGCAGGCGAAGCAGCTGATCGAGACCGCCGAGGAGGCGTTCGACAAGGTCGACATCCTGGTCAACAACGCGGGCATCAACCGCGACCGCACGATCGCGCGCATGTCGGTGGAGGAATGGGACACGGTCATCAAGACCAACCTGTCCTCGATGTTCTACTGCACCTCGGCGGTGGTCGCGGGCATGCGGGAGCGCAACTACGGGCGCATCGTGAACATCTCCTCGATCATCGGGCAGTCGGGGAACGTCGGTCAGGCGAACTACGCGGCGGCGAAGGCGGGCGTGATCGCGTTCACGAAGACCGCCGCGAAGGAGCTCGCGCGGAACCAGATCACGGTGAACGCAGTCTGCCCCGGCTTCATTGAGACCGACATGGTCGCGGCGCTCACCGACGAGGTGAAGGCGGCCGTGCTGGCGAACATCCCGCTGGGCCGCTTCGGTACCGCGGAGGAGGTCGCGGCCTGCGTCCGCTTCCTGTGCACCGAGGGGGGCTTCTTCACCGGCTCGCAGCTGTCGCCCAACGGCGGACAGTACATGTAGCATCCCGCCCGCACCGGGGGGAGCGAGGGGGATGCGATGCTGGCGGTAGGACTGGCGATTGCGGCGGCGGCGTCGTGGGGGTTCAGCGCGGTGCTGGTGCGCCTGGGGCTGCGCCACATCTCGACGACGATCGGGACGCTGATCTCGCTCGGCGCGGGGCTGGTGTTCACAGCGGTGCTCGCGCTGGTGCTCCAGTGGCGAGAGGTGCAGGCGCTCTCACTGCGTGCGGTGCTGCTGTTCGGCGTAATCGGCGTCCTCAACTTCCCGATGGGTCGGTTCCTCAACTACCTGGCGATGAGCAAGCTCGGCGTCGGACGCTCGACGCCCGTGCTTGCCTCCGCGCCGCTGTTCGCGGTGCTGCTGGCAGTCGTCGTCACCGGTGAGAGCCTGCGGTTGCCGACGCTCGCGGGGATCGCGCTGATCGTGAGTGGCCTGTACGTGACCGTGACGGCGCCCCGATGAGCGCTCGGTGGTCCGAGGCGGGGAACGGGACGGCGGTATCGAGCGCGCGGCGAACGCTGATGCTCGGCCTGCTGTTCGGGTTCGGCGCGGCGATGTCGTACGGCACCTCGCAGGTGCTGACGCGCTACAGCGTGTCGGGCGCCGCCCCCCCGCTGGTGGGGGCGTTCGTCGCGCTGACCTGGGGGACTGCCGGCTTCGCACTCATGTCGGTGCGCGCCGTGGCACGCGCGGGCGAGCGGAGCGCGCGCGGGACGCTGTTCTTCGCGCTCGCCGGCCTGTTCTCGGCGTGCGGGATCATGCTGATGTTCCAGGCACTGCAGCTAGGCGAGGTGGTGATCCTGTCGCCGGTGCTCGCCACGAACCCGCTGTTCACGCTGGTGTTCGCATCGATGCTGCTCCGCGGCGTTGAGCGGATCACGCCGCGCATCGTTGCGGGCGCGTTGCTGGTCGTCGCGGGCGTGGTGGTGCTGACCGTCGCCTAGCCGAGGCCGCCGAGCGGTCGCTACGCGGCATCGCGCAGGCGCTCGGCGGCGTGCATCACCTCGTGCGGGGCGGCCTGCGCCCAGCGCCGTGCGCCCTTTGCGAGGATCGCCGCAGGCATCTGCCGCTCGAGCCGAGCGATGAGCCCGCGGCGGCGCGATGCGCGGCGGCGTTGGATGACCATGGCCGCCGTGATCGCGATCAGCACGAGAGCGACCGCCATCCCGCGCATCGGCAGCATCGCCGTCATACCCATCGCCCGATCCTGGAAGTCGCGCTGTCGGTGCGCCGCCTCATCGCGGCTCGCCTCGGGCGCCGGGGCGGGGTGACCGAGCGTCGGGCCGTGCTGCGAGTCGTCCGTGTGCTCGCGCGGGGGAGCGCCGGGCTCGCGGTCGAGCGGGTAGTCGCGGACGCGGCCGCCGCCTGCGGTGCCGGCAGGGCCGGAAGTCGCCTCGACGGGCTCGTGCGCCGAGCCCATGCCGGCTGCGGTCGACGGCTCCGGCGCGCGGCCGGGGAAGCTGGTGAGGCCGGATGGCGGCTGGACGCCGGGAACCGGGCCCGAGGTGCCGGTGTGCGTCTGCTCGTCGGCGACGTCGCGCGGCACGATTGTGCGCCCCCGCAGGATCTCGTCCAGGTCGCGCTGCGCGTTGGCGGGAGCGTAGCCCAGCCGACCCTGCAGCAGCGCGGTGAGCGCCTCTGGCTTGCCGTCGGTGCGATCCAGCTCGTCGGCGGTGAGCGCCGGCCAGCGAGTCATCAGGCGCTGCTTGGTGCGCTCCCAGTCGTTGGTGCTCGGCTCCGACGCCATCGCGTGCCTCCCTTCGGGTGTAGAGGCACCGTACGGGGGCGCGGGTTGCGGACGCGGGCTGCTGCGGGGCGAGGGCTATCGAAGCCGTATCGGGCGACGGTGCAAGCTCGATGCGGACATAACGAAGGGGCGGCCAGCAGGCCGCCCCTTCGTGGGTGATACGGGAGCGTCGGGGCTAGCTGCAGCCGCCGACGAAGGTGACACGGTCCACGGTGGTGCCGTTGTGGTTCACCTGGAACACCCAGTGGTTCTGGAGCGTGCGGCCCTTGGCCTGGCCGGTCCAGCGCTCGTTGTACTGCGCGTTGATCTCGACCACGCTGTCGAAGTTCGCCGCGACCCAGCCCTGCAGGCTGCCACCGTACGGGCCGAGGTCCGGCGGGGTGGTCGCGATGATGTGGTCGAGCTCCTTGTTGTTCAGGTGGATCTGGACGGCCTTGCCGTTCGCGTTCACACCGTCCAACTGACCGTTGGCGATGTAGTGGAAGTTCAGCTGGCCGGTCGGCGTCAGCGTGTACTGCTGCTGCTCGTGCAGCCAGCCGGAGTACTGAATCCCGCAGACGTTGATGTTGATCGGGATGCGCTGCTCCATGTGGTACTTCACGGTACCCGCAGCAGAAGCCGTCATCGCCGTCTGGAACGGAAGCAGGGCAGCCAGGAGCGCCAGAGCCAGCGCAACGCGTCGAATCACGTGGAACCTCCTCGAAAACAGGCGCATCACCAGATTAGCGAGTCAGCACGATCTGCACAGGCGTTCCGCCCCCGTCTTCGGTCGAGATGCGGTGAAGATTCCCTGACAACCGCCCATCCAGCCCGGCCTCGTGCGCCCCGCTTCACGGGCACCGAGGCTCTCCGATGCGCCCCTGTTTCGGCCTTGAAGCTCGATGCGATGGATACGTAACGTCGATCGCGACCCCCGTGACCGTCCCCTGGAGCCCGCTGTGACCGCTCTGCGTCTGCCCGTGGCTGCCTCCGCTCGCCCTCGCGACCGCGTCCAGGTGGCGCGCCGCGCCCTGCTCGCGGAGGGCGTACTGGCCTCCGGGGCCGACGCCTCGCTGCAGTTCCTGCCGATGTGCCTGGTGGCGCTCGGCGCGACCTCGGTGGAGGTCGGGGCGCTGGCGACGGCGACGGGGCTGGCCGGCGCGATCGCGCTCGGCCCGGCGGCGTGGCTCGCGCGGCGCGCGGGGGTACGCCGTCGCGTGGTGATCGCGGCGACCGGCGTGGGGCGGCTGCTCCTGCTGGCGATGGCCGTCGCGGCGATCGCGGGCCAGGGCGGGGCGGTGGTGCTGGTGATCGTGCTGGGTGGCCTGCGCGCGCTCTCGGCGGGGCTGGCGCAGCCGTCGTGGATCGCGACTTTCGCCGCGGTCGTGCCCGCCGAGGGCCGTGCGCAGTACGTCTCGCGCCGGGCGCTCGCGACCGGGCTGACCGCGATGGCCGTCGTGCCGCTGGCCGGGTGGCTGGTGGGACGGGGCACCACCGCGAGCTACGGCTGGCTGTTCGCGGCGGCGGCGCTGCTGGGCGGCCTCGGCTGCCTCGCTTTCACGCGTGTCGAGGCGCCTGCGGAGCCCGAGCCCGCGCGCACGGTGCATCGAGCCTCGGTATGGCAGGACGGCACGCTACGGCGGTTCCTGATCGCCCTCGGCTGCCTGCACGCGATGTCGGCGGTTGCGGGGCCGTTCTTCGTGATCCACGCCGTGCGCGCGCTCCACGCGAGCCCGGTACAGGTCGGCATGCTGGTGACCGCGGATGCCGCCGCCGGCGTGGCGGGGCAGGCGCTGGCGGTGTGGCTGGTCGCGCGGGTGCCCTCACGGCGGCTGTTCGCCGCCTCGGGCGTCGCGATCGCGCTGGTTCCGGTGCTGTGGCTCTCCATCGACGCGCCGTGGGAGGCGATGCTCCCGACGGTGGTGAGCGGCGCGGCGTGGGCGATCTGCCACGTGGCGGTGTTCAACCTGCTGCTGGAGTACGCGCCGTCCGACCGCGTCTCGGAGTACGCCGCGATGCAGCAGGCGGCGGTGATGGTGGCGACGTTCGTCGGCCCGCTGGCGGGCAGCCTGCTGGCGATGCACCTGCCGCTCACGGCGCTGTTCGGCCTCTCCGCGCTGGGCCGTCTGGTGGCAGTGCCGCTGTTCGTGGTGCGGCTGCCGGCGCTGGGCGAGCTGGTCGCGAGGTGCGCGGGCGGTCGGTCGCGCCTGAGTGTGCCGTGGCGAGCACCGTAGCCGCGCGTTCCGGACGACCGATGCGCGTTGCACCTGCGCGAGCACGCCCGTCGTGCCGATACCCACAGCATGAGTGGACTCGACCAGTGGTCACGCATGCTGGCATGGCAGACCCGCGCGCTGATGGAGCGCGAGGGCTACGACCTGGGTCCGCTCCCGAAAGCACCTCTGCCAAAGCCATCGCGGCGATTTGGGCTGCTGCGAGGCCCGCTCGGGCGGCGCGCCGGGCGCTGACACGCGCCTCGGCATCACATCTCGCCGATCCCCGGTGGATGCAGGCGGTTTCGAGAGCACTGCTGCCGACTGTCGCCCCTCCCTCGCGTCCCGGCATCAGGGGGCGTGGACGCCCGCTTCCTGCCTCCTCCGCCCGCTTGATGGGCACGCGACGCTTCGACACATCATTGAGAGGCGTTCGCAACCCACCTTCGCAAGCGGCGATGCCGAACGAGGAGGAGCCGTCCGATGACCTCGACGACCGCGATGACCTGTCCGCGCTGCACCGGACGACTGCTCCGAGACTCGACCGAGGATGACGGCACCATGTCGTGCGTCGTCTGTGGGAACCGCGTCTACCCCGGGCGTGTGCGCGCGTACGCCGCTGCTGCGCTGCGAGAGTTCGACGCTCGTCGCCGCGCAGGGCCGCGGCTGCGTGGGAACGGTCGCGACGCCGCGTAGCGTCCGACCGGGTGCCGCATCGGCTACTCTGCCCGGGGCACGGCGGAGGCGGCGATGCGACAGGGCGACGGACCGGAACCGCGAGGGCGTTCGCCGTGGACGATCCTCGCCGCGCTGCTGCTGGTGCAGTTCGCGATGGGGCTCAGCTTCCTGGCCGTCGCCCCCCTGTTCCCACTGATCATCGAGACGTACGAGGTGAGCCGCGCCAGCGCGAGCCTGCTGGTCGGCGCGATGTCGCTGGCCGTGGCGATCGTGCTGGTGCCGGCGAGCGTGCTGCCCGCACGCATCGGGACGCGCTGGGCAGTGGCCCTCGGTGGTGCACTCATGGCCTCGATGCTGCTCGCGCCGCTCGCGGCGACGTTCGAGGTGCTGCTGGGCGCACGGCTGCTGTTCGCGCTGGGGGCCGCCGCACTGCTGAGCGCGCTGCCCGCTGTGCTGGTGCGCTGGTTCGAGCCGCGACGGCTCGCGCTGGTGAACGGGCTGGGCATCGTCGCGCAGACGCTGGGCGTCGCGACCTCGATGTCGGTCGCGCCGGGCCTCGCGAGCGCGATCGGCTGGCAGGCGACGCTGGGATTGTTCGGCGGTGTGATCGCGGTCGCGACCGTTGGCTGGCTGCTGACCACGGCGGGCACGGCGCCTGACGGAGGCGGCACCTCCGCGCTATCACTTGCCGAGGTGCGGCGTGCCGGCAGCAACCGCCTGACGGTGCTGCTCGGCCTTGGCTTCGCAGGTGCGCTGGGCGCGAACATCACCTTCACCTCGTGGCTCCCCGCGTTCTACCAGGAGGAGTTCGGCCTCACCCTGGAGCGCGCGGGCGCATATGGGGCGGTGCTCACGATGTGCGGGATGTTCGGGTCGCTGCTCGGCTCCGTGCTGCCGCTGCGCGTGCCGCGCCGCCGCCCGTTCCTGGTCGGTGC
>JBAYUZ010000030.1:0-22407 GCA_041674885.1 Dehalococcoidia bacterium
CCCATACAAACCCAACTCGTACTCTTGTGCTACCTCGCGGGAGGCGAGGCGTATTGCGGCATCGTTGACGCGGGAACGCGCGGCCAAGCCGCTGGAAGGTGGTTCCGTTATGACGAGTGAAGCGCGCGAGCACACGGCCCAGGCAGCCACCTGCGTGCACCACTGGCTCATCGACGCCCCCAACGGGCGCGAGAGCGTGGGGCACTGCAGCCGCTGCGGCAAGGAGCGCTCGTTCACCAACTCCACGGAGGCGGTGATGTGGGAGCAGACCAACACCCTGCGCAACTCCCTGCGGAGCGGCGTCCGCGTCTCCAAGCCCTCCGAGATCCTGCTCTCCGACGAGGTAGCCGACGAGGCATAGCCTCACCGACCGGTTCACACTCAACGGCGGCCCTTCGGGGCCGCCGTTTCGTTGCGCCCCATCCGCCGTATCATCGACACGAGCGAGGAGCGTGCGCGTGACCGTCGACCTGAGCGTGACCATCGGTGCCAGTAGCAAGCAGGAGCTCACCCTCCGCAACCCGGTCATGGTGGCCTCCGGCACCTTCTCCAACGGCATCGAGTTCGCCAAGCGCTTCGACGTCGACGCGCTGGGCGCGATCTGCTCGAAGGGCACTACGCTCCGCCCCCGCCGCGGCAACAACCAGCCGCGGACCGTCGAGACGCCCAGCGGCATGATCAACTCGATCGGCTTCCAGAACATCGGCGTCGGCGCGCTCATCGCGGAGGTAGCCCCCGTCTGGGATCGCTGGCAGGTGCCCGTCCTCGTCAACATCATGGGCGAGACGATCGCGGAGTACGGCCAGCTCGCCGAGCGCCTGGACGGCGTCCCCGGCGTCGCGGGCCTGGAGGTCAACATCTCCTGCCCCAACGTCGAGGCCGGTGGGCTCGAGTTCGGCCAGGACCCCGTGCAGGCCACTGCCGTCGTCTCCGAGGTGCGCCGCAAGACCGGCCTCCCCTTCACCGTGAAGGTGACGCCGAACGTCGGCGATATCCGCCCGATCGCGCGCGCCGTCGAAGATGCGGGCGCCGACGCGATCACCATCATGAACACGATCCCATCGATGGCGATCGACATCCATCGACGCCGCCCGGTGCTGGCAACGACCTTCGGCGGGCTCTCCGGGCCCGCGATCAAGCCGGTCGCGCTGCGCCTCGTCTACCTCAGCGCGGGCGTCACAAAGCTCCCGATCCTTGCCGCAGGCGGCGTATCGAGCGGCACCGATGCCATCGAGTTTTTCATGGCCGGCGCCAGCGCCGTGCAGGTCGGCACCGCCACCTTCCGCGACCCCCAGACGCCGTGGCGCGTGCTCCGCGAGATCACCGACTGGTGCGAGGCCGAGGGCGTCCGCAGCATCGGCGAGATCGTCGGCGCCGCCCGCCCCCGGGACTGACGTGCCGCGCAGCCTCGCCGCGCTCCCGGCGTTCGCGATCGCCTTGCTCGCTGGTGGCGCGTGGTACTGGGCCGGCGAGCGCATCGCCGCGCGCCTCGGTGCCGCCGAGGCTGCGCCCGCGGCAGGCCTGCTGGTCGGCGCCGTCATCGGCCTGACGCTCTGGCGCCGCAACGTCACAGACGAGGTGGAGGCGAGCCTGCGGCGGCTCGCCTGCCCCGCCTGCGGCGCGCGACTCACCGTCGATCACGACCATGCGGGGGATGCCCAGCCGGGCGGCCTCACCTCGTGGGCGTGCGCAGCGTGTGGCTACGCCCACGCCGCCGCGTTGACGTGTGAGGAGTGTGCCCGGTAGCGTCGAGTCACCTCGGGGTGTAGCTCAGCCTGGTAGAGCGCTGCGTTTGGGACGCAGAGGCCCACAGTTCAAATCTGTGCACCCCGACCACCTCCGCCACTTCCGCCCAACCTCGCGACCAACTTCCGGACGCCGAGGCGGCTTCCTCGCCCACCTAGACTCGACACGGGTGGCCCGTCTGGGGCCGCGCAACGAGGGAGGGTGAGATGGCACGAGCAGCCGGCGAACGGTTCGAGTGCGAGGAGTGCGGCGGCGTCCTCGTGTGGGAGAAGGCATGTCCCTGCGGCACGGACATGCCCCACGTCGAGATCTGTTGCGGCAGGCAGATGCGGAAGGTCGAGGCCGCGTAACACGGCAGGACTGACGCGAGCGGCTCAGGCGGCCCGGAGGCGGGCCGTCCCCGCTCCGTGCACCCCGACCACGCCCCACTAGCCCACCTACGCCGCCCGGAGCCTGAGGCCCCCCGCATCACCGACGCGGATCGCCTTGCCCATCTCCTGGAGCACCGCCACCTCCAGCGCCTGCCGACGCGCGATGCCCAGCCGCTCGACTGCCACGCTCAGCGAGCAGTCGGCACCGAACGGCTCCGGCAACTGGAGCCACGCGAGCTGCACCGCAGTGTCTGCCACGACCTGCGCCACCGCCGCTGACTGCGGGTCGCGCCCCGCCCACTCGCTCGCCAGCGCATCCAGGACGTGCGCGGAGAGCGCCTGGTCGAGCCCCGGTCGCGCATCCGTCAGTCGCTGCGCCGCGACACGCGCGACCAGCATCCGCAGCACCTCGGACTCGTGCGCCGGGACGCCCATGCGGAGCGCCGTCGCCAGTGCGTATCGCTGCGCCAGCGCCACCCCTTCGCGCTCACGCGGCGCAGCGGTCGCAGTCGCGGCCCGCACGATGTTGTCCGACAGGCGCTCCGGGCGACCGTGGTAGCCGCGCACGCCGTTGTCGGGCATCGATCCCGTCGCCGAGGCGGTTCGACCGCCGCCCGCGAACTTCGCGGCGTACATCGCCACATCCGCGGCGTGCATGAGGTCGTCCGCGGTCACCGCGTCGTCCGGCGCGCACGCCAGCCCGATCGAGACGCGGACATCGCTCGGCGCCCCCGGGATGCGCTGGTGGAGACCGCGCAGCGCATCGTGGATGCGCGCTGCGATCACCTGCGCCTCATCCGCCCCCGCGCCATCGATGAGCGCCACGAACTCGTCCCCCCCGACGCGCGCGACGAAGTCCCCGGCCCGCACCGAGGTTCGCACCGCCTCGCCGACCAGCGTGATCACCTGGTCGCCGACCGCGTGCCCCAGCGTGTCGTTGAACGTCTTGAGGTTGTCCATGTCGAGCATCAGCACGGCGCACGCCGTTCCCGGCGCACCAACGCCGGCGACGGCCAACTGTTCCTGCAGGTAGCGAGCGTTCGGCAGGCCGGTCAGCACGTCGTGCCGCGCGGTGTGCTCGGCCTGCTCGAAGAGCTCGACGCGCTCGATCGTGACCGCCAGCAGCCGGCCGACCTCCTGCAGCGCATCGATGTCGGCGCGCGTGTAGCCGTGCCCGTCCGGGGCGGTGTGCCCCAGCGCCAGCACCGCCACGCAGTCGTCGCCGCGCATCACCGGCACCAGTGCGACCTCGGCGGGGTCGCCCAGCGCCTGCCACTCCGCGCACTCGGTGTCCCCACGACGCAGACGCACGGGACCGCGCATCCGGTGCGCCTCCCACACCAGCGACCCCTCCAGGGCACACGTCCCCATCGTCGCCAGCGTGTCCGCGGGGTACGCCGCGTAGGGCTCGACCTGCTGTGCGTCGGCGTCGATTCGGAACATCGCGGCGTGCTCGAAGGGGATCAGCCAGCGCACCTCGTCCGCGAACGCGTCGAAGGCGTCGCGCAGATCGACGACCGACGCGACGACCCGTGCGAGGTTGCCCAGCACCTGGATGCGCGCCGCGCGCTCCGTCGCCTGCCGATAGAGCATGGCGCTATCCAGCGCCAGCGCCAGCTGCGAGACCGCCTGCGCCACCAGCGGCAGCTGCTCGATGTCGAAGCTGCTCACCGGCTCGATCGCCACGACACCCAGCAACTCGCCCTTCGGTCGCATCGGCACGACGAGTGGCGACTCCACGCCCGCCAGGAACGAGGGTGGTGCACCATCCAGCTCCTCGATCAACGTCGCCGCGCGCAGCGTCACCCAGCGGTGGTGTGCGTCGGCGGCGGCCGCCGTCACCGGCGTCGCGCGTCCCTCGGTGTCGTAGCACTGCACCTGCAGCAGCCCCTCGTCCTCCGGAAACTGCGCGATGAACATGCGCCGGAAGGGAACGATCTCCGCCGTCGTGCGCGCGAAGCCACGGAACAGCCGCACCGGGTCGACGGTCGACTGCACCACCTCGCCGATCCGTGCGAGGCCGGACAGCTCCGAGATGCGCCGCGCCTGCAACCGCACGACCTCGTCCGCCTCGAAGCGTGCCCCCAGCTGCTGCGCGAGGCGCGCGGCGACCTCGCGCTGCGCCGGCCCCCAGCGATGCACACCGTCCGTCAGGATCACCACGGCGCCGACCGCGAGTCGGTGCGCCAGCAGCGGGACAACGAGGATCGACCCCACCCCGAGCGCCGCGACCTCCGCTGAGATCTCGCCCTCGCCGCCCGGGCCGAGCAGCACCGCATCGCCGCGATCCTCAACGACGTGTGGGATCGTCACGAACAGCCGCTCGATGGCATCCGGCGCGCCGTCGGTGGGGGCAGCAAGGCCGGGCGTGCGCACGCGAGCCGCCACCTCCATCCGCCGTGACCCGCGCGGTCGCGTGACGACAGCCGCCTCGGCCGCACCCAGCCACATCGCGGCGTTGCGCAGGGCGCGCGTGAGCGCCACCGAGGTGTCAAGCGTCTCATCCAGCACGCGCGCGACGTTGTTGAGGAGCGCCTCGCGGTTCGCGCGCGCCAGGGCGTCGCGGAACTCGCGACGGTGTTCCATCGCCGCCGCCAGCTCCCGGCCGACCGCCGCCAGCACGTCCAGGTCGTCCTCGGTGACGTCCCAGTCGCTCTCGACCAGCAGGCCGAAGGCACCCCGAGCGCTCCCCTTTACCATGAGTGGCACGACCGCGTAGCTCGCATGCACGAGCGCTCCGTCGCGGTGGATCCAGAGCTCCCCCTGCGCGCTCGCTCCGCTCGCCGTGACATCGAGCAGCGCGTTGCGCGGCACCTCGGCGTCGCCGTGGTCGTGCAGGCTGCAGCGCTGTACCGCCGGCTTCTCCTCCTCCGCAGGCGCGAAGTAGACCTGCACCACGCACGCGTCGAACATCGAGCCGAGCAACGCCAGCGCCGCGTCGAACGGCGTGTCGTCCGCCAGCGCCTGGCTGATCGCCGCCGTCACGGAGTTCACGATGCCGCTCCGGCGCTCGCGACTGGCGAGCTCTGTGGTCTGTCGCGCGACCTCGCGGTTCAGCTCGTCGTTCCAGCGCTCCAGACGGTAGTTCGTCTGCGAGAGTCGCTGCTGCGTGGACTGCAGGTCACCCAGCAGCCGCTGCGCGCGCTCTCGTGCTTCGTGCACACGACGTGTTCCGATGAACGAGATCGCCGCGATCTCCGCGAACACCAGCGCGACCGCCATCGCTCCCGCCACGCCCACATGCACGTGCACGCCCGGCAGGAACGCGACCCCCAGGTGGGACGCCGCGATGTCCGCCAGGAGCAGGAATGCCGCGACGGCGCTCAGGCCCAGGCTCGAGCGCGCGCGCAGCACCGGGCTATACGCGGCTACGACCATCGCCACCGCCAGCACGCCCACGGCCTCGCCCAGCGCGTGCAGCGTCAGGAATCCGCCCAGCAGCAGGAACAGCGCCGATGCGAACAGCCGCCATTCCAGGTGCCCGACCGTCCGTGCGCGGCGTGCGAACGCCAGTTGCACCTCGTTCGCCACCGCCAGGAGTGCGACCAGTGGGAGCAGCAGCCAGGGCACATCCGGCACCGCGAGTATGTTCGCGGCCGTCACCACCACGTTCGCCACGACCATCGCACGCAACGTCAGCCAGAGCGCACCGAAGCCGGCCAGCCGCTCGGCGACCGCCGCGCGCTGCTCGTTGTCCTGCTCCGGGACCGCTGGTAGGATCGCTGTACGAATCATGCCTGAAGGACTTCCGCCCTACGTCTTGGTTGCGCGAATCGGATCCATCCTGGGGATGGCGTTTTCGCTTGCGATCGGCCTGTTGTTTCTCATCGGTGGGTTCCTACTGCCCTCGCTGCTGGCGTTCGCCTGCTTCATCCCCTCGATGGGGGTGATGGTGTACGCAGAGCGGAAGGCTGCCGCCGATACCGCCCGCGCCGCACAGGCACCCCGCCCCTAGCACGACCCTTTCGAGGCGCGCGAGACAGCACACACGGCCGCCCGAGGGCGACCGTGCGATTTGTGATACCTGAATGTTCGGCGGCGAAGGGCCGGATCAGGAGTCCGTCAGGACTCCTGAATCTCGATCGAGTTGATGACGTCCCCGGGGGTCGATGCCGACTGGGGATCGCGGGGCGTGAGCGCCAGCGCGACGTCCATGCCCGCCTCGACCTCCGCGAAGAGCGTGTAGCGGCCGGTCAGATGCGGCGCGGGCGCCAGCACGATGAAGAACTGCGATCCGTTCGTGTTCGGGCCGGCGTTGGCGACGCCCAGCGTGCCCGCGTTGAACGGGCGGTCGGACAGCTCATCCTTGATGCGGTAGCCCGGGCCACCGGCGCCGGTGCCGGTCGGGTCGCCGCCCTGCGCGACGAAGCCGGGAATCACCCGGTGGAACGTGCAGCCGTCGTAGAACCCCTCACGTGCGAGGAACACGAAGGAGTTCACGGACTCCGGCGCGACGTCCGCAAAAAGCCGGACGGTGATGTCGCCCTGCACGGTGTGGATCACCGCGCGGTACTGCTTCCCGTCCTCCAGCGTCATCTCGGGCGGGGCGTCGTAATGAAGCGCCATGTTACTTGTCCTTCTCGATGATCTCCACTTTCAGGATGCGGTCCGCGGGCGGCTGGTCCTTGCCCTGCGGGTCGCGAATCGTCAGCGCCTTCGCGACCTCAAGTCCGGCGGTCACGCGCCCGAAGGCCGTGAACTGCGGCTCCAGGGCAGGCTGCGGCGCCAGCGTGATGAAGAACTGCGAACCACTCACACCCGCATTCGAGCTCGCCATGGCAAGGATACCCGGGTCGAACGCGATGTCGTTGCGCTCCACGGGCAGCGTGTAGCCCGGGCCGCCCGTGCTGTTGCCCAGCGGGTCGCCGCCCTGCGCGACGAAGCCGGCGATGACACGGTGGAATGTGAGCCCATCGAAGAAGCGATTCTTCGCCAGGAACACGAAGTTGTTCGCGTGCACCGGCGCCTTGTCCGTCAGCAGCTCGACGGTGATGTCGCCCTTCTCCGTGTGGAGGACGGCGCTGTACGCCTTCTTCGGGTCGATCTGCATCGCGGGTGCCGACGAGTAGCGGCGGACGATGCCGTCCGGGCCGGGTGTGCCCACCGGCTTCCCCGCCTCGGCCGTGGCACTCGCGGTCGGCGTCACGCTTGGTGTCGCGGGCGGCTGATTGGTGCTGGGCAGCAGGAACGACCCGCCGATGCTCGCCACCATCACGACGATGCCGACGAGCACCATGATCCGGCCATTCCGCTGCATCCACCCGAACACGCCGGGCATGTCGATCTCGGCGTTGGAGAGCACGGTCGCGACCGGCCGTTGCTGGCGGCGCCGGCGCACCTGCTCCGCGCGTCGTTGTCGCCTCCGGTCGTCGCTCATGCCGCTCCCGCTCCGTGCTGTAGCCGCTCGATTGCCTCGACCAGCCGCGCCGGGGCACGGCTGGAGATGTAGTACACACGCCCCTCGGCAGTGGTCACCGCGACGCCCTCCCGCAGGAACGGCACGCTGTACGCCTGCGCCGAACCGCCATCGAGGCGGCCGAGGCGCCAGCCCCACCCGCCGAAGGCGATCCACGGGTACTGCCGCACCCGCGCCGCACGCAGCGCCGAGGCGCCTAGCGTGCGCCCGAACGGCCCAAAGCGGAAGCGCAGCGCCTCGCTGGTGACCGTCACATCCAGTGCGACGAACCAGCGAGCGACGCCCACCAGAATCGCCGCCGTGAACAGCAGGCCGCCGACGGTCGCGGCGCGCCCAGTGCTCTCCAGCTCCGGGTCGCGAACCGCAGCGATGATGCCGACCAGCGGCGCCAACGGCAGCAGTCGAGCCAGCGCGCCGAACCAGCCGGCGGCGGCGACATGCTCCTCGTACACGACGGGCTGGGCGGAGTGGGGGGCTGCGGTCATGCCACCAACCTCCCGGAGTCGAGCAGGCCGCGCGTGCCGGCCCGGATCGCAGCGATGGTACCCTCGGCAGGACTCGAACCTGCGCCACCGGCTCCGGAGGCCGGTGCTCTATCCACTGAGCTACGAGGGCATGCGCCGATCCTACCCGCCGCGTCCCCGCTCGTCCAACCTCCGCAGCCCTCGCCCCTGACCGCTACCATTGCCCTGCAACGGGTGCGACCGGAGCGAGGTGCGGGCATGGCGATCGAGGGGAACGACTTCGCGGATCGCGACTTCCGGCGCGGCGTCTGGCGGCAGACCGCCACGACCGTCGCCCTCCTCACCACCGTGGACACCGAGGGCCGAGCGAACGTCATGGCCTGCGAGTGGGCGATGATGGTCAGCCACTCCCCCATGCACTTCGTCGTCTCCGTCGGCCCGCGCCACCTCTCCCACGGGGCCATCGAGGCGGCGGGCGAGTTCGGACTCAGCTTCTGCGCGGACGACCAGGCGAACCTCAGCCACATCGCCGGCTCATTCAGCATGCGCGACACCGACAAGTGGAGCCTCGCACCGTTCCCGACCTACGAGGCGAAGCACATCCGCGCCCCGATGATCGAGGGCGCGCTGCTGAACGTGGAGTGCCGCGTCATCGCCACGCAGCCCCTCGGCGACCACACCGTCTTCACCACTCAGGCCCTCTGGGCCCGCTACGACCCGGAGCGGCGGCCACTGATCTACCATCAGGGCAAGTACTGGTACCTGGGCGCACAGGTGCCGAAGGAGTAGCGAGGGGCATCATGCATCGGCTGCTGTGGGCATTACAGATCGCGTTCGGCACCTATTTCGTCCTCGTCGGGGTGACCCACTTCATCGTCCCCGCTGGTCTTCCCGAGCCGATGGCATGGATGTACGACCTCTCACCCACACTGCACACGGTCAGTGGCGCCGCCGAGATCCTCGGTGGGCTCGGCCTCATCCTCCCCGGCCTCACTCGCATCCAGCCGCGCCTGACCTCCTTCGCCGCCCTCGGCTTGCTCGCCGTCATGCTGCTCGCCTCCGCATGGCATATGCAGCGAGGCGAGTACCAGAACATCGTCGGCAACCTGATCATGGGCGGCGTGATGGCCTTCATCGCCTACGGTCGGCTGCGTCTTCGCCCGCTCACGGCGTAGCAGCAACAAGAGGCGCCGTCAGGCATCCGTCCCGCGGCGCCGGTACTGCACCGCCTCGGCCAGGTGCGCCGTCTCGATCACCTCGGAGCCCGCCAGGTCGGCGACGGTACGGGCCACCTTCAGGATGCGGTGGAACGCGCGGGCGGACAGCGCCAGCTGCTCCATCGCCGCCGCCAACAGCGGCTGCGCGGCGGGCACCAGCAGGCGCTGGCAGTGCTGGCGCACCTCCAGCGGCCCCATCTCCGCGTTCGTGACGAACGGCGTCCCAACGAGCCTCGCCAGCTGCACCTCGCGTGCCCGCGTCACCCGCGCCCGCACCTCCGCCGACGTCTCGCCGGTCGCGGCGCCCGCCAGCTCCTGGTACTCCACGCGCGGCACATCGATGAACAGGTCGAACCGGTCGAGCAGCGGGCCGGAGATGCGCCGCTGGTAGCGCGTCACCGTCGCCTCGGCGCACGTGCAGGCGCGCTTCGCGTCTCCGTGGTAGCCGCAGGGGCACGGGTTCATCGCCGCGACCAGCAGGAAGCGCGCCGGGAACGTCGCCGACCCGCGCACGCGCGAGATCGTCACGGCACCCGACTCGAGCGGCTCGCGCAGCGATTCGAGCGCGGTCTGGCCGAACTCCGGGAACTCGTCCAGGAACAGCACGCCCCGGTGCGCCAGCGAGACCTCGCCCGGGCGAATGTGGCTCCCCCCGCCCACCAGCCCCGCGTGCGAGATCGTGTGGTGCGGCGCGCGGAACGGGCGGTCGAGCACCAGCGGCCGTCCCCGCCCCAGCAGCCCCGCGACCGAGTGCACCTTCGTGACCTCGATCGCCTCCATCGGCATGAGCGGCGGCAGCAGCCCCGGCAGCGTGCGCGCCAGCAGCGTCTTCCCCGAACCGGGCGGCCCCTGCATCATAACGTTATGTCCGCCCGCTGAGGCCACCTCGAGCGCGCGCTTCACATGCTCCTGCCCCTGCACCACCGACAGGTCGTGCACGTCCGGTCGGCCGTCCCCCTCGGCAGCAAGCGGCCCGGCCGTCGACCACACGACCGGCGCCTCCGCCAGCTGCGCCAGCGAGTCGAGCCCCAGCACCTCGACGCCATCGATCAGGCTCGCCTCCGCCACATCGCTGGCGGGCACAACGATGCGGCGGATGCCGGCCTGCGCGCACATCGCCGCCAGCGGCAGCACCCCGTTCACATGTCGCACGTGGCCGTCGAGCGAGAGCTCGCCGAGCAGGGCCACATCCTCCAGGCTCGCGCGGAGCTGGTTGGAAGCTGCGAGCACCCCCACGGCGATTGCGAGGTCGTAGATCGGCCCCTCCTTGCGCACGTCGGCCGGCGCGAGGTTCACAGTGATGCGGCGCAGCGGGAACTCGAAGCCGGCGTTCTTGACGGCGGCCCTGACACGCTCGCGTGCTTCCTGCACAGCGGCGTCCGGGAGGCCAACGATGTTGAACGCGGGCAGCCCCTGCCCGATGTCGACCTCGACGTCGAGCGGGATGCCCTCGATGCCCATCAGGGCGCCCGACCGGACACGCGCGAGGGGCACTGCAGGCGACCGTCCTACCAACCAGCGGCTGACCGGCGCGCAGCATACCGCGCGCAGCGACGCGCGTGCGGCTCCCGGCTACGCGTCCGAGCGCGCCACCGAGATCACACCGCGGATCGATTCCAGCCGGCTCATCAGCCGGGAGACCTGCGTGCGGCCCTGCGTCTCCAGCGTGATGTGCACGAGGGTGGTGCGATCCTCCTCGTGCTCCTGTGTACGGACGCCGACCATGTTCACGTCCTCGGCGGCGACCATCGTGCTGATGTCGCGCAGCAGGCCGACGCGATCCCACGCGCGCACCGTGACGGCGGCGGCGTAGAGGCTGCCCGATGGCCCCCAGTCGCACTCCACGAGCCGCTCGATCTCGCCGGTCTTGGCGATGTTGCGGCAATCGCGGCGATGCACCGTGACGCCGCGGGCACGGGTGACGTAGCCGATGATCGAGTCGCCGGGCAGCGGCCCGCAGCAGCGCCCGATGATGACGTGCAGCCCCGCCTCACCCAGCACCCGCACGCCGGGCGGGCCGGTACGAGGCTTGCGTGTGACCTCGGTGGTGGGCGGTGCGGGCGGCGCGTGCTCCGCGAGCCGCTGCGCGAGCAGTTGCAGCGAGACGTCGCCGTAGCCGATCGCCGCCAGCATGTCGTCCAGGTTGTCGTAGCCCACCTGCTGCGGCAGCCCGCTCGGCAGGTCGAGGAGGCCGAGGCGCTTCCGCTCGCGCTCCAGCAGATCGCGACCACGCGCGATGTTGTCGCCGCGCTCCGCCCGCCGGAACCACTGGCGCACCTTCTGCTGCGAGTGGCTGGAACCGAGGTAGCCGAGCGCCGGGAGCAGCCAGTCCCGTGACGGCCCCTTCTCCGCACGGCCGCGCATGATCTCGACCACGTCGCCGTTGCGGAGCTTCGTCGTGAGCGGGACAAGGCGGCCGTTCACGCGCGCCCCCACGCAGTGGTGACCGAGGTCGGTATGCACGCGGTACGCGAAGTCGATCGGGGTGCAGCCGCTGGGCAGCACCCGCACGTCACCGCGCGGGGTGTAGACGAAGACCTGGTCGCGGAAGACATCCGTCTTCACCGACTCCAGGAAGTCCTCGGTACCGGAGGCCTCCTGCTGCCACTCGATAAGGTGGCGGAGCCATGACATGCGCTCCTCGTACTGGTGGTCGCGTTTGCCGGGCTCGGCCTTGTACTGCCAGTGCGCGGCGATGCCGTACTCCGCGACCTCATGCATCTCGTAGGTGCGGATCTGCACCTCGAACGGGCGTGCCTCGGGACCGAGGACGTTCGTGTGCAGCGACTGGTACATCGACTCCTTCGGGTTCGCGATGTAGTCGTCGAAGCCGCCGGGCAGCGGATGCCAGATCTGGTGCACGATGCCGAGCGCGGCGTAGCACTCCGGCACCGTGTCGACCAGGATGCGCACCGCCAGCAGGTCGTGGATCTGGTCGAACGACTTCCCGTCCGCGGCGTAGCGCTGCATCTTCTCCTTGATCGAGAAGAGGTGCTTCACACGCCCGCTGACCTCGGCCTTGAGCTGCGTGGCAGCGAGGGCGGCGCGCAGCTCATCCTCGACCACCACCACGTAGCGCTCTCGCTCGGCCCGGCGCGACGCGACCATCTCCGAGACGCGCTTGTAGTCCTCCGGCTCCAGGTAGCGGAACGAGAGGTCTTCGAGCTCCCACTTCATCTGGTAGATGCCGAGGCGCGCAGCGAGCGGCGCGTAGAT
The DNA here is from genome assembly GCA_041674885.1 of Dehalococcoidia bacterium. Taxonomy (GTDB): domain Bacteria; phylum Chloroflexota; class Dehalococcoidia; order UBA2979; family UBA2979; genus RH-chloro-G1. The sequence goes on from JBAYUZ010000030.1 coordinate 12,431, forward strand.
GTCCATCGTCTCGCGTGCGATCGCGGCCTGCCGCACCGCAGAGAGATGCTCCAGCGTGCGCATGTTGTGGAGGCGGTCGGCGATCTTGATGATCACGACACGCACGTCCTCGGCCATCGCCACGAACATCTTGCGCAGCGTCTCAGCGTCGAGGTTCGACGCGCGGACGGCGCCGGTGGGGATGTGATCGATCTTCGTCGCACCCTCGACCAGCTTCGCCACGTCCGGGCTGAACTTGCGCGCGATCTCCTCGGTCTTGATGCCGCAGTCCTCGACCACGTCGTGCAGCAGCGCGGCACGCACAGTGGCAACGTCCATGTGTAGGTCGGCGACGAGGTGCGCGACGGCGATCGGGTGGGTGATGTAGGGCTCGCCCGAGGCGCGGAGCTGGCCGTCATGGCAGCGGAACGCGAACTCGTAGGCCTCACGAATGCCCGCCACCCGGTCTTCCGGGAGGTACGAGCTGAGCGTCGCGAAGAGCTCCTCGACGCCCGAGGGGGCCTGTTCGGAGACAACCATCTTGCGTTCACGGTAGCACGCGCCGTCGCGCTCCGGTACGGACGTTCGACACACCCCGCCCGCGTCCTCGGCAGCAGCGCGCCTAGTCCCCCCGTCGCCTAGAATCGGCATATGGCCGACCTGAAAGCCCCACGCGGCATGCACGACCTGCTCCCGGAGGATGAGGCGCTCTGGCGCTTCGTCCGCGACACCGCGGAGCGCGTTGCCCGGCTCTTCGACTACCGCCTGATCTCGACGCCGATCGTCGAGGACGGCCGCGTCTTCCTCCGCACCGTCGGCGACGAGAGCGACATCGTCTCCAAGGAGATGTACCTGTTCGAGGATCGCGGCGGCGACCGCCTCGCGCTGCGCCCCGAGGGGACGGCAGCGGTCTGCCGCGCCTACCTGGAGCACGGCATGGCCAGCCGGCCGCAGCCGGTGCGCCTCGCCTACTTCGGGCCGATGTTCCGCTACGACCGCCCGCAGGCGGGACGCTATCGCCAGCTCTGGCAGTTCGGCGTCGAGTGCATCGGCGACGGCTCGCCCTCGGCGGATGTCGAGGTGATCGAGCTGCAGCGCACGCTGTACGAGGAACTCGGCCTGGGCGACCTCACGCTGCGCATCAACTCGATCGGCACCGCCGAGACGCGCCGCCGCTACGTCGAGGCGCTGCGCGCGCACCTGGAGCCGCACGTCACGACGCTGTCGCGTGACTCCCAGCGCCGCTTCGAGACGAACGTGCTGCGCATCCTCGACTCCAAGGAGGATGCCCAGCACCCCGCCCTCCTGAGCGCCCCGAGCATCCTCGACCACCTGGACGAGGGTGACGCGCTGCACTTCACGGAGGTGCGCGCGCTGCTCGACATCCTCGGCGTGGCCTACCAGGTCGACCCGCGCATCGTGCGCGGCCTCGACTACTACGCGCGCACGGTCTGGGAGTTCGTCCCGCCGTCGATTGTCGAACAAGTCCACGGGCAGCTCGAACATGGTGCGGTTCCGCTTGTGTCAGGGGTCGGAGCCGATCTTCAAGCCCGCGTGGTCCGCGAGGTCTCCACGCAGGCCACCGTTGGCGCGGGCGGCCGCTACGACGGCCTGATCGAGCTGCTGGGCGGGCCGCACACCCCCGGCGTCGGCTTCGCGACCGGGATCGAGCGCATCATGCTGAATCTGCGCGATCGGCAGACCTTGGTCGCCGACCCCGTGGTCGACCTCTACGTCGCCCCGCTCAGCGAGGCGGTGCAGGCCGCAGCGATGCACGCGGCTCGCCGGGCGCGTGCGGCGGGCTTCGCGGTGCGTGCCGGGTTCCCCGGCCGCGGCCTCCGCGCCCACTTCCGCGCCGCAGAGGGCGCTGCAGCACGCTTCATCGCCATCGTCGGTGAAGCCGAGGCGGCGCGTGACGCGGTGCAGCTGAAGGCGCTCACCGGCGACTCCGAGCAGGTCGAGGTGGCGTTCGATGATCTCGCTGCGGCGCTGGCCCGGTAGTCCGACGTGGTCACGGAACGCGATACCTATCAGGTGGCCATTTCAATGGCGACCGCGGAAGGGGAAGCGATCTGGTCACGGGCCAATGCCTACCTACTTGCCAATAGCATCCTCGTTGCAGCGATCGTCCTGACGCCCGAACGTCAAACTACATCGCTCTTCCTCGTCCCTGGAATGGCAACTGCGGGAATCGTCCTAAGCGTGATCTGGGGCTTGTCCACAGAGCGAGGATTCAGGCAACAGCGGCGGTTCGTGGCACTAGCCCGCGAGATTGAAGAACGGGCCAGCCTACCCGCTCAGGTCACCGTGCTCATGCGCGGGGCCATTATCGGACCGACCCAACGAGCCCTCTCGTACACGCTGATCGTGCTCTTTGCGTCGATTTACGGCGCCTTCTTGCTCGCGTCGGCCTGATCGCACTCGGCCCTCACGGCCACCCCTGTTATCCTCGACACATGTTTGAACGACTCCGTGACATCCTGGCCCGCTACGAGGAGCTCATGCGGCTCCTCTCCGACCCCGACGTCGTCTCCGACCCGAAGCAGCTCCAGGAGCTGAGCCGGGAGCGGTCGAGCCTCGATGACGTGGTTGCCGTCTACCGCCGCTACCTCGAGACCGAGTCGGCGCTGGAGGACGCGCGCGCCCTCGCCCGCGAGTCGGACGAGGAGATGCGCGAGCTGGGCCGCGACGAGGAGTCACGCCTCGACGCCGAGCGCGCAGCCCTCGAGGAGCAGCTCAAGCTCGCGCTGCTGCCGAAGGACCCCGCCGACGAGCGTGATGTCATCGTCGAGATTCGCGCCGGCACCGGCGGCGAGGAGGCCGCGCTGTTCGCGGGCAACCTCTTCCACATGTACCAGCGCTACGCCGAGCGCCAGCACTGGCAGACCGAGGTGCTGAACACCGCCGAGGTCGGCAACGGCGGCTATCGCGAAATCGTCTTCGAAGTGCACGGCAAGGGCGCGTACTCGCGTCTGAAGTTCGAGTCCGGCGTGCACCGCGTCCAGCGCGTTCCGGAGACCGAGGCGCAGGGCCGCATCCACACCTCGACGGCCACGGTCGCCGTGCTGCCGGAGGTGGATGAGGTCGACGTCGACATCAACTGGAACGACGTCCGCATCGACATCTTCCACTCGGGTGGCGCGGGCGGTCAGAACGTGAACAAGGTCGCGACGGCCGTGCGCATGACGCACGCCCCGACCGGCATCGTCGTGCAGTGCCAGGACGAGCGGTCGCAGGGCAAGAACCGAGCGAAGGCAGAGGCTGTCCTCCGTGCTCGCATCTACGAGCTGGAGCGCGCGAAGGCTGCGGCGGCACAGGCGGGCAACCGCAAGGCGCAGGTCGGCACGGGCGAGCGCTCCGAGAAGATCCGCACCTACAACTTCCCACAGGATCGCGTCACCGATCACCGCGTGAACCTCACGCTGCACTCGATGCCGCGCATCCTGGACGGCGAGATCGACGGGCTGATCGATGCGGTCGCCGTCGCGGAGCAGGCCGAGGCACTCGCCTCCGTCGGCTAGGCTCGCTCCCCTCGCAGTTCGGCCTCGATGTGGCGCGCCGCCTCGATGAGCGTGCGCACGCGCGCGATCCTAGCGGGTGCGCCGATGCGATTCCACGCGCGATCGACGAGGATCGGGACGCCGGCCTCCGCGCGCGCGACCTCCTCCAGGCTGTCCTCGATGAACCAGTCCACGGCGTCCGCGTGCCGGTACTTGCCCAGGCCGTGGCGGAACTGCACCTCCACCGGCCCCAGGTGCCGCTCGAGCCAGGCGATCGTCGCCTCGGCGGCGCGATCCGGGCGCGCGGTCTGGATCGTGAGCCGCCCGAGGTCACGCAGCGCCTCGACGCCCTCCACGACACCCTCGTACGGCAGCGCCTCGTGGTAGACGCGGTGCTGGAACTCGTCCCAGATCGGCGCCCACACCTCGCGCGGGATGCGCAGCGCCTCCTCGAACGAGTAGGTGGTGATGTGCTCCTCGCGTACCTCGCGGCCCAGTGCGCGGCTGAGGTGCGGCAGGAAGCCGCCCGCGAAGTCGGCGAGTACGCCGTCGATGTCGAGCGCGATGTGCGGACGCTTCGGTCGCATCGCTACATCCGCCGCACGGAACCCCACGCGGCTGTGAACAGCAAGAACGTGACGAGCGCAAGCGTCACGAGCGAACCGATGCCCAACGCGGGGCCCTGCGTCGCGACCAGGTAGCCCATGATCGGGGCGCCGACCGCCTGCAAGCCGCTCGTCACCTGCCAGACCGCCATGACCCGCCCGCGCACCTCGTTCGGCGTCGCCACCTGGAGCAGCGTGTTGTTCAGCGCGAACGCGACGGAGGAGAACACACCGCCGATCCCGAGCGCCGCCATGGAGAGCACGAAGTTCTGCGAGAACGCGAACACCAGCACGCCGCCGATGTACACGAGGAAGCCGACCAGCATCAGCCAGCCCTTGCGCCTGGGATCGCCGAGGATCGCGAGCATGCCGAGGCCAAGGATCGCACCCCACCCGGCCATACCGCTCAGCCACGCGTAGCCGAGCGCGCCCGTGCCCAGTACGTCACGCGAGACGACGGAGATCAGCGGCAGATAAGGAATCACCAGCAGCGTCGGGATCGTGTGCACGATCATGAGGCCCAGGATGCGGCGGTCACGGAAGGTGACCGTGAAGCCCTCGATCAGCTGCTGTGCCGCGTTCGCGCCGCCGCGGACACGAATCTGCCGCGTGCGCTTGCTGATGCGCAGTGTCAGGACGACCGCGAGCACCTTCGTGAAGGCGATGAATGCAAACGGCGCACCCACACCCCACGCGCCAATCATCGCCCCGGCAAGCGGCGGTCCGGCGATCCTCGCGACGTTCTGCACGATCGAGTTCATCGCGGTCGCATTGACCAGCGTCTCGTCGGTGCTGATGTCGTAGACGAAGGCCTGTCGTGCCGGCTGGGTGATCGACTGGATGAGGCCGCCCAGCAGCGCGAGGACGTAGACCTGCCACATCACGATCACCCCGGCGATCGCGAGCGCTGCCAGCACGGACGCCTGCACCCCTGCCGCGACCGTGGACCACACGATCACCGACCGCCGGGAGTAGCGATCCGCGAAGTAACCACCGATCGGAGCGCTGATGATGCTGATCCCGCTCTGGATCGCGTAGACGCCCGTGACCTGTTGCGCCGAGCCGGTGAGCTCCAGCGCAAGCCACGAGAGGCCGATCTGCTGCGCCCACTGTCCGAATCCGAGCGAGAGCGTCGAGAGGCCGAGGTAGCGGAAGTCCGGTTGTTCGAAGGAGATCAGCGCCTGCGGCAGGCGGCGTCCCGAGCGAGCCGGAGGGGGCGGTGCAGCCTCGACGCCTGTCGCGGGATCCGGCGTCGTCATCGGTCGCTCCTCGCCTGCACGATGTACTTCATAGCACAGGAGTGGCGTGCCTGCCGCGCACGTGAGGATGTCAGACGTGGCGGCGACCGAGTGGCTCGCCCAGAATGCGACCATGCCGCTGCTCCGCTCGCTGCTGACCGATGCCGCTCGGGCGCTCCTGGCCGCCGGGTGCGACGAGACCCTGGACGAGGCACGGCTGGAGGTCGAGGTGCTGTACGCCGAGGCGTCCGGCCTCACGCGCGCCGGGGTGCTGGCGCGCGGCAGCGAGGAACCCTCGACCGACGCGCTCCCGGCATTCGAGGCGACGCTGGCGCGGCGGCTGGGGCATGAGCCGCTCGCCTACATCCTCGGTCGCCGCGAGTTCTACGGACTGACGTTCGAGGTGCGGTCGGGCGTCCTCATCCCGCGCCCAGACACGGAGACGCTGGTCGAGGCGACGCTCGCGGCGATCCGAGAGCATCCTGCCGCGCGCCGCCTGGTGCGGGTCGCCGACGTGGGCACGGGGAGCGGTGCCGTGGCGATCAGCGTCGCGCGCCACGCGCCGATGGCGAAGGTGTGGGCGACCGACGTGTCGACCGAGGCGCTCGCGATCGCCGGGGCCAACCGCCGTCGTCTCGGAGTCGAGGCGCGGGTGGTGCTGCTCGCCGGGAACCTGCTGGAGCCGCTGGCGGAACCGCTGGACGTGGTCGCCGCGAACCTGCCGTACATCCCCACTGCCGAGGTAGATGGGCTGGCACCCGAGGTGCGCGACTGGGAGCCCCGGGGTGCCCTCGACGGCGGTGCCGACGGATTGGATGCGTTCCGCGCCCTTGCCCGACAGTTGCCCGCGCACCTCGCAGCGGGCCCGCGTGCGGTGCTGCTCGAGGTGGGTGCGGGACAGGCGGCCGAGGTGGCAGCGCTGTTCGCCGACGTGGTGGGAGGCAGCCCGCGCCTGCACCGCGACCTCGCGGGCATCGAGCGGGTGATGGAGCTGCGGGCGGGGTACTAGCCGGCGCGCTCCGCATCGAGCAGCTGGCGCGTGAGCTCCGCCTGCCCGGCGTGCTCGAAGACATGCGTCACGAGGCGGTCCAGCATCTCGCGGCCCGACATGGTGCCGAAGGTGTGGTGCACGCGCTCATCCAGCAGCTCCTGCGCGGTGAGCAGGTCGAGCGCCTGCTCGACCTCGGGGCGGAGGCGCTCCCAGCGCTCGGCGAGCGATGCGCCGGACTCCTGCCGGGCCGCGAACTCCTCGTCCCGGTTGCGCTCGGTCGCCCGCGTGCGGGTGAGCGAGGTCATGATGTTCTGCTCGGTCGCACCGAGCACGTGCAGCGCGAGTGCGGCGAGTGAACTGGCGTCCGGAACCGGGCGCCAGTTCACGGCTGCGGTATCGAGGCCTGCGGAGGCGCTCACCACCCGCTCGATCGCATCGAGCAGGAGTCGACGGGCGGGCGCGACCTCGGGTGCTGGCATCGTTTACTCCCGGCTGCGCTGGGCCATCTGGTAGATCTTGCCCTCGGTCTTGATCGAGGGAGCGATCACCATGCGCGTGGAGTGGAAGTCGCGAATCGTCTGCGCGCCGCACGTCGCCATAGAGGTGCGCAGCGCACCGACGAGGTTCTCCGTGCCGTCCGTGCGTGAGGTGGGGCCGAACAGCAGCTGCTGCAGCGAGTGGTTCTGTCCGATCTGGACGCGCACGCCGCGCGGCAGCTCGGCGTTGGAGGTCGCCATGCCCCAGTGGAAGCCGCGGCCCGGCGCCTCCTGCGTGCCCGCAAACGGCGAGCCGATCATGACGGCATCGGCGCCGGCGCAGATCGCCTTCGACACGTCGCCGCCGGTGCGGAAGCCGCCGTCGGTGATGATCGGGATGTAGCGCCCCGTGCGCTCCATGAACTCGTCGCGCGCGAGGGCGGTGTCGAGGGTCGCCGTGATCTGCGGGATGCCGACGCCCAGAACCTCGCGCGAGGTGCAGGCGGCGCCGGGGCCGACGCCGACGAGGATGCCGGCGACGCCGGTCTCCATGAGCTCCAGCGTGGCGGCGTAGTCGACGGTGTTGCCGACGACGACCGGGATCGGGGCGATCTGCTTCACGAGCTGATCGAGCTGCAGACCCTCGAGCGAGCGCGAGACGTGGCGGGCCGTCGTGACCGTGGACTGCACCACGAACACCTCGGCGCCGGCCTCGATCGCGATCGGCGCGAAGCGCTTCGTGTTCTGGGGCGTGGAGCTCACGATGGCGACGCCACCGCCGTCCTTGATCTCCTGCACGCGGCGGGCGACCAGGTCCTCGCGGACGGGCTGCTGGTAGACGCGCTGGATGATCTCGGTCGATTGCGGCAGGGTCGCCGCGGCGATCTGGTCGAGGATCTCGTCGGGGTCGTCGTAGCGGGTCTGGAGGCCGTCGAGGTTGAGGACGGCGACGCCGCCCAGCTTCGAGTACGCGATGGCGAAGCGGGGGTCGACGACGGCGTCCATCGCGGACGCCCAGATCGGGATCGAGAACGTACGCTCGCCGATCTGGAACTGCGGGGTGACGAGCTCCGGGTTGGTCGTCACCGCCCCCGGCACGATCGCCACATCATCGAAGCCGTACGCGTTCTCCAGCGTCTTTCGTACTGCCATCAGTGAACCCGCCCTTCGCACATCGTTGCGTGATTCGATGACCGCCCGCGTCGCGCGGACGGGTGATGGTCGCGGCTGGACTGCCCGCTCCCATCGACCCGCGGTGTGAGCCCAGAAAGGGCCCCAGATACACAGAGGCCCCTCGTCGCCGAGGGGCCGAAGCGCACGCCGACCTCCTGAAAAGGAGGGTACGCCGACGATACGTCCGTCATCTGTCTGACCTGAGATTCCGCGGGGGAAAAGTGTTCCGGGGAGGTTACGCCCCTCCTGGATGGTCGTCAACGCGTATCGTTGACCTCGATACACAGTTTCAATGACGAGCGTGTGTGAGGCGGGCTACTCGGACGTGCCGGGGCCACATGCTAGGATGCCCCACATGCCCGAGACCATCCTTGTCTGCGTCGCCTGGCCGTACGCGAACACGCCTCTGCACGCGGGGCAGGTCGCTGGCGCCTACCTGCCTGCGGATATCTTTGCGCGGTACCACCGGATGCGCGGCAATCGCGTGCTGATGGTGTCCGGCTCGGATGCCCACGGCACGCCGATCACCGTGCGCGCGGAGGCCGAGGGCACGACGCCCGAGGCGGTCTACCAGCGCAACCACCAGTCGTTCGTCGACACGTTCGAGCGATTCGGCGTGTCGTTCGACCTGTTCACCTCGACGGCCACGCCGAATCATGCGCGGGTGGCGCAGGGGATCTTCGAGAAGTTGCGCGCGGCGGACTACATCTACCCCGCGACCCAGACGCTGCTCTTCGATCCCAAGGTGGGGCGCTTCCTCCCTGACCGTTATGTCGAAGGCACCTGCCCGCGCTGCGGTGACCCCGGCGCGCGCGGCGACCAGTGCGACAACTGCGGCTCCACGCTCGACGCGCTGGAGCTGGTGAACCCGCGTTCGAGGCTCTCCGACGCCACGCCGGAGCCTCGGCCGTCCGAGCACTTCTTCCTGCGACTCTCGGCGTTCAACGAGCGGCTGACCGAGTGGGTGCAGGCGCAGACGCACTGGCGGCCCGCGGTGCGCAACTTCACGCTGGGCCTGCTGCGCGAGGGGCTGCACGACCGCGCGATCACGCGCGACATCGACTGGGGCATCCCGGTGCCGGTCGAGGGCTTCGAGGGCAAGCGCCTGTATGTCTGGTTCGAGGCCGTCATCGGCTACCTGAGCGCCTCCATCGAATGGTCGGAGACGCACGGCCGGCCCGAAGCGTGGCGTGACTTCTGGATCGACTCGTCGGCGCGCACGTACTACTTCCAGGGCAAGGACAACGTCCCGTTCCACACGACGATCTGGCCCGCGATGCTGATGGGCAGCGCGACGACGGAGGAGACACTGAGCCTCCCGTACGACGTGCCCGCAAACCAGTACGTCACGATGTCCGGCGCGAAGGCGTCATCCAGCCGCAACTGGGCGGTGTGGATGCCTGACTACCTCGATCGGCACCCGGCGGATCCGCTGCGCTACATGCTGTCGGCGATCATGCCGGAGACCTCGGACTCCGACTTCACGTGGAGCGAGTACGTCCGGCGCAACAACGACGAGCTCGTGGCGACGTGGGGCAACCTCGTGCACCGCGTGCTGACGTTCACGCGCCGCAACTTCGACGCACGCGTGCCGGAGCGGCCCGCGACCCTGACCGAGTCCTCGCAGCGGCTGCTCGACCGCGTCGACGCGGCGTTCGCCGAGGAGGGCGCGCACATCGAGGCGACGCAGCTCCGCGCGGCGCTCCAGGTGGCGATGTCGGTCGCACAGGACGCGAACCGCTACCTGGACGAGCGCGCCCCGTGGACGGCGATCAAGACCGACCGCGACTCAGCGGCGGAGACGCTGTGGACGGTGATCAACGTCATCAGCGGCCTCGCGACGCTCATGCAGCCGTTCATGCCGTTCACCTCGCCGCGCGCGTGGGAGCTTACCGGGAACACCGGCGACCTCCAGGCCGCGGGCTGGCGTCGCAGCGAGGTCGCGGGGGGCGCTCCCCTGCCCGAGCCGACGCCGCTCTTCCAGAAGCTCGACGACTCCGTTGCGGCGGAGGAGG
>JBAYUZ010000031.1:0-22327 GCA_041674885.1 Dehalococcoidia bacterium
GCCCACACGATCGAGCGCAGCACCCGTCCGCCGTCCAGCGGGAAGCCCGGCAGCAGGTTGAACAGTCCGAGGATCAGGTTGGTGCTGCCGAGGTAACCGAGCACCGTCCGTGCTGCCGAGTCGGGTACGACCAGCCAGAGCGCACCGCACACGATCGCGACCGCCCACGAGGTGAGCGGGCCGACGACGGCGACGCGGAACTCCTGCCCCGCCGTCTGCATCTCGCCCGCGATCGAGGACACACCGCCGAACGCAAACAGCGTGATCGACGGCACGCGCATCCCGTAGTGCTGCGCCATCAGCGAGTGCGCCAGCTCATGCGCGAGCACAGAGAGGAAGAACAGCAGCATCGTGACCAGGCCCAGCACCCATCGCGATGCCAACGGCCAAGTAGGGTACTCACCTCCGAAGCCCGTATCGGCGAGCGTCCACGAGAGCACGAGGAAGATCGCGAGCCACGACCAGTGCACGCGCACCTCGATGCCGCGCACGGTTGCAATCCGGAAGCCGTTCGTCGTGAAACCCATGCACCGAGCATACGGGCGTGAGGCAGTGCTGTGTGAGCACTGGCGAATACCTGGGGCAGAGCGAGGTGTGTGCGGGCTAGCCCAGGAGCGCGCTGACCGCCGCGTCGTCGAGCGCTGCCGCAACGAGCGCTGCTGCCCGCTCGACCTTCGCCTCGCCGGAGAAGCCGACGCGGCCGAAGGTGCCCTCGATGTCGCGGACGGTCTCGACCGTCCCCTCGGGGGCGAGCAGGAGCGTCGTGGAGCGCGCCGCGGCGACGCGGTCGAGCAGGTACGGGCTCGGCTCGCCGCCGCCGGTCAGGATCAGGCACTCGGTCTGCGTGCGCAGCGCGGAGAGCGCAATGTCGACACGCTCCGCGCGCGTCACCACGGCCTTGCGCTCGAAGCGGTTGAAGTACGGCACGTCCGAGTCGTGCGAGATCGCGCCGATCACGATGTGCTCGACGACGGCGCCGTCGCCCTCGCCGGAGCGGGTGAGGACGCGCGCGTTCGCGGCGGTCGCCAGCGCGCCAACCGTCGGCGCCGCCAGCAGGCGGTCCTCGGCGATGCGCCCGGCACCTGCCTCGCGGGTGTGGTTCACGATGGTGCCCGTGGCCGGCTCACCGCTGGTGGTGACACGCAGCACGCGCCCGCCGAGGCGGGACGCCAGCGCGGCGGCGTCGGTGGCAGCGGCGGTCTCGACGATCGTCACACCCTCGCCAGCCGTCACGGCGCTCTCGGCGACCGGCGCGCCGCTACCCGATGCAAACTCGAGGCTCGCGAAGGTGCGCGCGTCGGACTCGGAGCGGTCGTCACCGGCGATGCGGACGAGCGTCACCGCCTGCCCGCTGTATGCGAGCCGGTGTGCGAGGCCCACGGCGACGGTCGTCGCCCCTGCCCCACGCTGGTCTCCCGAGACGACGATGACCGGCATGCGCGTTCCCCTGCTCGTCCAGTGATTCGCCTGCGGAACGTACTATGCCCGCCCCTGTGCGCGAGCGCCAGACGACGAGCGTCCCAGACGTTGTGTTATGACGAGTACACCGCGAGGTGCCCTACCGCGGCTTGCGAGCGGCCTTCCCGCGTGGCGGCGGCCCCGGGCGTCGGTCGCGGCTGGGCCCTCGGTCGGGACGGTCGGCGTCGCGGCCATCGGCCGGCATTACGCGCACCTCCATGCCGCGCAGGACGAACGGACGCCGATGCTCGAGCGCCATGTGCGCGGCGCGTGGCTCCATCTCGACCGTGGAGAAGTCCTGCGCGATGCGGATCGCGCCGATCACCGTGCCGGGGATCTGCAACTCAGCCGTGAGCAGCCCGACGATGTCGCCCGCTCGCACACCGGCACGGCGACCCGCGTTGATCTGCAGCCGCACCGCCTCACCCGTGTCGTCGAAGCGGGGCGCGCGGGGCACGTCCGGGTTCCAGGGGGCGGGTGCCTCGTCCGGGGCTGCGGGCTCCTCGTGGTGGCCCGCCGCGCCGCCGTTCGCGAGGTAGATCGCGGCTGCCGCGACCTGTGCGGGCTCGTGCTCTTCCAGCAGCGACTCGACCAGGCCGGCATAGGAGATTGCGGCGCCCGCCTCGATCGCCTCGACCAGCGCGGCACGGAGCGTCTCGCGCTTCCGGGCGGCGATGTCGTCCGCGGTCGGCAGCATGATCGGCTCCAGGTGCTGGCCGATCTCGCGCTCGATGTAGCGCAGCTGGCGCACCTCGCGCGGTGTCACGAACGTGATCGCGTCGCCGCTCTTCCCCATGCGCCCGGTGCGACCGATGCGGTGCACGTAGACATCGGCGTCATCCGGGATGTCGAAGTTGAACACGTGCGTCACGTCGGGGATGTCGAGGCCGCGCGCCGCGACCTCGGTGGCGATCAGCAGCTCGGCCTGACCGTCGCGGAAGGAGTTGAGCAGACGCTCGCGCTGGTTCTGCGCGACGTCGCCATGGATTGCGACGGCGGCATAGCCGCGCGCCATCAGCGTGCCCGACAGCTCGTCGACCTCGCGCTTGGTGCGGCAGAAGACGATCGCCGAGCTGGGAGATTCGAGGTCGAGGAGCCGCGTCAGCGCATCGATCTTGTCGCGCTGCTGGGTGGCCACGTACATCTGCCGCACGGACGGCGCTGCGTGCGCCTCGTGCGCGATCGAGACGAGCGCAGGATCGCGCATGTAGCGCTGCGCCAGCGTCTCCACCCGCCGCGGGATGGTGGCGGAGAAGAGCGCGAGCTGCCGCTCCTCCGGCACCTGGTCAAGGATGAACTGGATGTCCTCGACAAAGCCCATGTTCAGCATCTCGTCGGCCTCGTCGAGGACGACCATGCGGACGTTGGAGAGGTCGAGCGTGCCGCGGCGCATGTGATCCATGATGCGGCCCGGTGTGCCGACGACGACCTGGACGCCCATGCGTAGCCCGCGCAGCTGGCGGTCGTACGCCTGTCCGCCGTAGATCGGCAGCACCGACAGCCCCTTGGACGCACCGAGGTTGTGCATCGCCTCAGCGACCTGCACCGCGAGCTCGCGCGTCGGCGCCAGGACGATCGCCTGCACGTCGCGACTGCGCGCGTCGACGCGCTGCACGATCGGCAGCGCGAACGCCGCGGTCTTGCCGGTGCCGGTCTGGGCCTGCGCCAGCACGTCGCGGCCCGCCAGGAGCAGCGGCACGGTCTGCGCCTGGATCGGCGTCGGCTCCTCGAAGCCCAGCGCGTCGATGGCGCGCAGGACATCCTCGTGTAGTCCAAGTTCGGCGAAGGTTGCGGGCATGGGGCTCCTCGGGAAGGCGAACGCGGTACGGCGCCTGTCGAGGCCCACCGAACCAGCAGCTGTGCCGGATACCCTCGGAAACCACAGTTCGGCGGCGGATGGCGCCGCGAGCGGAGGGCAAGACAGGGGACAGGTTGGTGCCGAGGGGCGGACTTGAACCGCCGACACCGCGATTTTCAGTCGCGTGCTCTACCAGCTGAGCTACCTCGGCACGTCGCAACGGCGTGCGTGGAGCGCACAGGATACGGGAGGGGCTGCGCGAGGGCTAGCCGCCCCCGGTTTCGCCCCGCGGAGCGGGTGCATCGGGCTCGATGAGGGCGCGGAGGTCGTGCTTCGCGCCCAGGATGTCCGCCCAGACGTCCCCCACCCGCGCGACCCGGTCCGGAGCGGTGCGCATCGTGAAGTCCGCCGGGTACACCTCGCCCAGCTCCTCCCAGCGGATCGGCATCGAGACCGGCCCGCCCGGCTTCGCCCGCGGCGAGTAGGGAGCGGCGAGGTTCTTGAAGCGCGCGTTCTGGTTGTGGTCGAAGAACACCTTTCCGACGCGCTTCGGGACGTTCCACTCGATCGTGACGTCCTGTGGGTGCGCGCGCTGCAGGAAGCCCCCGAAGGTGTCCGCCAGCGCCCGGATCGTGGCGTACTCGTACTGGCGCACGACCGGCACGTACACGTGCAGCCCCGTCGCTCCCGAGGTCTTGATGTACGAGGCGAGCGAGGCGTCGTCGAGTAGCTCCTTGAGCCAGCGTGCGACCCGCACCACCTGCTCCCATGCCGCGCGGTTCAGTTCGGGCTCCTCGCCTGCACGCTCCGTGCCGGCGTAGGTGTAGGGGTCGAGGTCGAAGAGCAGGAAGTCCGGATAGTTGAGACGCGACCCCTCGATCGCAGCCTTCGAGCCCTCGTAGGTCTCGGGGAGGTGGAACGCGTCAGGCTCCGGCCCCACCCGTGCCAGCGAGGTGTGCAGCGCCAGGTCGGCCATCTGCCCCAGCCAGAGCAGCGTCGACAGGTTGTTGCAGAGGATGAACTCCTGGTCGCCGCTGTTCGTGTCGGAGTAGGCGGAGACCGTCTCCGCGAATGGTGGGGCCTGCTCGACGTGCTTCTGGTAGAAGAACGAACCATCGATGCCATTCGGGTAGCGGGTCATCGTCACCGGGCGGTCACGCAGGTGGGGCAGCAGCCACGGCGCCATCCGCGCGTAGTACGTGAGCAGGTCGCGCTTCGTCAGCGCCTCGGTGGTGGCAGTCGCCGGCCACAGCACCTTGTCGAGGTTGGTCAGCTTCAGCTCGTTGCCCTCGACGGCGAGCGTGAACGTCTTGCGTGGGCTCGCGAGCTGCTGCAGCACCTCCTGCACCGCGAGGTCGAGCGTCGGGCGCGGCCCCTCCCGCCGATCGTCGCGGCGCGGTGAGGCGCTCGCGTGCACCTCGATCGCCGCACCCGGCTCCTGCGCTCCCTCGACGATCTCGGCGGCGTTGCGGTCGTCGCGCACGCGACGGAAGACGGGAGCGCGGAGGTGGCCGTCGCGCGTGCGCTGCACGTACTCGACCTCGACCACGAGCTCCGGGCGCACCCAGGTCGGCGCGCCGTGGCCGTCCTTCGGTGGCGGCTCCGCGAACGGTGAGCCGTCGGCGCGGAGCGCATCGAGGCGCGTGCGCAACTCGGCCAGCGTGCGATCGGTGAAGCCGGAGCCGACGTGCGTCGCGTAGCGGAGCCGACCGTCCGCCTCGAACTGCCCGACCAGCAGCGACCCAAAGGTGTGGGCGCGGCCACCCTCGCCGGCCGCGTAGCCACCGACCACGAACTCGTCCGAGGTGCGTGACTTCACCTTCACCCATGCGCGCGAGCGGCGACCGGACTCGTACACGGAATCGCGGCGCTTCGCGACGATGCCCTCCAGGCCGTGCTGCTGCGCGACCTCGAACGCGGTCACGCCGTCGGCGTCGAACGGCTCCAACAGCCGTACCTCGGCGGTCGGCATCAGCACGCGCGCGAGCGTCTCCAGGCGGTCGTCGAGGGGCACGCCGCGCAGGTCGATGCCATCGAGGTGGAGCATGTCGAAGGCGTAGTAGAGCACCGGCACGCGCACCTCGGCGGCTGCGATGCCGGTCGGGCCGCTCAGGTGCATGCGCTCCTGCAGCAGCTCGAACGACGGCACGCCGTGCTCGTCGAGTGCCACGATCTCGCCATCGAGGATCAGCGAGGATGCCGGCTGACGCCTGACCGCTGCCGCGATCGCGGGGAAGCGATCGGCGGCGTCCAGCCCACGGCGACTGAGCAGCCGCACCTCGCCGTCCCGCAGCAGCGCGAGGACGCGCATGCCGTCGAGCTTCGGCTCGAAGCGCCAGCGCGCGTCATCGAACGGCGCGTTCCGGAGGTCCGCCTGCATGGGCTCGATGTTCGCGGGGAACGGCGCGAGCCGTGCTCCCCGCAGCGCGCCCGGTTGCACCGGGGTCACGTGCACCCCCGCCGGAGGCAGCACGCCGCGCTGCAGATCCTCGATGCGGAGGCTGGTGCGTACGGATCGGTCGTCGGCAGTGAGGTCGCGGTCGCTCGCCGCCTCGTCGCGGTGCTTCACCATCAGCCACTGCTCGCGGCCGCCCTCGACCTTGTTCGTGCGGACGAGGGCGTACGAGCCCTTCAACTTGCGTCCGCGGAACGTCACCGAGAGCTTGCCCGCCGCCAGCCCCTCGCGCATGCGGCGCTCCGCTTCCGCGCGGTCGTGGAACGACAGGCCACCCTCGTCAGGCGAGTACGTGCCGGCGTCCCAGACGATGACCTCGCCCGCTCCGTACTCGCCCTTCGGGATGAGGCCCTCGAACGAGGCGTAGTCGAGCGGATGATCCTCGACATGCACCGCCAGGTGCTTGTCGCCGATGCGCGAGGACGGCCCCTTCGGCACCGCCCAGGAGGGCATGACGCCGCCCCGCTCCAGCCGCACGTCGTAGTGCAGCCGCGTCGCGCGGTGCTTCTGCACGACGAACGTCAGTGGCCCCTCGCCCGCCCGAGGTGTGCCCGGCGGCTCCGGCGTACGAGTGAAGTCGCGCTTCTGGTCGTACTCGGCCAGCGGTCGCGCGGAAACCGGCCCGTCAGGCTCAGGCAGCGAGGAGGCGCGTCCGCGGGCGGACGGCATGGCCGGTCAGCGTCCCAACATCACGATGCAGCCTTGCGCCGTCGCGCCGGTCGAGGTGCTTCCTCGGCCTCGTCGCCCGCGCTCGCAGCCGCCGAGGTCGGGGCAGCGGCGGGCGCCTGCTCGCGCTCGCGCTTCGTCGCCTCCACGCTCGCGCGCAGCGCTGCCATGAGGTCGACGACGTTGCTTGCAGCGGCCGGCTCCGGCGCCTCGACGACCTGCTGGCCCTCGAGCTTCGCGCGGATGACCTCCAGCAGCGCTTCTCGGTAGTGATCCTCGTACTGCTCCGGCTGGAACGTCGTCGTGAGCAGGTCGATCAACGCAGAGGCCATCGCCAGCTCCTGCTCCGAGATCTCGACGTCGGGCATCGGCACGCCGCGCTCCACGCGCAGCTCGTCCGGGTAGTAGAGGGTCTCCAGCATCAGCATGCCGTCCATCGGCCGCAGCGCGCAGAGCCGCTCCTTGTTCCGGATCGCGATCTTCGCGACGGCGGTCAGGCCCTTCTCCGTCAGCGCGCGCATGAGCAGCGCGAAGGGCTTCACCCCGACATCCTCGGGTTCCAGGTAGTAGCTCTTCTCGTAGTACGTCGCGTCGATCTCTGCGGCGTTCACGAAGGCGGTCAGGCTGATCGTCTGCTTGCTCGGCAGCGGCAGGTGCTCGAAGTCCTCGTCGTCCAGGACGACGTAGCGATCCTTCTCGTACTCGTACCCGCGCACGATCTCGTCGGTCGGAACCTCGATGTCCTCCGCGGCGCAGTAGCGCGCGTAGCGAATGCGCGAGTGGTCGGAGACGTGGAGCTGGCGGAAGGAGATGTCCTTGTCCTCGGTCGCCGTGAACAGGCGCACGGGGATGCTGACGATGCCGAAGCTGATGGCGCCTCGCCAGATGGAGCGGCTACTGCGTGGCATGGGGGAACCCTTGTCGGCTGCCCGGCTGCGGATGGCGCCGCCGCCGGTGGGGAGCAACTGGATAGACAGTATAGGCGACCCGCTGAGCGCCGCGTCGAGCGCTCGCCGGCGCAATGGCTACCAGGAGCCCCCGCCCCCGCCTCCCCCGCCGCCACCAGAGGAGCCACCGAAGCCGCTGCTCCCGCTCCCGCCCGGCGTCGAGACGAGCGCGCTCGATGTGGTGTCGGCGAAGCCGTCCATCGCGTTCGCGAAGTAAAGCGCGTTGAACGTCGACGACGAGGCGTACCAGTCCGGCGGCTGCAACGCGAGCCCCTCGAACGCCTTCGCCCACTTGTCGACGCAGCCGAAGACGACCGCGTACGGCAGGTACTCGTAGAACAGGTTCGCTTGCTCCGCGAACTCGGCGCGGCGCGTCTCGGCGGTCTCGATGAACTGGCGGAAACCGAGCGTGCGACGGAGCGCTGCCGTCCCCTGCGCGGTACGCCTCGGCATCCGCCCGTGCAGCGCGAGCAGCAGCAGCGAGGCGACGAACAACGGCACCGCCACCACGGCGAACGTCGTGAAGATGATCGCCGCCGCCAGCAGTCCGCCCGTGACGATCAGCGCAAGGATCGACACACCGAGGTATGTGGTGCGGCGCTTGTCCGGCCGCTCGGCGAACCAGCCCTGCTCAACCATGTCGGCGTACAGGTGATCCTGCACCTTCGCGAGCCGCGTCGCGAAGTGCTGACGCAGCGAGGAGAGCAGCACGATATCGCCGGACTCGAACAACCCGTCCAGCAGCTGCTGCTCGTACGCACGGAGCGGAACCTTCGCCTCGGGCGCCGGGAGTTGACGAGTGAAGCGCCAGTCGGGCTTGCCGAACCAGCCCTCCGCCGGAATCTCCTCGATGTGGAGATAGCCGCGCGCCGCGAGGTCGACGATCGAGGCGGAGACGTCGCGCGGGTGCGCCACCTCGTCGAGAAGGGTGCCGATCTGGCCTGGGCGGATGCCATCGGGTGGCGTGTACTCGATGGCGTACGCGCCGCCCTCGAACAGCGGCACGCGCTGCTCGCCGGCGGTGCCGCCGAAGACGACGGCGACCGGCGCACCGCGCCAGCGCACGTCACGCCCCTCACGCCAGACGAGGCGTACGACTGCCCACACGCCGACGACGAGCAGCGTGAGCGCCGCACCGCCTCGCAGCCAGTCGAGCGTGAACGCGCGTTGCAGTGTCCATCGCTCGATAAGTGACGGCTGCGGCTCGGGGACGGCGCCCTTCGGGAAGCCGACGACGATCGTGAGGTTCTCGTACGCATCCAGGCTCGCCTGCCCGAACGTCGCCTCGCCCGCACCCGGCCGCGCAGCGTCGCACGCGAGCGATGAGCCGGTCGGCCCGGCGTAGCACGCAACCTGCGGGCTCGCGGAGGTCGGCAAATGCACGCGCACCGTGGCGCCGACGATCGGCACTGTCCACTGGGCGCCGATGACGTTCCAGTAGAGCTCGTCATGGTCGGGGAAGCCGTTCAGCGTGCCCGCGAGCGTGTAGACGAGGTGGTACGTGTGCGCGCCGGTCGTGGTCTTGTCGGCATCGCCGATCTTGATGCGCGTCTGCCCCGCCGTGGGCGCGGACTCCGTGACGTACTTCGCGGAGGCACCGCGATCCGCCTCGACACGTTCCACCGTCAGGTCGTAGACGCGGTCGTACGTATCGTCGTAGCGCTGGCGCGTCACCACGTCGCGATAGATGCCGTGGCGCGGTTCGCTCCCGAAGTCGTACTCGATGCGCTCATCGATGCGCAGCAGTCCATCGCGCTCGACGGTGACGTCGATGCCGTAGGCGATGATCCGCTCGCCGAACGTGCCCTGCGCCTGCGTTGCCCGCGACGGCAGCAGTGCGAGTGCGCACGTGAGGATGACCAGCACCGCGACACGCACCCTCACGACCGAACCTCCATCGCCTCGAACGCATCCGCCGAGGCGAGCGCTCCATCCAGGTACTCGACGTGGTGCCCGGGCAGCGCGGGCACCCGTGGCCCCGGCAGCACGATGCCGACGAGGTTGAGCGGGTCGACGGCGCTCACCCGCACGCGCTCCTGGGAGTGCGGCTCCTGCCGAATGCGCCGCAGCGCCTCGACCGCCTCCGGGAGGGCGTACTGCTCGCCCAGGAACCCGGCCACGAAGCGTCCGCCCTGCACGGTGCTGCGCAGCTCCATCCGGCGCAACGCGCGCAGCACCTCGCGCCAGGGCACGGTGAACGACTCGCGCGCGACCACGTCGCGGAAGACGACGCCGTACCGCGCGAGCAGCGCCTGCGCGACCGCCTCGGCGAGGGTCTCGACATCGGGCGGCTCACCGACTGCGGCCGGCGCCTCCACCAGCGCCCATCGGCCGGGCGGCCCGCCGCCCGCGCGCAGGTAGCCGAGGCCACGCGAGCGGCCTCGGCCGCTGCGCCGCCAGAGCCCGCACAGCTGGCGCAGACCCTGGAAGCCGTCGGAGGCGACGAGGCCGGCCGCGACCAGCTCGCGGAGCCCCTGCTCCACGTCCGTCGCGAGGCGGCGCGTCATCGTCACGATCTCGTCGAAGAACAGCGCGCCCCGTGCCCGCAGCGCCTCGATGATCTCCGCGGCCGCACCGGCGTGCGGCTCCGCAGCACGGCCATCGCCCAGCGCCCGGGTGGCGTCGAGCAGCGCGCCGAGGTCGCTGCGGGCCGCAACGGTGATCGGCGTGGAGCGCGAGGCAGCGACGGCCGCGCTGCTTCCACTCGCGCGGCGAGGTGTGAGCCGCGCCCACGAGGCCTCACCCGCCAGGCACAGCTCGTCGAGCCACGCCGGGGTGTAGTCCGCGACCCGCGCCGCCAGCAACTCCGATTCCCATGCCGAGGCGGGCGCCTCGAACCCTTGCAGCCGCGCGATGGCATGGCGGAGACCCGCGCGTCCGCGCAGCTGGCTGGCGGGCGAGGCGTGATGCCAGCGCAGCAAGAAGCGCATGTAGTCGCGCGCGCTGACCGCCTCGATCGCGCGCTGCAGGCGGTCGAGCGTGTAGCGGTGAATGCGTGCCAGCAGCCGGCGGTCGCACCATTCCTCGATGTCGTCGCCATTCGAGGGGTCGAGGCCCGGCGTGAAGCGGCCGCGCAGCACGTAGCCGCCGGCCTCCAGCATCTGCAGGCCCCAGGTCACGTCCTGTGCATCGAGGCCGGTGCGTGCGCCGAGGTCGCGTGCCGTGACCGGGCCCAGCACCTCGCACTGGCCGCGCAGCAGCCGTGCACGCGCGTCCTCGCGCTCGGCGATGACGATGCGCGCACGCTCGGGCACCTCGATCGGCAGGAGCGAGGCGTGCGGCAACAGCAGCGCAACCGGCTGCTGCAACTCCGCCGCGCACCAGTACGCCTCCCCGCGCGCCTCGAAGCGCACGGCGCGGCCGGTGGTGGCGAGCGCTTCCAGCCACGCGTGCCAGCCCGGCACATCCGCCTCGCGCAGCACGAACAGCGAGAGCAGCGCGTCGTGGACCTCCTCGGGGTCACGCGGCTGCGGCCACGCCTCCTCACGCACGCGCGCGATCGCGTCGGCATCGAGTGCGCCCAGGTCGCGCGCCTCGGTGGGGAGCGTGCGGCGCAGCTGCACGGCACGGGTGCGCCGCTCCTCCAGCGGTGCGTTATCCAGGTAGGTGTACGGCTTGCCCGTCACGATCTCGTGCGCCAGCGGCGACGGCTCGACGGTGTCACGCGCGTGCAGCCGGATCGCTCCCGACTCGATACGACGGAGGACGTCCAGCAGCCCATCGATGTCCATCGACTCGCGCAGGCAGTCGTCGCGCGTCTGACGGATGAGCGGGTGGTCGGGGAACTCGAGCGGCCCCGTGACGTTCTCCTGGCAGCCGACCTGCGCCGGGAAGACCGCTGCCAGCAGATCATCCGCACGGCGGCGCTGCAGGAACGGGGCGACGCGGCGACCGCCTCGGAAGCGAGGCACGGCAAGCGCACGCGTCGTGTTCCAGCGCCAGCGCGTACCGAACAGCGGGATGTAGAGGATCGACTGCTCCACCGCCTCCACGACGTTGGCCGGTGAGACGAAGTCGAACGCGTCCTCCAGCGGGAACGAGTGCTGCGGCCCCAGCGAGAGCAGCATCGAGTCGTCGCCGGCGGCAGCCTGCAACTCGAAATCGAAGTTCACGCAGAAGCGCTTGCGCAGCGCCAGTCCCCACGCCTTGTTGATGCGCGACCCGAACGGGGCGTGCACGACGAGCTGCATGCCGCCCGTCTCGTCGAAGAAGCGTTCGAAGACGACGTCGGTGTCCGAGGGCATGACGCCCAGCCCCTCGTACGCCGCGCGCAGATAGTCGATGAGCTGCTGTGCCGCCAGCTCCGGCAACCCGCACTCCGCCTCGAGCATCGCGAGCAGCGCAGGGAGATCGCCCAGACCTGCGACGACATCGCGTCGCAGCCGCCCCACCTCCTCGGAGAACTCGATGCTGCGACCGGGGGCCTCGCCCAGCCAGAACGGCACCGTCGGCGGCGCGCCGTGTGCGTCGTCCACGCGCACCGTGCTCTCCTCCACGCGCCGAATGCGCCAGGAGGAGGAGCCGAGCAGGAAGATGTCGCCCTTCATGCTCTCGACCGCGAAGTCCTCGTTCACCGTGCCCACAAACGTCTCGTCGGGATCCGCGACCACGCGGTAGTCACCCGTCTCCGGGATCGTCCCCCCGTTCAGCAGCGCCGCGAGGCGCGCCCCGCGCCGACCGGCCAGCACGCCGTTGATGCGATCCTCGTGCAGCTGCGGGTACGCGCGCCCGGCTCCCTCGCCGATGCCACCGGCGAGCATCGCAACGACCTCGTCGAAGTCGGACCGCGCGAGGTCCGCGTACGGCGCGGCACGGCGTACCGCCTCGAACAGCGCATCTGCGGGCCACGGCTCGCTCGCGCACTCCGCGACGATCTGCTGCGCGAGCACGTCGAGCGGCGCGACCGGCTGCACGATGCGATCGAGGCGGCCCGCGCGCACCGCGCGAATCAACGCTGCGCACTCGACCAGCTCGTCACGCGTCGTCGGGAACAGGCGGCCATCCGGCGTCGCGCCGACGGCGTGGCCGGAGCGACCGACGCGCTGCAGGAAGGTTGCGATCGCGCTCGGTGACCCGATCTGGCAGACGAGGTCGATCGCACCAACATCGATGCCGAGCTCCAGCGAGGCCGTCGCGACCAGCGCTCGCAGGTCGCCCGACTTCAGGCGCTGCTCCAGCCGGTGTCGCCGCTCGCGGGAGAGGCTCCCGTGGTGGCTGGCGACCGCGTCCTCACCGAGGCGCTGTCCCAGGTGCAGCGCGACCCGTTCCGCCAGGCGCCGATTGTTCACGAAGATCAGCGTCGTGCGATGCTCCCGCACCCGCTCCGCCAGGACGTCGTACAGGTCGGCCCACTGCTCGGCTGGCGTCACCGCCTGAAGGTCCGAGGGCGGCATCTCCACAGCGAGTGCGAGGTCGCGCTGGTGGCCCATGTCGACGACCGTGCACGGTCGCGCCGCGCCCGCCTCGACGCCGACGAGGTAGCGCGCGATCTCCTCGATCGGTCGCTGCGTTGCCGACAATCCGATACGCGATGGCTTCGGCTCCCCCGCCGCCGTCACGACGTGGTCGAGCCGCTCCAGTGACAGCGCCAGGTGGCTGCCGCGCTTGTCGCGTGCCAGCGCGTGGATCTCGTCGACGATCACCGTCCGCACCGCGCGCAGCGTCTGGCGCGCACGCTCCGCGGTCAGCATCAGGTAGAGCGACTCCGGCGTGGTGATCAGGATGTGCGGCGGTCGCCGCACCATCGCCTGCCGCTCGGAGGCCGGCGTGTCGCCCGTGCGCACGCCGGTGCGCAACGTCGGGAACGCGATCCCGCGCTCCTGCGCGAGCGTCGCCAGCTCCGCCAGCGGCTCATCGAGGTTGCGCTGGATGTCGTTCCCCAGCGCCTTCAGGGGCGAGACGTAGACGACCTGCGTGACCTCGCGCAGTGTCCCCGCCTCTGCATCCCGGACCAGGCGGTCGATCGCCGAGAGGAACGCCGCAAAGGTCTTGCCGGAGCCCGTTGGCGCCGCGATCAGCACGTCACGGCCCGCCTGTACGTGCGGCCAGCCCTGTGCCTGCGCGTCCGTGGGCGTGCCAAAGCGCCTCGCGAACCACTCCCGGATCAGCGGATGGAAGCGCGCGAGCGCGGCGGCGGGCGCGGCGGTCGAGGTCGCCATCGGCATGCCCTCACGAGCGGGTGTACGAAGGAGGCTACGCTCGCGCTCGTGGCCTCACAACAGGCCGTTTGCGGCTGGCGCGATCGCCTGCCTATACTCCCCAACGCTTCGGGCGGAAGTAGCTCAGTGGTAGAGCGCCTCCTTGCCAAGGAGGAGGTCGCGAGTTCGACCCTCGTCTTCCGCTCCAGCCCGCCTCCTCGCCGCCGACACGGCGGCACCTGCCGAAGTGGCGGAATGGCAGACGCGGCGGTCTCAAAAACCGTTGGGGGGCAACCCCCGTGCGGGTTCGACCCCCGCCTTCGGCACCATCACCTCTCCAGCGTCAGTCTCGCCACCCCTCGGTTATGGCGCCCCCCTGCGTGTCGTTGCACGCGCGCACCACATCGGACGCTCTGAACGAGCAGCCCGTTACGATTCGAGTGCTCCGGATTCCTGATGCATCCCGACTCTGCTGGGCGCCTGCGCGAGCATACCGACGCCGCCCTGGCACTCGTGAGCGCCTCGGCGTCGAGGCCACGCCGTGTACGCGCCAGCCGTCGCGACAGCCCGACACGATGCGAGCGACCCTGATGGGCCGCTCGTTGTCATCTGCCATGAGGTGCAGGAAGCGAGGGTGCGCGGTTGCTGGTGCTCTCCGGTGGGTGCGAGGATGCTCGCGCCGATGCCGGATGGTGTAACGGTAGCACACGGGACTTTGGATCCCTTGGTCAAGGTTCGAATCCTTGTCCGGCAACCACTCGGTGTCGCGTGGCACCACGCGTGTCCTTGCCCGCCAGCGGGTCATGCGGCACACTACTGGCCGCGTACCGATCCCCGATAGCTCAATCGGTAGAGCGACCGGCTGTTAACCGGTAGGTTCGAGGTTCGAGTCCTCGTCGGGGAGCCAGCACTCACACAACGAAACAGGGTCGGCATTGCCGGCCCTGTTTCGTTGTATCCGAGGCGCGACGTGTACCGGAGGGCGGAGCACGCGGGATGTGCCGAACGCCGGTCAATCTGCGGACATCAGTGGGGTGCAGTCGAGGTCGGTGTGGCGGATGATGACCGCATGAATCACGCGCTCGCCGCCCGCGTCGTTGGCCCGTTGCTGCTGTTCGCGGCGGCCTGGGTTGCGGCGCTGCCGCTCGCGGTCGCCGCATCGCCGGGCGTCACGGCGCTGCTGCCCAGCCACTCACACGCAACCCTGGACGGCACTGTCGTGCCGCACGCCCACGCCTCGACGGCCGCCGACGCCGGGCACTGCGTTGCCGTTACCGTGGATGCGGAGCCGATCGCCTGCGGTGCGGACGTCACTGCCGCCTTCGCGGCGCTGCTTCCCGGCGTCGGCCCTGCCTCGATCGTCGCAGTTGCCGCCGTGCTCACCTCGCGGCTCGCGGAGCCGACGGTGCACCGCGCCCCCGCACCGGAGGTCACCACCCCGCCCCCGCGCGACTGACCGCTCGCTCACACCGCCGCGTCGGCCTGGGCCGACCGTATCGAGGAGATGTCATGTTCCGCATGTGGTTTGGGGCGGTCGCGCTTGCGCTCACCATCGGTTCGTTCGTGGTCCTGCCCGCGCGCGCCCTCGCGCACGAGTCGCGTGATGTCGGGAAGTACCAGATGGTCGTCGGCTTCTTCGTGGAGCCCGCCTACGAGGGCCAGAAGAACGGCCTCGACCTCCGTGTCCGCGTTCCGGGTACCCCTCCGACGCCGGTGCTGGGCCTGGAGAAGACGCTGCAGGTCGAGGTCAGCTACGTCGGCGTCGACAAGAAGATCACGAAGCCGGTGCGGGCCGTCTCCGCTGCCAACGACCCGGGGCACTACACCGCCGACGTCCTGCCGACGCAGGCCGGCCAGTACCGCTTCCGCATCTTCGGCACGGTCGACGGCCAGCAGGTGAACGAGACGTTCACCTCCGGTGAGAAGTTCTCCAACGTCGAGAAGGCCAGCGTGCTGACCTTCCCCGATGAGCTGCCGCAGGTACGCTCGATCGAGGGTGCGGCGAACGACGCGCAGACCAGCGCCGACGCGGCCGCCTCGGCGGCGTCGAACGCGCGGGTGTTGGCGATCGCCGCGCTCGCGCTGGCTGTGATCGCCTCGGGCGCGGCGCTCCGCGCAACGATGCGCCGCTAGGACGATCAGTGCGAGGAGGGGGGATCGCGATGACTCGCCCACGAGCGCTGCTCGGCGGCATCATGGTCGCCGCGATCCTCCTGTTCCTCGCCGTCCCGGCACGGATCGAGGCGCACGCCGCCTACGTGCGCTCCGATCCCCCGGCGGATGCCGTGCTGCGCGTCGCGCCCGCGCGCGTCACAGTGTGGTTCAGCGAGCCACTGGCGGTCGCCCTCAGTCGCATCGAGGTGCGCGACACGACGAACGCGCGTGTCGACAACGGCGACTCCACAGGTGATCCCGCCGACCCGATGCGACTGTCCGTTGGCGTCCGCCCGCTGGCCAACGGCACCTACACGGTTGTCTGGAACAACGTCTCCACCCTGGACGGCCACCCGCTGCGGGGTTCGTTCGTGTTTCACGTCGGTGATTCCCCGATGGTCGAGACGACGTCGACGACCGCACCTGCGGCGCTCGCAAGTCCGATCGACCCGTGGATTCGCTGGATCGCGCTCCTCGCGGCAGTCGCCGCGACCGGCGGGCTGCTCTTCGAGGCTGCAGTGCTGCGCCCCGCGGTGCAGCACACCCACTCGCGCGAGCCGGTGCGCGTGGCGGTCACCGAGATTCACCGCGTGCTCAGCCGCGGTCGCGTGGCCGCCAGTGCGGTCTTCCTCGGGAGCGCGCTGTTACAGGTCGTCGCGCAGGCGAGCGTCGTCGCCGGCGTCGCCGTCTGGACGCTCGCACCTGCCGATGTCATCGATGTCGTCCGCTACACCGGCTGGGGGCAGTTCTGGCTCGCCCGCGTGTTGCTGGCGCTGCTCGCCGTGGTTGCGCCGCTCTTGGCCCGCCGCCTGCCGCGCGCCTCCGAGGCGTGGCTGACGGAGGTCGTGCCGTTCCTCGCGACACTCGCCGCGCTCTCCACGTTCAGCCTCTCGAGCCACGGCGCGGCGACGGCCGATCTCGCGTTCCCCGGCGCGCTCACCGACTACGTGCACCTGCTCGCCGCAGCCGTGTGGGTGGGTGGCCTGCTCGCGCTGCTTCCGACGCTGGTACTGCTCCGCCGCCTGCTCCCCGCCGATGACCGCCGCCCCCTGCTCGCCTCGATCGCGGAGCGCTTCACGACGATCGCCGCGCCCGCCGTCGGCGTCGTGCTGCTGACGGGCGTGTACTCCGGCTGGCTCCAACTGCGCAGCTTCGAGGCGGTCACGACCCCGTACGGCCTCGCGCTCGCCGCGAAGACGACGCTCGTCGGTGTGCTGCTGCTGCTCGGTGCCGCGAACCTGTTGTGGGTGCGCCCGCTGCTGGCGCGCGCGGAGCGAGCCGCCGCCGCAAGCGCCTGGCTCCACCGCTTTGTGGCAGCCGAGGTCGCTGCGGCGATCCTCGTGATGCTCGCGGTCGGCCTCATCACCAGCCTCGAGCCCGCGCGGCAGGTGCAGGAGCGCATCACCGGCGGCGGCCTGCACGCGAGCCAGGAGGCTGCCGGTACCCGCATCGATGTCACAGTGCAGCCGGGCACGCCGGGGCTGAACCACGTGCTGCTCACGATCACCGATCGCCGCGGCCAGCGCGTCACGAACGCGACCGCCATCGTCGTCCGCCCGCGCTACCTCGACGCCGATCTCGGTGCGACCGAGGTCAACACGACACCCACCCCCGACGGCCGTTACGAGGTGCAGCGGGTACCGCTCAGCATCGCGGGCGCGTGGGAGGTACAGGTGACGGTCACCCGGCCCGGTGCCGGCGATGCCACCGTCACGCCCCGCTTCGCCGTCAGCGCCACACCGCCACCGCCCCGCACCGATGCCGAACTGGGACGTACGCTCTGGTCGTGGCTCGTGCTCGGCGTGGGCCTCGTCGTCCTCGTGCTCGCACCGCGCGCGTGGAGCGGGCGGATCGCGCGGTCGCGCATGCGCATCCTCGCGACGACCGTGGTGATGATCGGCGTCGTGCTGGTCTACGGTGCGCACTCGCACGGCGGCCCGCAGCAACAGCAGGCCACTGGCACGAACCCCGTCCCCGGTGGCCCGCAGGCGGTCGAGGTGGGACGGCTGCTCTACCAGCAGCAATGCGCCTCCTGTCACGGCATCAGCGGCCTCGGTGACGGCCCGCAGGCGGCAGGTCTCCAGCCGCCCCCGGCAGACCTGCGGCTCCATACGCCAATGCACCCCGACAGCCAGATCTACGCGTTCATCAGCCAGGGCTTCCCCGGCAGCGCCATGCCCGCGTTTACGGGCCGCCTGACCGAGACGCAGATGTGGAACCTCGTGCACTACCTTCGCGCGCTCACCACACCGACCACGCAGTAGCACGCGCGACATGTGGGGAGACAGCAGGCGGGGGAGTCGTACGACTCCCCCGCCTGCTGTGATCGCCGAGGTCGAACCGGTTACGGCAGCTTGAGCACCGTCCCCTTGTCGAGCGCCGTCTGCAGCGTCGCGATCAACTCGCGCGCCGACTCCGGCGTGAGCTCGACCGCCACGCGAGCACCGGGCCCCGCGCTCTCGTTCGCGAAGTCGATCGTGATCGCGTGCTCGCGGGCCACGAACACCGGGTGGTCGTAGCCCACGCTCACGTAGTCGACGGGGAACCACCCCTGTGGCCCCTTGCCGCCGCCGCTCACCGTCGTCCGCTCATTCACCATCGAGCACATGGCTGCGTCTCCTCGGCTGCTACGAGAGGTGCTTCGGCAGGAACTCCCAGATCTTGCTCCAGCCGTCCACGGCCTGCGCCTGCCGGTACGCCGCGCGGTCGTAGTAGAAGAAGCCGTGGGGAGCGCCGTCGTAGCGGTGGAACTCGAGGTTCTTGCCCGCCGCTTTCAGCTCGGCCTCGTGCTGATCGACCTGCGGCGGCGGCGGACTGGTGTCGTCGTTGCCGAAGATGCCGAGGATCGGCGCGGTCAGCTGTGCGGTGAGCGTGTTCGGCGACACCGGCTGGTTCGGCGTGAGATCGGCGTCTGCCATGATCACGCGCCCGCCCCAGCACTCGACGAGCGCATCCACCTCGGTGCCCAGCTGGCACGCCGCCAGGAAGCCGTGGCGCCCGCCGGAGCAGGTGCCGAACAGCCCGACCTTGCCGCTGGAGTACGACTGACCTCGCAGCCACTTGAAGGCGCCCTGCAGGTCACCCACGACCTGTGCGTCGGGCACGCCGCCCTGGCTGCGCACGACGGCGGCCACATCCTCCGGCGTGCCGTGACCGGAACGCGCGTACAGGTTGGGGCAGATCGTCGCGTAGCCGTGCTGCGCGAAGCGCCGCGTGGCCTCGAAGTACCACTCGTCCCAGCCCGGCATGTGGTGCACCAGCACCATGCCGGGGAACGGGCCGGGGCCCGCGGGGCGAGCGACGTAGGCGTTGATCTGGTCGCCGTTGTGGCCCGGCAGCGTGACGTACTCGCACGTCATCCCGACCGTGGCATCGGTTCGCATCACCATCGCTGACAGTCCTTTCGATGTGTCGCGTTGGATCGAGGCCCGAGCCTAGCGGCTGCGGATCGCCTCGATCAGGGTGTCCTCCCAGCCGAAGTCGTACGCGCGGACCTTGTCCAGGCCCTGGCTCATGAACCAGTCGTACGTCTGCTCGACCGCCGACTCGAACGTGTAGTCCGGCACGAAGCCGAAGTCGTCACGCATGCGGTCGATGGCGAAGATGGTGTTGTGGTTCCAGTGGTGGAGCTACGGGTTCAGCCGCTGGATGAGGCTCTGCGCGAGCCGCATGTTCGACTGGCTGAGCGCCTGCACCGAGGCAGCGTTCTCGTACGAGCGCACCTCGCGTGGGCGGATCGCCGCCACGTCGCCCTCGAGGCTCACGCGATCCAGCCAGATGTCGTCCATCATCTGCGCCGGGATGAACACCTTCTCCGGCTCCACGCCGACAACCTTCGCGAAGGTGTCCACGTAGCCCTCGTCGGTGTAGTAGTCCTTGCCCGTGACGTTGTAGCGCTTGCCGAACGTGTTCGGGTTGAGCATCGCCATGCGCAGCGCCTTCGCCTCGTCATCGACGTGGCCGATCTG
The DNA here is from genome assembly GCA_041674885.1 of Dehalococcoidia bacterium. GTDB lineage: Bacteria > Chloroflexota > Dehalococcoidia > UBA2979 > UBA2979 > RH-chloro-G1. The sequence continues at coordinate 19,584 of JBAYUZ010000031.1, forward strand.
GCCCATCGTCGTGCCGTCGCCGGGGATGAGCACCGGGCGGCCCTTCATGAGGCGCATGAACATGCGCTGCTCACGCTCGATGATGTTGTTGAACGGGCCGAACACCATCGAGAACGACATCACCGTGGCCGGGAAGCCGTGGTCGCGGTAGTGATCCCACAGCCAGCGCTCCACGATGATCTTGTTCTTGCCGTAGTCGCCCTGCTTCGGGCCCTCATCCACGGCGTGCGTCTCCTCGCGGATCGGCAGCACGTTCGTGTCCGCGTAGATGACCGTCGAGCCGGCGAAGATGTAGTGGCCGATGCGGCCCTTGAACGCCTCGTACAGCGGCTTCACATCGTCCAGCGAGTAGCCGGAGATGTCCTGGACGACGTCGAAGTCTTCCTTCTTGAGCACCTCGACCAGCTGCTCGTGGTTGTTGCGGTCGCCGTAGAGACGGCGCACCGACCGAGGGAGCGTGGCATCACTCTGGCCGCGGTTGAACACCGTGACGTCGTGCCCGTGCTTCGCCAGTTCCTTGGTGAGTGCGAGGCCGTTGAACCTCGTACCGCCCATGACCAGGACCTTCATGCCGTCCCCCCTCCGAATGCCGGACGCGCGCAGCGCCCCACGTCACGCTCGGCATCGCCGAGGCGCGCGCATCATACGCGAGAGTTTGGGTCGTGAGAGCAACCGGCAGCCGAGGATCTCGGGAGGCTGCCGCTGGTACCCCCAAGGGGATTCGAACCCCTGTTTCCACCTTGAAAGGGTGGCGTCCTGGTCCCCTGGACGATGGGGGCGAGCCGGACACGAGGATACCGCCCCCGACCCTCGGGGTCATGCGAGGCGCACGCAGGGGCGAGGGCTAGGGCAGCGAACCTCCGCCACCGGGCAGCACGACGCCGCGCACGCCGGGCATCGCGAAGCGCCCGCTCACCGCAGGCGGGCGCGAGTACGTCGACGTAGTCGACGCGACCGAGGGCTGTGGGATCGTGCGGCGCGCCTCCCCGCAGTCGTCTGCGAGGTGCATCGGCGCCGTCTGCACGGCATCGACCGGCTGCGCGACGGGCGTCGGCATCGGCTCGGCAGCGGGCAGCGGCGTCTCGAAGGCCTGCGTCGCCTCCACAGGAGCCGCCTCAACGAACGGCTCGGGCGCCACGGGCGGAACCTCAGCAACCAGCGGCTCGGCAGCCAGCGGCTCGGCAGCGACCGGCTCGACAACTACGGGCTCAGCAGCCGGTGTCGCTGCCGGAGCAGGTGCGGCCCACGCGGCGGCAGCCGTGATCGGAGCAGGCCCGGCCGCGGTGTCGACGACCGCGACGTGGTCGCGGCGCTTCCACCAGACGTAGGCCGCGGTGGCGACCAGCGCCGTGGCGGTGACCGCCGCGACGGTCACCGCAGTCCGGCCACGGCTGCCACGCGGCGAGGCCTCGACGGCCTCCGAGGCGGCCTCTGCGACCACCTCGATCGCGTCACGGGCGGCTTCCAGCCCGCGTTCGAGCAGTTCAGCGGCGGTCGGGGGAGCCAGGCAAACGGTCTGCCGGCGGAAGAAGCGGGAGGCGAGGCGCATGGCGGAGCCCTTTCGGCCGTGCGGCCGGTTCGAGGGCGTCGGCATCCCTGCCGGCCCCCGACGATCGAGGAATGGCGCTATCGTAGGCGGGCCACACCCGCCCTGGTCGACGCCGCCGGACGAGTTGTGAACGTTTTGCCAGCATCGTCGTTGTGTAACAGCAGCGCGATTGAGAGGACTGGCAGGGGCATATGGCGGCTCTCGACACGTCTCGGGCGAAGATCCAGCACCTGCTCCGCCGGGCGGGCTTCGGCTACCGCGCAGGCGAGCTCGATGAGTACGTCGCGCTCGGCCTCGCAGGCACCGTCGAGCGGCTGCTCGACCCGCCCCCGGAGGACGTCGCCGTCGATGCCGCGGTCATGCGGCTGCTCGCACCGTTCGATGGCCCCGCGCTCGACCGCGACCTGGACAGGGAACGTCGCGCCGCGCTGTATCGCGCCTGGTACGTGCGCATGGCCGGCACGCGCCGCCCGCTGGTCGAGCGCATGACCTACTTCTGGCACGACCACTTCGCGACCTCGCTGAGCAAGGTGACGTGGGCGTCCCTGATGCAGACGCAGAACGACACGTTCCGCCGCCTGGCCCTCGGCTCGTTCGAGGAACTGCTGCTGGCGATCGCGCGCGACCCCGCGATGCTGCTCTTCCTCGACAACCGCACGAACAGTCGTACCCGCCCCAATGAGAACTACGCGCGCGAGCTCATGGAGCTGCACACGCTGGGCGAGGGCAACGGCTACACCGAGACCGATATCAAGGAGGCCGCCCGCGCCCTGACCGGCTGGCGCCTCGCCGAGGACGGCACGGCCGTCTTCCGCCGCCCGGAGCACGACCCCGGCACGAAGACCGTGCTGGGCAAGACCGGGACGTTCAACGACGCCGACATCGTCCACCTGCTCGCCTCGCACCGGGGCACGGCACGCTACGTCACGGACAAGCTCGTGCGCTTCTTCGTGCGCCCCGACGGGCACGCAGCGCTCGCGGCGCGGGCAGCAGACACCTACATGGCGACGAACGGCTCGATTCGCGAGGTGCTGCGCACCATCCTGCTCGCCCCCGAGATGTACGAGCCCGCTGCGTACCGCAGCATCATCAAGTCACCCACCGAGGTCATGGTCGGCCTCCGCCGCGCCCTCGAGGCGCCCCTCGAGAGCCGTGCAGAGACGGAGACCGGCCGCCTGCTGGGCCAGCTGATCTA
>JBAYUZ010000032.1:0-22275 GCA_041674885.1 Dehalococcoidia bacterium
CGAGCGCAAGATCAAGCGCGGCGACCTCGGCGGGGAGCTCGTGGTGCAGCTCGTCGAGAACCCGGACATCAGCAAGACCGTCGAGGGCAGCTTCGTGAAGGTGGTGTTCGCCGCCGAGACGAACGACCTCATCGACAACGCGACGAAGAAGCTGCAGGCCAAGAACGCCGCGCTGATCGTCGCGAACGACGTCTCCGCCACTGACGCCGGCTTCGGCGTGGACGACAACCGCGTCACGATCCTCGACGCCGAGGGTGGGCGCGAGGATCTGCCGCTCATGACGAAGTACGAGGTCGCCACGCGCATCCTCGAGCGCGTCGCCGACGTGCTCGTCCGCCGGGGCTAGGCGCCCAGCAGCTCGCTAGCCCCGCGCGCGGCCCAGCACCCAGTGCACCAGCGGACGCACCGGGCGACCGGTGTTCCCCTTCACCAGCACGCCGCTGTCGCTCGTCGCGTCCATCACGGCGGCGATGTCCAGGTGCACCCACGGCGTGTCGTGCGCGAACAGCTCCAGGAACTTCGCGGCGGTGATCGAGCCGGCGGGCGCGCCACCGGTGTTCTTCACGTCCGCCACGTCCGACTTGATGAGGTCGAAGTACTCGCGGTCCATCGGCATCCGCCAGAGCCGCTCGCCGGCCGCCGAGGCGGCGCGCTCCACCTCCTGGTAGAGGCGGTCGTTGTTCGCGAACGTGCCGATGCGCACCGCGCCCAGCGCGACGTTCATCGCGCCGGTCAGCGTGGCGACATCGATGATCGCCGCCGCGTGCTCGGCCCTTGCGTAGCCGATGCCGTCCGCGAGGACGAGACGGCCCTCGGCGTCGGTGTTCAGCACCTCGATCGACTGGCCATCCATCGCGTAGACCACGTCGCCCGGCTTCGTCGCGGAGCCGCTCGGCATGTTCTCGGTGCACGGCGCGATCGCCAGCACGTTCACGGCGGGCTCCAGCGCGGCGATCGCCTGCATCGAGGCGATGACCGCGGCGGCGCCGGTCATGTCGCCCTTCATCCGCTCCATGCCCGCGCCCGGCTTCAGCGAGATGCCGCCGGTGTCGAAGGTGATGCCCTTCCCGACCAGCGCCAGCGGGCGGGCCCGGCCCGCGCCCCGGTAGCGCAGCACGATGAACTTCGGCGGCTGCACGGAGCCGTTCGCGACCGAGAGGTAGGAGCCCATCCCCAGCCGCTCCGCCTCGGCGCGCTCGAGCACGGTGCATTCGAGGCCGGAGGCGTCGGCGACCGCCTGCGCGCGCTCCGCCATCACCGAGGGTGTCATGAGGTTCGCCGGCTCGTTGCCGAGGTCGCGCGCCAGGTTCTGTGCCTCGGCGAGCACGCGCCCGACCTCGGCGCCCGCGCGCACGGCGGCGAGCTTCCCGCCCGCCGACTCCACCAGCGTGACGGAGGCGACGGCGCCGCGCGGGCGATCCTCGGCGCGGGTGTGGTGGCGGTCGAAGCGGTAGAGGCCGAGCACGAAGCCCTCGGCGAACGCGCGGCCGGCGGCCTCCGGGTCGAGGTGGTCGGTGGCCGCCTGCGTGGAGACCGCGACGCGCCCCGCGTCCATGCCGCGCAGCGCGCGGCCCAGGTTGCCCGCGCGGGTGCGCAGCGCGTCCTCGGTGCGCGCCGACTCGCCGCCGATGCCGTGGATGACGACGCGGGAGGCGGCGATCGGCTCGCGTCCCGGGAGCGAGTGCACCTCGCCCGCGCGGCCCTTGAGGAGGCCGCTGCGCAGCATCTCGGTGACGAGGCCGCCGAGCGCCTGGTCGACCTGGGCGGCGGCCCCGGTCAGGCGGCGCTGCCCCTCGGCCACCTCGATGACGATCGTGTCGACCTGCTGCGTGGTCAGCGGGCCCCCGGTGACGGTCAGTTCCATCGAATGCGCTCCATCCCTCGTCACGAGGCGATAACGGCGCAAGGTGGCCGCGAGCGGGAGCATAGGGAGGCGATGCGCAGCGCGGCAACCGCCGCCCGGTTCCACGCTGGCCGGGTCACGGGCGGGTCGTACAATCGAGGCATGGCACCAAACCACCCCGTGGTCCGGGCACGCCGGCGGGCGGCGCATGTCGCGCTGCACCTGATCCCCGCCGAGCACCGCTCGGCGGCGCGGGCCGACGTCGCCGAGCTGGGGCTGGCCGTCTTCGGCTTCCTCGCCTACTTCCTCGTGCGCGGCGCCGTCGTGAGCCGCGAGGCCGATGCGCTGGGCCACGCGCTGCGGATCATCGCCTTTGAGTCGTCGCTTGGCATTTTCATCGAGCCGGAGGTGCAGCGCTGGGTGCTCTCATCGGAATGGCTCTGGCGCACGTTCAACTTCGTCTACTTCTGGTTCGACTTCCCGCTGATCGTGACCGTCGGGCTGATCCTGTTCTGGCGGAAGCGCACGGAGTACATGCTGCTCCGTGACTCGCTGCTGGTATCGGGCGGGCTGGCGCTGCTGGTCTACTTCACGTTCCCGGTCGCGCCGCCTCGGTTCCTGCCGCAGTACGGCTTCATCGACACGCTCGCGACGTTCTCCAACCTCTCCTATCAGGCGCAGTCGATGCGGCCCTTCGTGAATCCGTACGCCGCCGTACCGTCACTGCACGTCGGCTGGGCGCTGCTGCTGGTCGTCTCGACCTTCCGCGCGACGCCCCGGTGGTACTGGCGGGCCGCCGTGACCGTGATCTTTGTGCTGCAGATCGTGGCGGTGATCGGCACCGGCAACCACTTCATCGTCGATGGCGTGGTCGGGCTCGCGGTCTGCATGCTGGGGCTCTGGCTCACCTACCGGCTGCACGGCGTCGGCTACCCGGCGCTCCGTCGCCGCCTGGGTGGGTGGGCCCGCCACCCGGAGGCGCGGAGCGACCGGCGCGCGATGAGCGGGCGCACCCGCTAGTTCGTCACCCCTCGCGGTACCAGGCGACGCCGACCATCCCCGGCCCCAGGCGGGTCGCGGCGTGGCGGGTGAGCGGCGCGACCACCACCTCGGCGGGATCGAGGCGGCGGCGGGCCCACTCCGCCAGCGCGCCTGCCGCGGCGGCGGCCCCGGCGTGGTGCACGGCGACGTGCAGCGGGCCCTCGCCCTCCCGCACCCCTGCGCCGAGCAGGTCGCGCAGCGCGGCCAGCCCCACCTCGCGCTTCGGCACCAGTTCCACGACGTCGACCGCCTCCCCCGCCAGCGAGACGAGGGCCCGGGCGCGGGCGATCTGGCCGGGCAGGACGTCACCCGGCAGGCCGGCGAACTGTGGGTGTTCCAGCAGCGCCAGTACCCGCACCCGGCCGCGCACCGCCTCGGCAGCCTCAATGGCGGCCTCGAGGTCGTCGCCGACACGGGCGGCGGCGATCGCCTGCCAGCCGCACCCCATGAGCGTGGCGGTCGAGTCGACCAGCCGCAGGTCGCGGCGGATCGGCGACATCCGCGCCACCGCCTCGACGGCGTCGCGGATTGCGGGAGAGCCACCGTACCCGTCCCCCGCGCCGAGGTAGAGGATCGCGGGATGCAGGCTGGTGGCACGCGCCAGCGCGTGGATCGCCCCGGCGGCCTCGGCGGGGGCGGCGTCGCGGCGGAGGTGCTGCGGCGGCTCATCCTCATCGAAGGCCGGCGCGTCCAGCGGGGCGGTGAGGATGCCCAGCTCATCGAGCAGGGGCTGGGGGATGCAGGCGTCCGCGTCCGTGATGATGCCGAAGCGACCCATGGGCCTCGCTGTCTCCTTGTTCGTGGCCGGATTGCCTCCGACCGGGCGGCTATGCTAGCGTACCCGCACGGTCTCCACCGCGAGAGGCCAAGTGCGCCGTGTGAGCACGCAGTGCTGGCGCCAGTGTCATGGGAAACAAGCAGTTCGAATCAGCAGCCGGAGCGCGGCCGGCACGACGTTGTGAGCCAATGCAGACGACTGACCAGAAGACCGCCATCATCAAGGACTTCGAGCGATTCCCGGGTGACACCGGTTCGCCGGAGGTGCAGGTCGCGCTCCTCACGGATCGCATCCGCACGCTGACCGACCACCTGCGCCAGCACCGCCACGACTTCGACACCCGTCGTGGCCTGCTCATGCTCGTCGGCCAGCGCCGGCGCCAGCTGCGCTACCTGAGCAACACCGATGTTGATCGGTATCACACGCTCCTGAGCCGCCTCGGCCTGCGCCGCTAGGCGTCCGAGGCTGGTTCGCGGCGGCCGGAGGATGGCCGCCGCCTGGCACCCTTGCCCCTGGGACATGGGGATTCGGCCAGGTGGCCGAGGAGCTGCGTTGCAGGCTCTGTGCCAGAACTCCAGAACCGAGGATCCCATCTCGATCCCGTACACCACCTCGCAGCTTCCCGTCCCGATCCATCGGCGGCTTGCTGCTGCATGTCTCCGTTGAGGAAGGGCTGAACTTGTCACACGAACCCCGCACATTCACGGCTACGATCGGCGACCGCACGCTGGAGGTCGGGACCGGCCTCCTCGCCCAGCTCGCTGACGGCTCCTGCACCATCCGCTTCGGCGACACAATGCTCCTGGCGACCGTCTGCGACGGCGAGCCCCGGCCCGGCATCGACTTCTTCCCGCTGACGGTCGACTACGAAGAGCGCATGTACGCGATCGGCAAGATCCCGGGCTCGTTCTTCCGCCGCGAGGGTCGCCCGGGTGGCGAGGCCACGCTGGCCGCGCGCATGACCGACCGCCCGATCCGCCCGCTCTTCCCGAAGGGATACCGCCGCGAGGTGCAGGTCGTCCTGACCCTGCTCTCCTCCGACCGCCAGAACCCGGGCGACGTGTGGGGCACCACCGCCGCCTCGATCGTGCTGGGCATGTCGAAGATCCCGTTCAATGGCCCCGTCTCCTCCGTGCGCGTCGCGCGCGTCGAGGGTGAGCTGGTCGCCTTCCCGACCTACGAGCAGATCGCCGCCGCCGACCTCGACCTCACCGTCGCGGGCACGGAGGCCTCGGTCGTCATGATCGAGGCGGGCGCGAGCGGCGTGCCGGAGGCCGATGTCCTGGAGGCGATCAACTTCGCCAACGGCGTCATCCAGCAGCTCAACGCCCTGCAGCGCGAGATCACCTCGGCGCTCGGCGTCGAGAAGCTGACCTACGAGGCGCCCGTGGGCGTCGACGCGGCGCTGCAGGCGAAGGTCTCGGCGCTCCTGGCCACCCGCGAGCAGCAGATGCTGGACGCGGTGCGCTCCGAGGGCTCGCGCGGCATCGACACGCTGACCCGCGAGCTGCTTGCGGTCATCGAGCCGAACGCGGACGGCGCCATGCCGACCTCGAAGGATGTCCAGGGCGCGATCGACGCGCACATCAAGCCGTTCGTGCGCCAGCGCATCCTGGAGAAGAACCTCCGCCCCGACGACCGCGCCAACGACGAGATTCGTCCGCTGTCCGCCGCGGTTGGCCTGCTCCCGCGCGCCCACGGCACCGGCCTGTTCCAGCGCGGCCAGACGCAGGTCCTGAGCGTCGCCACGCTGGGCCCCCTGGCCGACCGCCAGCGCCTGGACAACATCTCCCCGCAGCAGTTCAAGCGGTGGATGCACCACTATAACTTCCCGCCCTTCTCCGTCGGCGAGGCGCGTCCGCTCCGCGGCGCCGGTCGCCGCGAGATCGGGCACGGCATGCTGGGTGAGCGGGCGATCGAGCCCGTCCTCCCGAGCGTCGAGGACTTCCCGTACACCCTGCGCTGCGTCTCCGACGTGATGTCGTCCAACGGTTCGACGTCGATGGCGTCGGTCTGTGGCTCGATCCTCGCGCTCATGGACGCGGGTGTGCCGATCACGGCCCCCGTCGCCGGTGTCGCGATGGGCCTCATCTCCGACGCGACCGTTGAGAACTACCGCGTGCTCACCGACATCGCGGGCATCGAGGACGCGTTCGGCGACATGGACTTCAAGGTCGCCGGCACCGAGGAGGGCATCACCGCCCTCCAGATGGACATCAAGCTGCAGCGCCTCCCCGCCGGCCTCCTGGAGGCCGCGCTGGAGCAGGCCCGGCAGGCGCGCCTGAAGATCCTCGACGTGATGCTCGCGACGCTGTCCGAGCCGCGTGACGAGCTCTCGCCGTACGCCCCGCGCACCGAGGTCATCAAGATCGACCGCGAGAAGATCGGTGCGGTCATCGGCCCAGGCGGCCGCGTGATCCGCGGCATGGTCGAGGCGACCGGCGCGACCATCGATGTCGAGGACGACGGCACCGTGCGTGTCGGCGGCTCCGACCCGGAGGGCGTGCGCCGCGCCATCGACATGATTCGCGGCCTCACCAAGGAGGTCGAGATCGGCGAGGTCTACGACGGCCGCGTCACGCGCATCATGACCTTCGGTGCCTTCGTCGAGATCCTTCCCGGCAAGGAAGGTCTCGTCCACATCTCCGAGCTGTCTGAGGAGCGCGTGAACCGCGTCGAAGACGTGGTGAACCTGGGCGACGAGGTGAAGGTCGTGGTCGTCGAGATCGACAACCTCGGCCGCATCAACCTCTCGCGCCGCGCCCTGCTCGACGGCAGCGAGGGTGCGGACGGCCGCGTCGGCATGGCCGAGCGCGACCCGGACGAGGAGCTCTACGACGAGGACGAGATTCCGCGGCGCCCGGCGCCCGGTGACGCGCCCCGCTCCGCCTTCGGTGGCACCCGCCCGGCGGGCGGCGGCCAGCGCGGCGGTGGTCGCCCCGGCGGCTTCGGCGGCGGTGGCAACCGTGGCGGTGGCGGCGGTGGTCGCCCGGGCGGCGGCGGCGGTCGTCCCTCCGGTGGTGGCGGTGGTCGCCCGGCCGGTGGCGGCGGCGGTCGTCCCAGTGGCGGTGGCGGTGGTGGTGGCTTCGGCTCCGGTGGCGGCTACGGCGGCAACCGTGGGCGTGGCCCGGCCGAGGGTGGTGGGAGCGCCGGCGGCAACGCTGGTGGCGGTGGTGGCGGCGATGACCGCGGCCCGGCACCGCGTCCCCCCGCAGGCGGTCGCCGCTGGTAAGGGCCGCAGGCCCCGCTCGCCCAGTGTGGCGAGGCAGGGTCGAGGTCACTCGACGGATTCGATGCACGTACACTGCGCCCCGGGCAACCGGGGCGTAGTCGTGTCCCCACGCTGACTGTCCGAGGACGGAGTTCGCGATGATCCGAGTAGCGGTATGCGGCGTCGGCCAGATGGGCCGCACGGTGATCGAGGCGGTTGAGGCTGCCGAGGACATGCAGATCGTGGGCACGCTGAGCCCGCGCGGGAACGCCTCGGATCACCGCTCCACCAGCGGGACGGTCTACGGCACCCATGCCGACCCGGCGGAGCTGTTCGCCGCCACGCACCCCGACGTCGTCATCGACTTCACGAACGCGGCGTACACGCCTCGGCTGCTGGATGCCGCGTTCGCGGCGGGCGTCCGGCCGGTGATCGGCACCAGCGGCATCCAGGGTGCGCTGCTCGAGCAGCTGCGCGACGGCTGCGCGACGCACCACCTCGGCGGCGTGCTGGCGCCGAACTTCGCGCTCGGCGCGGTTGTGCTCATGCACTTCGCGCAGCAGGCGGCGAAGCTCTTCGACACCGCCGAGGTGATCGAGCTGCACCATGACCGCAAGGTCGACTCGCCCTCCGGCACCGCGCTCGCCACCGCCCGCCTCATGCGCGAGGCGCGCGGCAGCGACTTCCGCTACCGGACCTCCGACCTGGAGCACATCCCCGGCGCGCGCGGCGCGGTCGAGGGTGGCATCGGCCTCCACTCCGTGCGGCTGCCCGGCTACGTCGCCTCGCAGGAGGTGATCCTCGGCGCGATGGGCCAGACGCTGACGCTGCGCCACGACACCGTGAGTCGCGAGTGCTACATGCCCGGCGTGCTGCTGGCGACGCGCGCCGTCATGGAGCGCGAGGGACTGGTCGAGGGCCTCGATGCGCTGATGGGGCTGACCTAGCCGCCGAGGCGTCGCCCGCACGTTGCAGTTTCCTCGCGGGGCTGGCGCACGGCCTCGCAGCGGCGTGAAGATCGGATGGTCACACCGCATACCATCGATCGCCGCCGTCGAGGAGTTGCCATGCTGTCGTTTGTGATCGCCGTGGGCCTGCCCGCTGCCCTGCTCACCCTGCTGCTGGGCGCGCTGCTCTGGGTGCGCCTCGACACCGTGTGGCGGGATGAGCGGCTGTCGCACTGGCTCCAGCTGGCCGCGATCGCGGGCGTCGCGGGCGTGCTCGCGTGTGGCCTGTACGCGCTCGACCCCGCCGGGCAGCCGGTGCAGCCTGCGTTCGCGACCGCCGTTGTCGGTTCGCTCGCCTGGTGGGCGCGCCTGCGCGGCTGGCAGCGGAACGAGGTCGCGTGACGAGCGCCGAGGGCGGCGCGCCGGACGCCGAGCTCGTCGAGCGCTTCAACCGCCGCCTCGCGGAGCTGTTCTCGACTGCGCGCAACTTCATGCCCACGCTCGCCGTCCGCAACCTGCCGGAGCTGGGGCCGGAGGACGGGCTGCCGCTCGCCCGCCACACCCTCGCGACCCCCGCCGCCTCACCCTCGTTCGAGGAGCTGTGGGCCGCGAACTGCCTGGAGTTCACGGTCGAGTGGCTGGTCACGCAGCCGCAGTACAAGCGGCTGTTCACCGCCACGGAGATCGACATCGCTCGCCGCCGCGTCGGCCTGGAGCCGCTCTACCGCGACCCTGCCGAGTACGTCGCGGAGGACGAGGAGCGCCTGCGTCGCCGCCTGCTCGACCTCTGCGACCGCTCGACGCGCGAGCTGCGCTACGACCCTCGGCACTTCCGCGCGCTGGTCGAGGCGCGTGGCGGCGCGGAGGCGGTGCGCGCCGTGCTCGCGGAGCCCGCGCTGCTCGGCGCGCTCGGCGAGCTGGTCGAGGCCGGGCGCCACGACCTGAGCGTGGAGGCCGCCGCCCTCGACCCGGTCTTCGAGCGCCTCTTCACCGCCGAGGAGCTGGCCACCGCCCGCGCGCGCCTCGGGCGATAGCCGCGGGATCGGGGCGTTCCCGCTGGCCATGAGGCGCGCGATGTGTATCATGTGCGCCTATGCAGCGCACATACCTCGCGCCGACTACCGACCACGAAGAAGCAGCGCTAACACGCGTCCCTGCTGCGAGGGTCCCTGCCCTCGAACACGGCAGGGACGAGCAGGAGGGTCACGCCAATGTCAAAGTCACAGTTGAACGTCGCAGTCATCGGCGCCACGGGCGCCGTCGGTGACGTCTTCCTGCGCGTTGCCGCAGAGCGGAACTTCCCCTTCGCCAGCCTGAAGCTGCTCGCCACCGCGCGCTCCGCCGGCAAGGTGCTGCGCTACAAGGACCAGGACATCGTTGTCGAAGAGACGACCGAGGCGGCGCTGGCCGGCGCGGACCTCGTGTTCTGCTCGGCGACCTCGGCGGCCTCCCGCCAGTACGCGCCGATCATCACGAAGGCCGGTGGCGTCATGATCGATGACGGCTCGGCCTTCCGCATGCAGGCGAACGTGCCCCTCGTCATCCCCGAGGTGAACGCGGAGGACATCGACTGGCACGAGGGCATCCTCTCGATCCCCAACTGCACCACGACCCCCCTCGCGATGGCGCTGAACGCGATGCGCCAGGTGGCGCCGCTGCGCCGCGTGACGGTCGCGACGTACCAGGCGACCTCCGGCACCGGCGCCGCCGCCGTCGAGGAGCTGAAGTCGCAGCTGCGCGCGTTCGGCCTCGGCGAGCCGATCCCGGCGCCCCAGGTCTACCCGCACCAGATCGCGATGAACGTGCTCCCGCAGGTCGACGTCTTCGGTGAGGACGGCTACACCGCCGAGGAGGCGAAGATGCGCAACGAGACGCGCAAGATCCTCCACCTCGACGGCCTGCCGTTCTCGGCCACGTGCGTGCGCGTCCCCACCATCCTCGGTCACGCCGAGGCGGTGCACGCGGAGTTCGAGCGCGACGCGCCCCTGGACGACATCCGCGAGGCGCTGAGCAAGCAACCCGGCCTCGTCGTGATGGACGACCCCGCGAACAGCGTCTACCCGATGCCGCTGAACACGGCGGGCGATGACCGCGCCTTCGTCGGCCGCCTCCGCAAGGACGACAGCACCGACCACGGCATCGCGTTCTGGGTCGTGACCGACAACCTGCGCAAGGGCGCCGCCACCAACGCGATCCAGATCGCCGAGGAGCTGATGCGCCGCGGCAAGATCTGAGCGCCAGCGCTCCCTTTCCTCCTGACGCGGTTCGACGCGTCGGTCGAGGTTGAAGGGTCTGGCGAAGGTCAGAGACGGCTTATCGAGGCGGTGCGGGCGGAGTATCCTGCCCCGCACCACCTCCGAGGATGGGCAAGTGCGCCGAGGCTCGGCGCGGACGATGGAGATCTCGATGGCGAAGGACGCGAACTTCGGGCGGGTGCTGACCGCGATGGTGACCCCGTTCGCACCGGACGGCTCGGTCGACTACGAGCAGGCCGGCACCCTCGCGAAGCTGCTGCTCGCCTCGGGCTCCGACGGCCTCGTGCTCACCGGCACGACCGGTGAGACGCCGACCCTCAGCATCGAGGAGCAGGTCGAGGTGTGGCGCGCGGTGCGTCGCGCGGTCGGCCCGGACGCCACCGTCATCGGCGGCGCCTCGACCAACTCGACCTCGGAGTCGCTGGAGATGGTGCGCGAGGGTGTGAGCGCCGGGATGACCGGCCTCATGTTCACCGTGCCCTACTACAACAAGCCGCCGCAGGAGGGCCTGTACCGCCACTTCAGCGTGCTGGCCGAGGCGACCCCGCTGCCCTGCATCCTCTACAACATCCCCGGTCGCACCTCGCTCAACATGACCGCGGAGACCTCGCTGCGGCTGGCCAACGACGTGCCGAACATCGTCGGCATCAAGGAGGCCGCCGGGAACATGGAGCAGGCGAAGGCGATCTGCGACGCGGCACCCGAGGGCTTCCGGCTCTGGTCCGGCGACGACGCGCTGACGCTCGACATCCTCGACCAGGGCGGGTGGGGCATCGTCTCTGTCGCGAGCCACCTGGTCGGCGCGCAGATCGGCGAGATGATCGCGACCTACGTGCGCGGCGACGTCGCCGGTGCGCGCGCGATCGAGGCGCGCCTGATGCCGCTGTTCAACATCCTGTTCATCGAGACGAACCCGATCCCGGTGAAGTACGCACTGAACCACGTCGACATCAACGTCGGTAGCCTCCGCCTCCCGATGATCGAGGCGTCCGCCGACGCCCGCGCCCGCATCGACGCGGAGCTCGCGAAGCACAGCCTCGACGTGCTGACGGTACGGGTCTAGGTATGCCGGACTCCGGCCCCGAATGGGAAGTTGGCCTTCCCGATCTGCGCCAGTTCTTCGCAAACTTCACGATGGCGGAGCTGGTGCTACACGTTCTCGTCCGAGAGATGTCGGGACTGAGTGTCGAAGCCGCGGGGGACAAATTCAGTGAACATAGCGTTGGCAGGATGATCAAGACCGCCTGCGATCTAGCCAAGTCGGAGCGAGATCCCACCCGCCGAGCAGAGATTGAGGAAGTTCTCCATGAGTTCGGCAAGGTCAAGGATTTCAGGGACGAGATCGCTCACGGTTTGATTCTCGGCAATCGGCTCGTTCGGTCGCGGAAGTTCATAAGAGCCCTCGGAGCGGGTACCGAGGCTGAGAGTACCGAAGTGCCGACGGATATCGCGATCGCGAACCAGTCAGTGCAGATTGACTGGTTGATCGAACGAATGATGCGTCTGGCGGGCTTCGACTAACCCCTCGACGCCACCCAGGACGCCCAGCGCTCCCTGAGGCGACGACGCGCGCGTGCGTAGGCGTAGTGGTCGCCGTAGTAGCCGCCGAGGATCGCCGCCAGCGTGCGGCCTCCGATCAGCAGCACCAGCGTGAACACGATCGTCGCCACGATCAGGTTGCCGCTCTCCGGCCGCAGGTACGGCACGCCGAGGATCAGCGCCAGCGCCGCCGCGATCGCGATGATGAACCCCGCGTACGCGAACGAGTTCACGATCGTCGACTCTGTCTGCCGCTGCTCGCGGAGCATCGCGATGATCTCGCTCGGGATCTCCTCGACGGGGGGCAGGGCGCTGTCGGTGAGCGTGCCGCAGTGCGGGCACTTCGCGGTGTCGGGTGACAGTGGCGTGTAGCAGTTGCCGCAGAAGCGCCCGTGGTTCGGCACCGTGCCGCGCGTGTACGCGACGATGTGCTCCTCCAGCGTCTCGCTGTAGAGCGGGCAGTCGTCGTCGGGGCGGTAGCGCTGCTCCTGGCTCACGCGGCCACCCCTCGCAACTCGGCAGCGAGGTCGGCGAGCACCGCGCGCATCTGCGGGCGCAGCCCCGCCGCAAGCCCGGACGTCGATGGCATCACCCACACCTCGCTGTCCCTACCTCCTCGGGTGGGGATCGAGGCGGACTGCCGCCCCCACGCCTTCGCGGCGCGCACGCCGGGAAAGCACGTGTCGAACGCGCGCGCGGAGGTGAAGCAGACGATGCGTGGCCGCGCGTACCCGATGCGCCCGCGGAACCCCGCGAGCGAGTCGCGCAGCTCCGCATCCGTGATCTGCGTGCTGTCCGTCACAACGCGCTTCACGACATCGGTGAAGCCGATGCCCGCCTCCTCGGCGAGTGCGCGGTCGTCCTCGCACGTCACGGCGCGGGCGACGAGGCCGCTCGCGGACAGCGCGGGCCAGAAGCCGTTGCCGGGGTGTGCGTAGTAGTGGCCGCGGCGCGCCGACTCCTCCCCGGGGTTGATGCCCACGAAGACGAGATCGAGGCCGGGGCGAAGCAGGTCAGGCAGCGTGCGCACGGCCACCTCGATGTCCCTACGGGACGATCGGCATGCACGAGTACTCGTGGTTGCCCAGCGCGGCGCCCATGAACAGCACCGCGACCGAGAGGACGAGGATGAACATGGAGAACATCAGCGAGTTGCGGCGCGCCTGCTCCAGCTGCCCCGGCTCCACTTCGCCACGCTCGACCGCCTCGGACATCAGGCGCATGCGACGGCCGAAGATGATGCCGTGCAGCATGATCGAGGTGAGCAGCACCAGGAACGCCAGCATCTTCACGCTGAACAGGACGCCGAAGCGGTAGTCCATCATCTGGTCGCGCACGTCCGGGCAGACGACCGCACTCAGCTGGTACAGGCCGGTCAGCACCAGCCCGCCGATTGCGATGCTCGCGAGCCACGCGAAGCGTCGCGTCACCACGCGCGTCACCTCGCGGCGCAGCTGCTCGCTGGGGATGAGCCAGGTCGCGGGGATCACCGCGAGGAACAGCAGCACCTGCGGCCCGACCAGCATCGAGGCGAACAGCACGTGCAGTCCCAGGACGATCGAGTTCACTCGTGGTGCCCCTCGGATGCGTGCGGACGCGCTAGAGCGTGCCGCCGAAGATGTTGCGCGTGACGATCGCCTGGTCGCGCTCCGGGCCGACCGAGATCATGTCGACCGGCACGCCCAGCAGCGACTCGATGCGGTGCACGTAGTCGCGCGCCTCCTTCGGCAGATCGCCGAAGGCGCGCACGTCGCTGATCTCCTGCTTCCAGCCGGGCAGCTCCTCGTAGACGGGAGTGACGCGGACGGAGGCGGCGAGCGACGGCGGCAGCGCGCTCAGGCGCTGGCCATCGAGCTCGTACGCGGTGCAGATCTTGATGCGGTCGAACTGCGCGAGCACATCGAGGCGCGTGAGCGCCACCGAGCTCAGCCCGTTCAGCCGCGCCGTCGTGCGCGCCAGCACGCCATCGAACCACCCGCAGCGGCGAGGCCGCCCGGTGGTCGTGCCGAACTCGGCGGTGCCCTGGCTCAGACCGTGGTTGCGGAGGGCGTCGCCGTCCTCGTCGAACAGCTCGGTCGGCATCGGGCCGTTGCCGACGCGCGTCTGGTACGCCTTGTACACGCCGACCACGCGCTGGATCGCCGTCGGCCCCAGGCCGATGCCGATGCATGCACCCGCCGCCACCGACGACGGCACCGAGGACGTGACGTACGGATACGTCCCGCTGTCGAGGTCGAGCAGCGTCCCCTGCGCACCTTCGAGCAGGATCTGCTCGCCGCGCTCGTGGGCGTCCTGGACGACCTCGGCGGTGTTCGTCACGTACTCACGCAGCCGCTCACCGAAGTCGCGGTACTGCGCGTAGATCTCGTCGTAGCTCAGGGCGTCGCCGCCGTAGAGCTGCGTGATGACCTTGTTCTTGTAGTCCAGGATGAGCCGCAGCTTGGCCGCGAACTCCTCCGGGTTGAGCAGGTCGCCGGTGCGGATGCCCAGGCGTGCGGTCTTGTCGATGAACGCCGGGCCGGTGCCCGTGCCGGTCGTGCCGATCGCGTTCTCGCCGCGCATCGCCTCGTCCAGCTTGTCGATGACGACGTGCCACGGCATGACGACGTGCGCGCGGTCGCTGATGAGCAGCTGCGAGGTGTCGACGCCGCGCTCCTCCAGCATCGACAGCTCGCTGATGAGCGTGGTCGGCAGGATCGAGACACCGTTGCCGATGACGCAGGTCTTGTCGCCGTAGAAGATGCCGGCCGGCACCAGGTGGAGCGCGAAGCGACCGCGCTCGTTCACGATGGTGTGGCCCGCGTTGCTACCGGCCGAGTAGCGGCCGATCATGGAGCACTCGCGTGCGAAGAAGTCGACGACGCGGCCCTTGCCCTCGTCACCCCACTGACCGCCGATGATCACGGTTGCCGGCATAGCGCGCTCCGGCGCCTCGCGCCGGCTCCTTCCGCATCGGGACACTGGATGGCCATGGTCGGTGGCCCGCGAGATCATACCAGCAGCCCAGTGGCGGGGAAGGAGGCGGCGTGCGGCGATATTCGAGGCTGTTCGCGCTCGTGGTTGCCGGGAGTCTGACGCTCGCGTGCGGTGCCGTGCGCCCGCCGACCCGCTCCCCCCTCGCCGAGCCGACCGCCACCGCCACCGTCGTCGCCACGACGCTGCCCCCCGTCGTCACCTCGACCGCCGTCCCGCGTGGCGATGTGCCCCCGCTGCCCGCCGAGGTCGAGCCCGCCGCCGCCCGCGCCGCGGCGCTGCTCGCCGAGTGGCTGGCGCTGCCCGCACGCGAGCTCGCCGTGACCGCCGCCGAGGCGGTCGTCTGGCCCTCGAGCTGCCTCGGCGCGCCCCGTCCGGGCGAGGCGTGCGCGGACGTGCGGACGCCCGGCTTCCGCGTCGTCGCTCGCGACGGCCTCGGCGGCACGCACGCCGTCCACCTCGCCGCCGAGGGCGGCGCGGCGCGCTGGGCGGGCGCGGTGCAGGCGCGCGGCGTGCTCACCTCGCTCGACCGGGGGGCACAGCGCGCCGCCGTCACCATCGAGGGTCGCGCACTCATGCTCCGCCTCGTCCCCGGCACGCTCGTCGCCCCCGCCGTGCGCGCGGGCGCCGAGGTCGCTGTGGGCTACGACCTCGCCGGCATCGCGAGCGGGACGCCCGTCGCCGCGTGGCTCGTGTCCGCCCCGTGACCTCCTACCGTGCGCTCCCGCTCGACCCCCGCGTGCCGCATGTGTTCGAGGTGAAGCGCCACCTCGACGGCCGCGCCGGGCGCTTCGAGTGCGAGCTGGTCGCGCGGCTGCTCTCGGCGGTCGTCGTGCGCTTCCCGCTCGAGGCGGGCCACGGTCCGGTCGACTCCTACGGCGTGTTCTGGCCGCGCCGCTCCTACCTCGTCTACCACCTCGTGCCGCGTGACCCCGGCGCACCGGTGCGCACGCGGTTCGACGTGCTGCGCGACTGTCGCATCGACGCCGTCACCGAGGCGGGGGGCGAGCTGTCCTACCTCGACCTGGAGCTCGACCTCTGGGTCACTGACGGCGTGCCGCGCTGGGAGGACGAGGAGGACGTCGAGGCGGCGCGCGCCGCGGGCCTGCTCGACGCCGCCGACCTCGCCCGCATCGAGCGCACGCGCGACCTGCTCACCCGTCGCCACCGCGCCGTCATCGCCGAGGTGCGCGCGCTGCTCGGGAGCCTCGGCATCCGCGTCTAGGGGGTGCTCCCCGCCGGCCTCGTCCCGCTCGCCGAGGGGTAGGGTGACCTAGCGGACGCGCTCGCGGGCGGCGACGGCGTCGGCGCGCGTGATGACGCCGCGGGCGAGGCGCATCGTGCGGCGGTCGACGACCTGGCCGGCAGCGACACCGACCTCGGCGTCACGGGCGCGCAGCGCCTCCCACTCCGCGACGACCGCGCGTGCTGCGGCGACCGCTGCCTCGTCGGGGGCGAACAGGCGGTTGAAGCCCTGCGCCTCGGCCTCGGAGGCTACGACGACGCCCGCCGCGCCCAGCGCGTGCGCGCGGTTCGCGAGCGCCGCGCGCGTGGCGGCGTCGACGCCCGGCACGGCGAGCATCCACGCGATCCCCGCCGCCGAGGTGGTGACGGCGATCTCCGCCATCGCGTGCTCCAGCAGCGCGGTCGCGCCGGCCAGCGGCCCGCGTACCCCGAGCCGCGCGGCGAACGCGGGCGCGTGCAGCGAGACTGCCGAGTGCCGGTCGATGCTGTCGAGGATGCCCGGCAGCGCGCGCAGCCCGGCCGCGCTGTCGACCTCGGCGATCAGGCGCACCGTGCCGGGCTCGATGTTGCGGCGCATCTCCTGCTTGCGGATCGCGACATCCAGCTCGCGCGCGTCCTGCGGGCGCTCGCTGCCCGCGAGCACGACGGCGCTCAGCCCGGCGCGCACGACCGACATGATGTCGCCCTCGGTCTCCCCGGAGCGGGTGTCGGAGACGCGCACGTGTACCGGGCGGCCGGTGGCGGCGATCGCCAGCAGCGCGCGGTTCGCGGCGCGGCGAGCGTCTGCGCGCGCCTCGGCGGCGGCGGGCGAGGCGAGGTCGATGAGCACGGCGTCGGCGGCGGTCGCCTCGGCGGCGCCCAGCGCGTCGGCGTCGAGCGCATCGATGAGCAGGCTGGAGCGAAGCGTGAGCATCTAGACCGTCTCCTCTCCGCCGACCCGCATCCCGGTATCGACGTGTTCCAGGAACCGCTGCACCTCGTCGGTCCACGCATCGGGGCGCTGCGCCGAGGTGCCGTGGGTGCAGCCACGCAGGCAGACGATACGCCGTCGCGGCAGCCCCGCGGCGAGCGCCGGGATGCCCTCCGCGATGCGCACGTCGTGCTCACCGTAGATCACGAGCGTCGGCATCTGCAGCGTCGGCAGCACCGAGGTCAGGTCGGGCCGCTCGAGCATCGCCCGGCGCGCGCCGTGGGCCTCGGGAGTTGCCGTCGCGACCGAGGCGCCGCGCGGGGCCGAGTCGGAGAGGATCAGCGCGCGCGTCCGGGCGGGGAAGTCGACCGCGAACTGCAGCGCGATCATCCCGCCGAACGACATCCCGCCGATGACCGCGCGCTCGATGCCCGCATGATCCAGCACCGCGGCCAGGTCGCCCGCGAGCAGCGGCATCGAGTACGCGTCGTCCTCGGCGGGGGCGGCGGACTGGCCGTGACCGCGCGCGTCCCAGAGGATCAGCCGCCGCCGCCACGAGAGCGGCTCCAGCTGCCAGTCCCACATCGTCAGGTCGACGCCGAAGCCGTGCGCCAGCACGAGGGGCGTCAGCCCCTCCTCGCCCGGCCAGCCCGGCTCCTCGTGGCGCGGCGGGAAGTCCTCGTAATAGATGCGGACGCCGTCGTGCTCCGCGCGGGGCATCGAGGCGGCTCGGCTACGCGCCGAGGATCGCCGCGAGGCGGTCCTCCACGGCCGAGGGGCCGACGACCGCCAGCGCGTACTCGCCGGGGCCGATCACGCGCTGCGCGACGCGGCGCACATCCTCGGCGGTCACGGCGCGGAGCGCGGCAACCGTCTCGTCCACCGGCTCCAGCGTGCCGTCCTGCAGCAGCTGCTCGCCGAAGCGCTGGCCGTACGCCATCGGCGTCTCGAAGGAGAGCCGGAACGAGCCCGCGGCGTAATCGATAGCGCGGCGCAGCTCTTCGGCCGCGACGGGCTCGTCGGTGATCTTGTGGAGCTGCTCCACGATCACCTGCAGCGCCTCCTCCTGCTGGGCGCGCGTGACGCCCGCGGCGACGGTGAACGAGCCGATGTCCTGGAACCGCGAGACGCGCGAGCCGACCGAGTACGCCAGCCCGCGGCGCTCCCGCACCTCCTCGAACAGCCGCGACGACATGCCGCGACCGAGGATCGTGTGCAGGATCTCGAGGGCGTAGCGGTCGGGGTCGCGGCGCGGCAGCGCCTGCATCGACAGCGCGATCTGCGTCTGCTCCAGCTCGCGCTGCTCCACGACGATGCGTTCGGCCGGCAGGCCGTGCGTCGCCGGAGCGACCGCCGAGGCGGTGCCGACGGGCAGGTGCGTGAACGCAGCCTCGGCAGCCGCGACGACCGCCGCGTGCTCGACGTTCCCCGCCACCGAGAACACGGAGTTCGAGGCGGTGTAGAAGCGCTCCATGTGCTCGACGAAGTCGGCGCGCTGCAGCGCCTCCACGGTCTCCAGCGAGCCCGCGACCGGCCAGCCCACCGGCTGGTCGCCGAACGTCGCCCTGCCCAGCAGCTCGCCGACCCACTGGCCGGGGTTGTCGTGGCTGCGGCGGATCTCCTGCTGCACCACCGTGCGCTCGCGGTCGATCTCCTCCTGCGCCAGCAGCGAGTGCTGGATCATGTCGGCGACCACCTCGATGCCGGTCGAGGCCGCCTCGAAGGGGACGAGGTTCCAGTAGCAGGTGATCTCGTGGGTCGTGTAGGCGTTCAGGTTGCCGCCCGCGCCCTCGATCGCCTGCGAGATCAGCGGTGCCGTCGGGCGGTTCGTGGTGCCCTTGAACAGCATGTGCTCCAGGTAGTGGGACAGGCCGTTCGTCCTCGGATCCTCACCCCGCGAGCCGATGCCCGCGAAGTAGGCGACGGCGGCGGACTGGGCCGTCGGCAGCTGCGTCGTGACGACGCGCAGGCCGTTGGACAGCGTCGAGATCTGCTGAGCGATCGCCACGGGAACCCCCTCGGCGGTGCGAGTGAACGGAGGTGAATCGTCCGAGGGTACGGCGGGCCTCAACGGCCCGGCAACCGCGCCAGCGCGGTTTGGGGTGGGCGAGGCGTCAGTGGACGGGGAGCCGCTAGAGCCCGATCGGCAGCGGCGTCGCCGGGAGATCGCCCAACAGGAGTGGGCGCAGCAACCTGCCCAGGGCGCGAGGCACGAACTCGATCTCCGGCGCGGCGTCGATTTCGTCGGCTGACCACCACCGATGGTCGAGCAGCGTGTCGAACTCGACCGCGTCAGGGTTGCCGTCGAGGGTCACGGCGGTCTCCGCTGGGAGCCTCGTCAGGAACCATTCCTCACGATGCAGCCTCCCGAAGGCCAGTGCCTGCGGCCCGCTGAACTCCACGGTCCGCGTCCAGACATGCGCGCCGGGACCGGGGAGCAGGATGCGAGTTTCCTCGTACACCTCGCGCAGCACGGCCTCCGAGCTCGTCTCGCCAGGTTCGAGGCCGCCTCCCGTCGGAACCCAGATCGTGCGCCCGTCGGCCAGCGAGGCGTGGAGCAGCAGTACGCGATCCCGCGGATCGACTAGCAGCACGCGCACGGCCTGCCGAACGGGAGCGTCGTCCACGGCTACTCCTGACTCCTCGTTGCGTCGCTGAGTGTAGTCGAGCACGCTCGCGCGTTGACGGCCCGGGCGCGGTGACCGAGGATTGGGCGTGTCCCCTCAACTCCCCCTCCACAAGGCAGCGCTGACATGACGAAGTACATCTTCGTGACCGGCGGCGTCGTGAGTTCCGTTGGCAAGGGCATCGTGGCCGCCTCGGTCGGTCGCATCCTGAAGGCCCGCGGGCATCGCGTCGCGATCCTGAAGCTTGACCCCTATATCAACGTCGACCCCGGCACCATGTCGCCTTACCAGCACGGCGAGGTGTACGTCACCGACGACGGTGCGGAGACCGACCTCGACCTGGGCCACTACGAGCGCTTCCTCGGCATGAACGTCACCCGCGCCTCGTCGTCCTCGACGGGCCAGGTGTACGAGGAGGTCATCCGCAAGGAGCGCCGCGGCGACTTCCTGGGCGGCACCATCCAGCCGATTCCGCACATCACGAACGAGATCAAGCGCCGCATCCGCGTGGCGGGCCAGGAGATGGACGCCGACATCGTGCTCGTCGAGGTCGGCGGCACGGTCGGCGACATGGAGGGTCAGCCCTTCCTTGAGGCGATCAGCCAGATGCGCTACGCCGTCGGGCCGGAGGACACGCTCTCCATCCACGTCACGCTGCTGCCCTGCATCGGCGCGACGAAGGAGCTGAAGACCAAGCCCACGCAGCACTCCGTGCGCGAGTTGCGCTCCTTTGGCATCCAGCCGGACGTGATCGTCACCCGCTCCGACTTCCCGGTCGGGCGCTCCCTGCGCGAGAAGATCAGCCAGTTCTGCAACGTCGACCTCGACTCCGTGATCGCGCTGGAGACCGCCGACTCGATCTACGAGGTGCCGCTGTACCTCGATGCCACCGGCATCGGCGACATCATCGCGCGGCACATGGGCCTGCCTGCCGCGCGCGCCGAGCTGAGCGAGTGGCGCTCCTTCGTGGAGCGCCTGCGCGCCCCGGAGCGGTCGCTGCGCATCGCCCTCGTCGGCAAGTACGTGGAGCTGCACGACGCCTACCTCTCCATCAAGGAGGCGCTCATCCACGCGGGCGTCGAGCACCGCGCGGGCCTCGACCTGCTCTGGGTGCACTCCGAGGATCTCGAGGTGCGTTCGGCCGCCGAGGTGATCGGCGACGTCGATGGCATCCTGCTCTGCCCCGGCTTCGGGGATCGTGGGCTGGAGGGGAAGATCGCCGCCGTGCGCTACGCACGCGAGGAGCGCATCCCCTACCTCGGGGACTGCCTGGGCATGCAGATGCTCGTCAC
Source organism: Dehalococcoidia bacterium (assembly GCA_041674885.1). Taxonomy (GTDB): domain Bacteria; phylum Chloroflexota; class Dehalococcoidia; order UBA2979; family UBA2979; genus RH-chloro-G1. Next base: position 20,662 of record JBAYUZ010000032.1, read on the forward strand.
GGAGTTCGCGCGCAACGTCGCGGGGATGCCCGGCGCCAACACGACCGAGGCCGATCCGCGCACGCCGTTCCCCGTCATCTCGCTGCTCTCCGAGCAGCAGGGCGTCGAGGACATGGGCGGCACGATGCGCCTCGGCGGCTACCCGTGCCGCCTCGAGCCCGGCACGCGGGCGTTCGAGGCCTACGGCCAGGAGATCGTCCGCGAGCGCCACCGCCACCGCTACGAGGTGAACAACGCGCTGCTCCCGCAGCTGCTGGCGCACGGCCTGGTCGCCTCCGGCTGGTCGCCGGACGGCCGCCTGGTCGAGATCGTCGAGCTGCGTGACCACCCGTGGATGGTGGGCGCGCAGTTCCACCCGGAGTTCACGAGCCGCCCCAACCAGCCGAACGCGCTGTTCAGCGGCTTCATCGGCGCGGCCGTCGAGTACTCGAAGGGGCGTCAGCAGGCGCCGACAGGTTCCACCGCGTGAACCTGTTCCGGCTGCTGCACCTCCTGACACTCTTCTGGCTGATGACCGGCGTCGGCGCCGTGATCGTGCCGACGTGGCGCGCGTGGGCCACGAAAGACCTCGATGTTCGCGCCGTGCTCCTGAGTGAGGCGCAGCAGAACGAGTCGCGCTGGCTGCTCCCGGGCGTTGTCGGCGTCGTCTTCACCGGCTTCGGCTGGGCGGCGGCGGAGAACATGAACTTCTTCGGCACCGGCTGGCTGCTGGTGAAGATGATCATCTACGCCATCGACGTCTTCATCTTCCTGCCGCTGATGGGCGTTGGCCTTCGACGCGTGCGCTACCTTGCACTACAGGCGCAGAAGCAGGGCGAGTCGACCGAGGCGCTGCGCGACGCGCTGCAAGACCGCGTTCCCGTGGTCTTCGGCACGCTGATCGTGATCACCATCCCCGTCCTCGTGGCGCTGGCCGTGTTCCAGCCGTTCTAGGTCGGGCCGTACGAGGAGAGACGCATGGAACTGTTCCTGGACACCGCAAACATCGATGAGATTCGTCGCGCCGCAGCGATGGGCGTCATCTCGGGCGTCACCACCAACCCCTCGCTGCTCGCGCGCGAGGGTGTGCAGTACCGGGACCGCGTCCTGGAGATCTGCGAGGTCGTGCACGGCCCCATCTCCGCGGAGTGCGTCTCCACCACCGCCGACGAGATCGTTGCGGAGGGGAAGCGCATCGCGGCGTGGCATCCGAACGTCGTCGTGAAGGTCGCGCTGGATGAGCAGGGGCTGCAGGCGATCAAGCGCCTCGCCGCCGAGGGCATCCGCGTGAACACCACGCTCATCTTCTCGGCGAACCAGGCGTTGCTCGCCGCCCGCGCGGGTGCGGCGTTCGTCTCGCCGTTCATCGGCCGCCTCGACGACATCGGCGAGGACGGGATGCAGGTCGTGCGCGATTGCATCGACATCTTCGACCGGCACGGCCTCGACACGCAGGTGATCGCGGCGAGCGTTCGCCACACCCGACACGTCACCGAGGCCGCGCTGGCCGGTTCCCACATCGCCACGGTGCCCTCGAACGTGCTGCTCCAGATGCTGAAGCACCCGCTCACCGACCTGGGCATGGCCGCCTTCCTGCGCGACTCCGCGAAGTACCAGCCGGTGTAGGCGCGCGGA
>JBAYUZ010000033.1:0-21401 GCA_041674885.1 Dehalococcoidia bacterium
ATCGATGATCGGGATGCGGATGTTGAGGCCGGGCCCGGCGATGCGCACGAACTTCCCGAAGCGCTCGATGACCGCCGCGGTCTGCTGCTCCACCGTGAACAGCGCCAGCGCGAGGATGATGACGGTCAGCACCGCCATTGCCAGCAGGAACGTGAAGAACAGGCCCAGCACCATCGTCGTCTCCCTCGTGCGCCTGCCCGCATCGTAGCCCCTGGCGCGGCACGCGAGGCGGCGCCGCGGCCCGATGCGCGCAAACCTGCTGCGGGCGACCGTGATGCCGCCTCGACGTCACGCGGTGGGAGCGCGATGCTGGATCGCATGGAGCGATTGAAGACTCTCGCCACGATCGGGCTCATCCTTGCGGCGTTCTGCGTGCTGTGTGGCCTGGGCACCTGGCAGGTGATCCGCCTCCGCGCCGGCGACCAGCACAAGGAGTACCGCGAGTCGCGCTACGCCGCCGACCCCGTGCCGTGGGATCCGAAGGCGGGGATGACCGCCGCCGACCTCGACTACCGACGCGTCACTGTGCGCGGCACGTGGGACAACGCGCACACGATGCTGCTCGCGAACCGCGCGCGCCTCGATACGCTGGGCAAGGAGGTTGTCACACCGCTCCAGCCCGACGGCGGCGGCCCGGCGATCCTCGTGAACCGCGGCTGGTTCCCGGACGTCGAGCGCGAGCGCGTGCTCGCCGACCTCGCCCGCGAGGAGCGAGCGACGATCGAGGGCCTCGCCCGCAGCGTCGACCTCGATCCGGGCCGCCAGACGCCGACCGGCGACTGGACGCGCCTCGACCCCGCCGAAATGGGCAAGCAGCTGTCGTATCCGATGGTCGACTGGCAGCTCACGCAGGGCCGTCGCCAGACCATCGACGACGCACGCCGCCGACCCGACAGCCTGCCGCTGCAGCTCTACAACGTCGACGGTAAGGCGGTTCCGCACCTCGACTACGCGCTCACCTGGTACGGCCTCGCGATCGCGCTGGTCGTCGTCTCGGTCGTGCGCTGGCGGCAGGTGCGCAAGAAGGCGCAGCAGGCCTCGACGCCCACGCACACCGCCCCCCGCTGACAGGTCCTGCCGAGGCTCCCCGGGCGCCCCGTATACTGACTGCTCGCGCCCGCGACGGGCAGCCGAGGGGGTGACATGGCTTCGCTGGCTCGGCTGAACTTCGTCACGCTCGGCGTCAGCGACCTCGCGCGGGCGACCGCGTTCTACGCCGCGCTCGGCTGGACGCGCTCGTCCGCCTCGCAGGATGAGATCTCGTTCATGCGCGGGGTGACCGGCACGGGCCTCATCCTCTGGTCGTACGACGCGCTGGCCGAGGACGCCGCGTTGTCGCCCGGGCGCGGCAGCTTCGGCGGGCAGGCGCTCGCCGTGAATGTGCCGGAGGAGGCCGAGGTCTCGGGCGCCCTCGCTGCCGCTGAGGCTGCCGGTGGGCGCGTCCTGAAGCCTGCGACGCGCGCCGACTGGGGCGGCGTCTCCGGCTACTTCGCGGATCCCGACGGCTACCCGTGGGAGGTCGCCTACAACCCGTTCTTCCCGCTGGACGACGACGGCGTCGTCCACCTGCCCTGACGATCGCTCGACGAACCCGATCGCACACAACGACACGCACGAGGAGGCACCGATGACCACCGCACCCGCGCAGCCCACGTCCCGCGACGTCCTCACGCAGACGGAGGCCGAGGCGCGCGCCGCCCGCGTCTCGCAGGTCTCGTACGACCTGTCGCTGGGCCTGACGCGCGGCGCCGCGACGTACCGCGGTGAGGTGACGATTCGCTTCCAACTCAGTGGCAGCGGTGACACGTTCCTCGACTTCCGCGGGCGCACGATCGAGCGACTCGAGGTCAACGGGCAGGTGCTCGACGCCGCGCCGCTGTGGACTGGCTACCGCCTCGCGCTGCCGGGCTCGGCGCTGGCGAGCGAGAACACCGTGCGCGTGGCGTACGAGAATGAGTACGACCACACCGGCGACGGCTTCCACCAGTTCATCGACCCCGAGGACAGCGAGGAGTACCTCTACACCAACTTCGAGCCGTACGAGTCGCACCGGCTCTTCCCGAACTTCGACCAGCCGGACATCAAGGCGACGTACACGCTGAGCGTCACCGCGCCGGACGACTGGCAGCTGATCAGCAACGCACCCGAGACGGCATCGAGCGCCGCAGGCGCGGGCCGCACGGTGCACACCTTCGCGACGACGAAGCCGTTCAGCACGTACCTGTTCGCGCTCATCGCGGGGCCGTACCACGCGGTGCACGCCGACCACCGCGGCATCCCGCTGGGGCTGTTCTGCCGCAAGTCGCTGGTGAAGCACCTCGACACCGATGAGCTGTTCACGGTGACTCGCCAGGGCCTCGACTTCTACGAGGAGTTCTTCGCGACGCCGTACCCGTTCGGGAAGTACGACCAGGTGTTCGTGCCGGAGTTCAACGCGGGCGCGATGGAGAACGTCGCGGCGATCACGCACTCGGAGCGCCTCATCTTCCGTGACCCGCCGACGGACACACAGCGCCTCGGTCGCGCCGAGGTCGTGCTGCACGAGATGGCGCACATGTGGTTCGGTGACCTGGTGACGATGCGCTGGTGGAACGATCTTTGGCTGAACGAGTCGTTCGCCACGTACATGGCGTACCTCGCGCTCGCCTCGAACACGCGCTTCACCTCGGCGTGGCAGGCGTTCAACTCAGGCATGAAGTCGTGGGCGTACCGGCAGGACCAGCTGATCACCACGCACCCGATCGCGGGCGAGGTGCCGGACACCGAGCACACCTTCCTGAACTTCGACGGCATCACGTACGGGAAGGGCGCGTCCGTCATCAAGCAGCTCGTCGCGGCGATGGGCCTCGAGGGCTTCCGTGACGGGATGCGCATCTACTTCCAGCGCCACGCGTACGGCAACACCACGCTCTCCCAGTGGCTCGACGCGCTGGGCGAGGGCGTGGGCCGCGACCTGCACGAGTGGGCGCGCGCGTGGCTGGAGACGCCCTCGCTGAACACCGTGGCGGCGCAGTGGGAAGCCGACGGCGAGCGCGTGACGCGACTCGCGATCGGGCAGACCGCGCTCGCCGACTACCCGACGCTGCGCCCGCACCACCTCGAAGTCGCGCTCGTGCGCGCCGAGGGCGACCGCGCGACGATCGAGGCCGTCCCGGCCGACATCGCCGGCGCGGAGACCGAGGTGCCGGCGGCCATCGGCAAGCCCGCGCCGCAGTTCGTGATGCCGAACTACAACGACCACGGCTTCGTGAAGGTCGCACTGGACGAGCGCTCGCTCGACTTCGTGCGCGAGCGCCTCGGCAGCATCGACGACCCGCTGCTGCGGCAGATCACGTGGCAGGCGCTGTGGAACATGGTGCGCGACCAGCAGCTGCGGTCGACGGACTACCTCGACCTGGTCGCGCGGCAGATCGGTGCCGAGACGAACCCCGAGCTCGTCGAGACGATCCTCGCGGGCGCGACCGGCGCGATCTCGCGCTTCGTCCCGGACGACCAGCGCGAGGAGCAGGGGCACCGCTTCTTCCAGGTCGCGTGGGAGATGCTGCAGCGCGCGCCGCAGGGCGACCCGCAGATCACCTGGGGCCGCACGCTCATCGGCGTGGCGATCACGCCCGATGACATCCGGCACTGCGCCCGCCTCGCGGACGGCGAGCTGACCGTCGAGGGCTTCACCGTCGACCAGGCGATGCGCTGGGAGATCGCCGCGCGCTTCGTCGGCTACGGCCTCGACGGTGCCTCGGCACGCGTCGAGGAGGAGAAGCGTCGCGACCCCAGCGACCGCGGTCAGCGCGCCGCGCTGCGCTGCGAGGTCTCCGTGCCGGATGCCGCGGTGAAGGCCGCCGCGTGGGAGAAGTTCAAGGGCGAGGGCTACGGCTCGCTGCACCTCACCAGCGCCGCGATGGGCGGCTTCCAGTGGTACTGCCAGAAGGAGCTGCTTGCGCCGTACGCGGAGCGATTCTTCGAGGATGCGACGACCGTCTTCCAGGAGCGCACGCACGAGTTCTCGCGTGCCTGGTTCGGGGCGCTGTTCCCGGACTTTCGCGTGGAGCGCGCGATCCTCGATCGCTCGCAGCGCTTTGTCGGGACGGTCAGCGAGGAGCTGCCGACGCTCGTGCGCTCCCTGCGGGAGGCGAACGACGACCTGGAGCGCGCGATCAAGTGCCGGGAGTTCGCCGCCTCGTGACGACATCGAGGCGCGACGCACATGACGCATGCGAAGCGTGCGGCGCGCCGCGCCTCGACGGCCGCTCCTGTGACGACGACTTCCACACGCTGCTCGGCTGGGAGTACGAACGCCCGGCGCCGCGCCAGCAGCACCATCTGCTGGTGCTGACGTACCACCTGCAGCACCCGCACCTGTACTCGCCTGAGGGGCTGGCGTACGCGCGGCGGATGCTCGCGGACTTCCTCGTCGGCATGTCGTCGGCGGCAGCGCGCGCGCGAGCACAGGGCGTGCTCGGCTCCGAGCGCCGCGGCTGGCAGCTCACCGGCACGCCGACCTCGTACGGCTCGTACCCGAGCCGGCCGTACTATCCGCTCACCGTCGCGGATGTCGTCGACGCGGGCATCGATGCGGCGGCGGAGCAGGTGGAGCGCTGGGCGCGCGCGACGCAGGCCGCGCTCGACCGCATGGAGCGCGCCGAGCGCATCGAGGATGGCCGGTGAGCCGCTACGAGGTGCGACCGCCCGGTGACCACGAGCCGATCGTCGGCCCAACCGGCCTGCTGCTGCGCCCGATCCGCGCCTCCGACATCCCCACGCTGTTCCGCTGGCGCCACGACCCCGAGGTCATGCAGTGGTGGGACGAGCCGCCTGTCTCGGAGGCCGAGCTCGCCGAGGAAGAGCTTGAGCCGGATGTGAACCCGTGCTGGCGTTTCATGGTCGAGGCGGATGGGCGGGATGTCGGCTGCATCCAGTACTGGCACCCGTACGCCGACACCGACTCCGATTGGTCGGCGGGCGTCGATATCTACCTCGGTGCGCCAGGGGATCGCGATCGCGGGATCGGTACCGAGGCGGTGCGCACGATGCTCGACTACCTGTTCGAGGTGAAGCGCGTGCACCGCGTGACGATCGATCCCGATGTGCGCAACGCGCGGGCGATCCGCGCGTACCAGAAGGCGGGCTTCCGCCTGGAGGGCACCATGCGGCACAACGATCGTCGCGCGGATGGTACCTATGTCGACACGCAGTACCTGAGCATCCTCGACGACGAGTGGCCGGATGCGAAGGAGCGCTGGCTCACCTCGTAAGCCCGCGCTCCGCATCGTGCGTCCGGGGTCGCGCTATGGCGCGCAGGCGACGTCGGCTCCGGCCTTGACCTCCAGCGGCTTCGCGGCGATGCCGGAGACGGGACGCGGGCCGCTCGCCGTCTGCGCCTGGGTCACCGAGGCGTTGAGCGTGCCGTACTGCATGATCGGGAACGGCGCGCTGAACTTCCCATCCGGGCCAACCGGCACCACGAGGTTCCCCGGCTGCCCGGTAGTGCCGCTCAGGCCAACCTCGATCGCCGTCGGGCCGCCTGCGACCTGTCCGCACACGAAGGCGATGCTGTTGCCGCCCACGCCCCACGGCTGCATGAACGGCGGGTGGTCGTACCCGATCCCGAGAGTGCCGCTGATCGCTGCAGGGGTGCTCGCCGTCGTGCCGCTTGCGGCGGCGGTGGCACTGGTCTTCGGTGCTGCGGTCGCGGTTGTAGGAGGCAGCGTCGCGAATGGGATCTGGTCGTCGCGGGGCGGGGCCTTCTTGCCCAGGGCGACCTCGCTGCCGTTGAAGCAGACATCGGCGATGCCACAGGCGGTGGTGAGGGCGGCGATCGTGACGAGCGCCAACTGCTGCGCCGCCCGACGCCTGAACGTGCTGCTGCGGAGCGTGGTGAAGATGGACATGGCAGCCCCCTCGCGTGATTACGGACGCATTAGAGGCCGCACGTGACGGGAACGCAAGGGAGCGGCCAAGGGGCGCGAGTGCAACGGGAGAAGGCTCGTTATCGCCGCAGGAGGACGATGTCGGTCGCCTTCAGCGACGTGAGGTTGTTGACCGATGCGGGGGCGCCAACGATGTGGGTCTGCCACACCTGCTTCGCAACATCGAGGCGGTACACGGCCGAGACGGTGAACTTCTGCGCGCTGATCAGCGCCTGCAAGTCCGTCGTCCCCGCAACCACGATCACGATGCCGCCGGGTGGCGGTGAGGCGCCAACCGTCGCGGCACCCGCCGCGCGATAAGAGAAGCCGCCGCTCAGCGTCGCCGCCGCGCTCGTCGCGTTGCGGACGAGGACGTCGACCATGCCTGCCGTGGTCTGCACCGGGGCGATCGCCGTGAGCTCGGTGCTGCTGTTCACCACCACCGAGGTCGCCGCGACCGCCCCGAAGGTGACGCTCGCGCCCTTCTCGAAGCCGCTACCGGTGATCGTCACGACGGTGCCGCCGGTGATGGGGCCGCTGTCGGGGGTGATGCCAGTCACACTCGGCGCGGCGCTCTCGTACGCGAAGCCGCCCGTCGAGGTCACGGTCTGCCCGTCGGCGTTCGTGACGACGACATCGGCCTTGCCGGCGACGCCGGGCGGCGTGATGAGCTTGATGCTCGTCGTGCTCACCGCGTACGGCGTCACGCCGAAGCCGCCGATGGTGACGGTTGGGTTCGTCTTGTAGCCGGTGCCGGTGATGGTGACCAGCGTGCCGCCCGCGATGGGCCCTGCGTTCGGGGTGACGCTCGCGATCGTCGGGGCGGCGTCGGCCTGGAAACCGAAGCCACCGGAGATCGTGACCATCTGGCCGTCGTAGTTCTGCACCATCACGGTCGCCGTGCCCGCGCTCTTGGCGGGGGTGTAGCCGGTGATCGTCGTGCTGTTGGGGATCGAGACCTGCGTCGCTGCCGTGCCGCCAAAGAGCACGGTGGCGCCCGCGAGGAAGTTGGTGCCGGTGATCGTGAAGAAGTCGCCGCCGTTCGTGGTCCCCGTGCTCGGCTCGATGCCGGTCGAGGTCGGCGCGCTGTTGGCGCTGAACGTGTAGCCGTTCGTGAGGGTCACGCTCTGGCCGTCCGGGTTCGTCACGACGACGCTCGTCGCGCCGCTCGCGTGTTGCGGCGTGGTCGCGGTGATCGAGGTGGCGCTGACGACCGTGCTCGCTGCCGCCACACCACCGATGGTCAGCGTCGCGCCCGTGACGAAGTTCGTACCGGTCACGGTGACGCTCGTGCCGCCCAGGCTCGCGCCGGTCGCGGGCGAGATGTTCGAGATCGTGGGTGCCGGGCGAGGCGTGTACGTGAACGCGTTCGCCGCGATGCCGGTCTGCGTGTCGGGGTTGGCGACCGCGATCGCCACCGCGCCCGTGGAGGCCGCAGCGGGCGTGGTCGCCGTGATGCTCGTCGCGCTGGCGACGGTGACGCCGGTCGCGGCGACGCCGCCGACGGTGACCGTCGCGCCGCTGACGAAGCCGGTGCCGGTGATCGTGATGCTCGTCCCACCGCCCACGCTGCCCGAGGTCGGCGCGGCGCTGGTGACGGTGGGTGCGGCCGCAGCGGTGTACGTGAATGCATCGGTGAGCGTGGCCGACTGCCCGTCGCTGTTTGCGACGACGATCGAGGCGATGCCGATCGGCCTCGGCGGGGTGGTGGCGGTGATGCTCGTCGCGCTGGCGACGACCACGCTGGTGGCGGCGGTGCCGCCGACGGTGACGGTCGCGCCGCTGCGGAATTGCGTGCCGGTGATCGTGATGCTCGTGCCGCCCGCCGAGGTGCCGGTGGCGGGCGCGACGAGCGAGGTGGTGGGCGCCGGGTACTGGTACGTGAACGCGCCGCTCAGCGTCGCGGCCTGCGTGTCCGCGTTCGTGACGGTAACGACCGCTGCGCCGGGCGTGCCGGCGGGCGTGACCGCCGTGATGCTCGTCGCGCTGACCACGCTGACGGAGGTCGCGGCGACCCCGCCCACCGTGACGCCGGCGCCCGCGACGAAGCCGGTACCGGTGATCGTGATCGAGGTGCCACCAGCGGACGGCCCCAGCGCCGGACTCACACCGGTGACGGTCGGTGCGGGTGCAGCCTCCGCGGGGCGGACGACGGCGAGCGCCGCCAGCACGGCGAGCAGCACGGCGACGACCTCGACCAGTCGAGGGCCGATCGGGACGCGGAGGGGAGAGCGGGTTCGTGACAGCATCGTGCATCGATCGTGGGCGCGGCCCCCGGGCGCGGGGATCAGGGATCGCCCGCGATCGGGGTGGGTGGTTCGCGTACGCCTCGACCACCGCGGCGCGGGCTCGGCTGGCCGGTGCCGCCGTGGGCGGGTAGCATCGGCGCGTGGCGGAACTGAACGGCATCCCCGACCCCGCGCGCGACGGGCTGCGCCGGCTCGCGCTCGCCGAGCGGCACGCGGCCGCAGGCGCGCGCTTCGCCGACTTCGCCGGCTGGGACATGCCGCTCCAGTACGCCGGCATCGTCGCGGAGCACGAGGCGGTGCGCGCCGGCGTCGGCGTCTTCGACGTCTCGCATCTCGGCCGCGCGTGGGTCGAGGGGGCCGAGGCGGGCCGTGCGATCCGCTCAGCGACCACCTTCGATGTGACCTCGATCCCGGTTGGCTCCTCGCACTACTCGCTGTACTGCAACGCGGGCGGCGGCATCGAGGACGACATCTTCGTCTACCGCATCGCCGAGGCGCGCTGGCTCGTCGCACATAACGCGGCGAACGCCGCCGCCGACTTCGCGCGACTCTCCGCCGCCTGCGGCGCGATGGCGCGCGAGGTGACGGGGGAGACCTCGATGCTTGCGGTGCAGGGGCCGCAGGCGCCCGCGCTGCTCGCCTCGCTCTTCGGCGGCGCCTACGAGGCGCTCACGCCGCGTGGCTGCGTCGAGGTCGACTGGCGCGGCACGTCGGTGTTCATCGCGCGCACCGGCTACACCGGTGAGGACGGCGGCGAGCTGGTGATCGCGGCGGAGTACGCCGCCGCGCTGTGGGACGCGCTGCTCGCGGCGGGCGCGACGCCTGCCGGCCTGGGCGCGCGCGACACGCTGCGGCTGGAGGCGGCGCTGCCGCTCCACGGCCACGAGATCGACGCCAACATCGAGCCGTACTCGGCGGGCCTCGGCTTTGCGGTGACGCTCGATGACGGCGTCTCGTTCCCGGGCCGGCCCCCGATGCTTGAGTTCGCCGCCGAGGTGCCGCCGCTGCGCCTCGCCTGCATCCAGGCGACGGAGCGCGGCGGTGTCTTCCGCGCTGGCTTCGCGGTGCTCGATCCCGCCGCACCCGACGCCGAGCCGGTCAGCGAGCTGACGAGTGGCGCATTCAGCCCCTCGTTGCACACGTCTATCGGCATGGCCTACCTTCCCAGTGCGCTTGCGAAGCCCGGTACTCCCCTCACCGTTGATGTCCGTGGGCGCGCTGAACCCGCCGTGGTCGTGCGCCGCCCGTTCGTGCGGGGCTCGGCCCGCCGAGGCTGACGCGTCCCGCCTGCTGCACACGCTCCCGGCCTGCCGGGTGGACGAGGGGACCCCGCATGGAGATCCGCGACGACCGTCGCTACACCAGCGAGCACGAGTGGCTCCTGCTGGACGGCGCTGAGGGCACGATCGGCATCAGCGACTACGCGCAGGACGAGCTGGGCGACGTCGTGTACGTCGCGCTTCCGGCCGTCGGCGCGCGCATGACTGCCGGCGCGACCTTCGGTGAGGTCGAGTCCGTGAAGACCGTCTCCGAGCTGTTCGCCCCCGTCACCGGCGAGGTCGTCGCGGTGAACGAGGCGCTGCGCGACCACCCGGAGCACGTGAACGCCTCGCCGTACGACGACGGCTGGATGGTGCGCGTGCGCCTCGACGACCCCGCGCAGGCCGCAGCGCTGTTGGACGCCGCTGCGTACCGCGCGACGTTGCCCGCGTGACATCGGCGACAGGCGCCGAGGGCGCGCCGCACCCGTATGTCCCCGCGACCGAGGCCGACACGCGCATCATGCTCGACCGGCTCGGGCTGACCTCGACGGCGCAGCTGTTCGACGCGTTGCCCGCCGACCACCGCGACCCCTCCATCGAGCTGCCTCCCGCGCTCGCGGAGGCCGAGGTGCTGCGGCTGATGCGCAGCCGCGCCGCGATGAATGCCGACGCGCTGACTCGACCCTCCTTCCTGGGTGCGGGAGCGTACCGGCGCGCGATCCCGTCGATCGTGCCGTACCTGATCTCGCGCTCGGAGTTCATGACGGCGTATACGCCGTACCAGCCGGAGATCTCGCAGGGCACGCTGCAGAGCGCGTTCGAGTACCAGTCGGTCGTCTGTGAACTGACCGGCATGGACGTCTCCAACACCGGCCTCTACGACGTCGCCAGCGCGACCGCCGAGGCGTGCCTGCTGGCGGTGCGCAGCACCGGGCGTCGTGCCGTGGCGCTGCTGGAGCCGATGCACCCGGGCACGATCGATGTCGTGCGCACCTACGCCTACGGCGCGGGGGTGTCCGTCGATGTCGTGCGCGGTGTCGATGAGCTGGACGCCGTGCACGCATGCGTCGTCGTGCAGCAGCCCGACTTCCTCGGCACGATCCATGACGTCGAGGCCGTCGCGAACGCTGCACATGCGGTCGGCGCGCTCTGCGTGGTCGCCGCCGACCCGTTCGCGCTCGGACTGCTGCGATCGCCGGGCGATGCGGGCGCCGATGTCGTCACGGGTGAGGGGCGCGACCTCGCGTTCGGCACGCAGTTCGGCGGGCCCTCGGTCGGGCTCTTCGCGGCTCGCGAGGCGCACCTGCGCCAGATGCCGGGCCGCATCGTCGGCCAGACGCGCGAGCTGCACGGCCCGCGCGAGGCGGACGGCAGCGAGGGCGCCCCGCGCACCGGTTACGTGCTCACGCTGCAGGCGCGCGAGCAGTTCATCCGCCGCGAGCGCGCGACCTCGAACGTGTCGACCGGGCAGTCGCTCGTCGCGCTGGCGTTCACGATCGCCGTGCAGGCATACGGTCCGCACGGCATGCGCGAGGCGGCGACGCTCTGCTACCAGCGCGCGCATGAAGCCGCGGCACGCATCGGCGCGCTGCCGGGGTACGACATCGCGGAGCGCGGGCCGTGGTTCCAGGAGTTCCTGGTGCGCGGCCCACTGCCGGCGCGCGAGATCCTCGCGGCGCTGGAGGTGCGCGGGATCGCGGGCGGCCTCGACGTCTCGGGGCGCGATGAGGAGGCGGCGCAGGACGCGTTCCTCTGCTGCGTGACCGATACCACGCCGCCGGAGCACGTCGACGCCCTCGTCGAGGCGCTGGCCGAGATCGGGGCGGGGCGATGAGCGCACGTGAGCAGGACTTCGGCGCGCGGCTTGCGTTCGACCGGGGCGCCCCCGGCCGGCGCGGCGTCGACGTGCCTCGATTCGAGGGCGTGCCGCACGCGCTGCCGGACGCGAGTCTGCTGCGCACCTCGCTGCGGCTGCCCGAGCTGAGCCAACCGGAGCTCGTGCGCTACTACACGGCGCTCTCCGACCGGAACTACGGCGTCGACTCCGGCACGTACCCGCTCGGCTCCTGCACGATGAAGTACAACCCCAAGCTGAACGAGGCGGTCGCGGCGCTGTCCGGGTTCGCCGAGGCGCACCCGTTGTCATCACCCCTCGATGTGCAGGGGACGCTGGAGACGCTGTTCGAGCTGCAGGCGGCGCTGGCGCAGATCACGGGCATGGCCGGCGTCGGCCTTGCTCCTGCTGCGGGCGCGCACGGCGAGCTCGCGGGCATCCTGATGATCAAGCGCGCGCTGGAGGATCGAGGCGAGCTGGAGCGTCGGCGGCGCGTGCTCGTGCCCGACTCGGCGCACGGCACGAACCCGGCGACCGCGGCGATGGCCGGCTTCACCGTCACGCAGATCCCGAGCGCTCCCGACGGCTCGATGGATCACGAGGTGCTGGAGCGCGAGCTCGATGACACCGTCGCGGCGCTCATGGTCACGGAGCCGAACACGCTCGGCCTGTGGGAGCGCGACATCGATGAGGTCGCGGCGAAGGTGCACGCGGCTGGGGCGTACGTCTACGGCGACGGCGCGAACCTGAACGCGATCCTCGGCCAGGTGCGCTTCGGCGACCTCGGCTTCGACGTCGTGCACCTGAACCTGCACAAGTCGTTCAGCACGCCGCACGGCGGTGGCGGCCCGGGCGCAGGCCCGGTCTGCTGCAGCGCCGAGCTGCTGCCGTACCTGCCCGCGCCTGTGGTGGTGAACGGCGGGGAGGTGTACCTCCTGGAACGGCCGGAGCGGTCGATCGGCCAGATGCAGCAGTTCCACGGCAACGTCGGCGTGCTGCTGCGCGCGTACACGTACATCCGCTCGCTGGGCCTCGAGGGGCTGCGGGAGATCTCGACGAACGCGGCGCTGAACGCCAACTACCTGTGGGCGCTCGTCCGCGACGCATATGACCTGCCGTACGGCGGGCCGGTGCTGCACGAGGTGGTCTTCTCCGGCGCTCGTCAGCGGCGCGAGCACGACGTGCGCACCTACGACATCGCGAAGCGGCTCATCGACTACGGGTTCCACCCGCCCACGGTGTACTTCCCGCTGATCGTCGATGAGGCGCTGATGATCGAGCCGACCGAGAGCGAGTCGCGCGAGTCCGTGGAGGCGCTTGCCGCCGCGCTCGTGGCGATCGCCGAGGAGGCCGCGCGCGGCGACGAGGCGCTGCACGACGCGCCGGTGACGGCCCCGATCGGTCGCCTCGATGAGACGGCGGCGGCGCGTCGACCGATCCTGCGCTGGGCACCGCGCGAGGCATGACCACGCTCGCGGTGAGCGCTGCATCGTCGGCGCATACTGATCGCATGGATATCGATGTGGTGCGCAGCGGCCTCGTGCCGTACGCCGAGGCGTGGGCGGCGCAGCGCGCGCGCGCTGACGCCGTGCGTGACGCGGGCGCCTCCGAGGCGCTGTACGTATTGCAGCACCCGCCCGTCTACACGCTCGGGATGCGGGGGCGAACGGCGAGCGTGATCGCCTCGGACGCCGCGATCCGGGTGGCGGGTGCCGAGGTTGTGCAGTCCGACCGCGGCGGCGACGTGACGTTCCACGGCCCCGGGCAACTGGTCGCGTACCCGGTGCTCGACCTGCATCGCCGTGGCCTCGGGCCCGCCGCGTACGTCCGGCTGCTCGAGGCATGTGTCATCGAGACGCTCGCCGCCTTCGATCTGGCTGCGGAGCGCGTGCCGGGCCGCCCGGGCGTGTGGGTGCGTGAGGACGACACGCTCGCGAAGATCGCGGCGGTCGGGGTGCGCGTCCGCCGTGGCGTCTCGACGCATGGCATCGCGCTGAACGTATCGACCGACCTCGGGTGGTACGACGCGATCGTGCCGTGTGGCATCGCGGATGCAGGCGTGACCTCGCTCGCCCGCGTGCTCGGCGCGGCGCCGCCGCACGAGGCCGTCGAGGCGGCATTCATCGCGGCGTTCGCGCGGATGTTTCACGTAGAACATCTCGTGACCGCCGAGGCGGGGGTGCGCTGATGGTGCGCGAACGCAAACCGGAGTGGATCCGCGCGCGCTGGCCCGGCGGTGAGCGCTTCATGGAGGTGAAGCGCCTGCTGCGCGAGCACAACCTCCACTCCGTGTGCGAGGAAGCGCGCTGCCCCAACATCGGCGAGTGCTTCAACAGCGGCACCGCGACGTTCATCATCCTGGGCGACATCTGCACGCGCGCCTGTGGCTTCTGCGACGTCACCTCGGGGCGGCCGGTGGGGCTCGATCTGTTGGAGCCGGTGCGGCTGGCGCAGAGCGTGGAGACGTTGGGGCTCGACTACGCCGTCATCACCTCGGTGAACCGTGACGACCTCGATGACGGCGGCGCGGGGATCTTCGCCGCGTGCATCCGTGCGATCCGCCACCGCACGCCCGACTGCCAGGTCGAGGTGCTGATCCCCGACTTCGAGGGTGACGAGGCTGCGCTCCGCACGGTCGTCGAGGCGGGGCCGGTGGTGCTCAACCACAACACGGAGACGGTGCCGCGGCTGTATCCGCGCGTGCGCCCGAAGGCGCGCTACGAGCGCTCGCTCGAGCTGATTCGTCGCGTGAAGACCATCGACCCGGCGATGACGACAAAGTCCGGCCTCATGGTCGGCCTCGGCGAGACGTTCGAGGAGGTCGTGCAGACGATGGCCGACCTGCGAGCGCACGACTGCGACCTGCTGACCGTGGGCCAGTATCTCCGCCCCTCGGCGAAGCACCTGCCGGTCGAGCGCTACTGGCACCCCGACGAGTTCGCCGCGCTCGCCGAAGAGGGCAGGCGCCTCGGGTTCGCGCATGTGGAGGCGGGGCCGCTCGTGCGCTCCTCGTACCACGCGGGTGAGCAGCGGCGCGCCGCGCTGTAGGCGTCCTCGACTGCTTCTCGGTGGTCCAGATCCCTGCTGACGTGCTCGTGCTCGCTCGGTCAGATTCCGCGCCGTTTCATATCTGCGCTGATATGAAAATGTAATGTCAGGCGTTATATGATTCGGGCTCGGTGGGCGGTAGCGAGGGGTTCACGTGTCGCCCGACAACCTGCATGGGGTCAACCTAGACCCGTTGCTCGACGTCGTCGTGCGCAACGCGCCGATCGTGTTGTTTGCAACGGACGCCAGCGGCGTGCTCACGCTGTCTCGTGGGCGCGCCCTGGATGCGATGGGGCTCGCCCAGGGCGAGCTGGTTGGGAAGTCGGTGTTCGACCTGTATACGGACGAGCCGGCGGTCGCCGCGGGAGCGCGATCGGCGCTTGCCGGGCAGGCCGTGACCGTGCCGCTGCGCCTCGACGGGGTGGTGCACGAGACGATGTTCGCGCCGATGCGGGACGGCGATGGCGCCGTGACCGGGATCGTCGGTGTGGCCACGGATGTCACGGATCGGGTGCGCGCGCAGGAGGCTCTCCAGCACCGGCTGCGGTTCGACACGACCACGGGCCTGCCGAGTCGCATGCACTTCACCGACCTGGTGGACGCTGCGATCGAGCGTGCGCGCGTACAGCGGGGCACCGTCGCGGTCGTGGCGGTTCGCTTCGCGCGGTACCGGGACATCGCCGACTCGATGGGGCACGCGACGGCGGAGCGCGCCGCGAGCGAGGTGGCCGCGCGACTGGTCGCCCTGCAGCCGGAGGCGGGCGCGGTGGGGCGCTTGGACGCCGGCCGGTTCGCGGTGCTTGCCTCGTCGGCCGCTCCCAGCGAGGCGACTCGGCTGGCAATGTCGATCGTGCAGGCGCTGACGGATCCGTGCGACGTGCAGGGCCACCGCCTGGAGGTGCAGCCGCGAGCCGGAGTTGCGCTCTTCCCCGGCCACGCGGACACGGGTGATGCGCTGGTGTTGCGTGCGGAGTCCGCGCTGGGCCTGGCGCTGCGAAGCCCGGATCGTGTCGCGATCTACTCATCCACTCGCGTGGCGGCGCAGGCGGAGAACCTGCGCATCCTGGGTGACCTGCAGCGAGCGCTGACAGCCGGTGAGGTGCGACTCCACTTCCAGCCGCTTGTGGATCTGTCGACGATGCAGGTGACGGCGGTCGAGGCGCTGGCGCGCTGGAACCACGAGGCACTGGGTCCGATTCCCCCGGAGCGCTTCGTTACCCTGGCGGAGTCGTCCGGGCTGATCCGCCCGTTCACGACCTATGTCCTGGAGGCGGCGGCGAAGCAGGCGCACGAGTGGCAGGAGGCTGGCGTCCCGCTTCGGGTCGACGTCAACGTCTCGCCGCACGATGTGCTGGACGCGCACTTCGTGGGGGAGGTCGAGGGTATCGCGGGTGCGTGGGGACTGCGGCGCGATGCGCTGGGCCTGGAGATGACCGAGCGCGCGATGATCGTGGATCCTCGCACGACGCGGGAGCGGCTCGCGGCGCTGAGCGAGATGGGCGTGCACCTCGCCATCGATGACTTCGGCACGGGGCAGTCGAACTTCACGACGCTGAAGCAGCTGCCGTTCCACAACATCAAGATCGATCAGTCGTTTGTCACGGGGCTGCCCGCGGGCGGCTTCGACAGCGCGATCGTCTCCTCGGTGCTCAGCCTGGCACAGGCGATGGGGCAGGACGTGACCGCAGAGGGCGTCGAGACCACCGACGTGTGGGATGCGCTCATCGACCTCGGCTGCGGCCGCGCACAGGGGTACCACATCGCGCGGCCGATGCCCGGCGAGCAGGTGCTGCCGTGGCTGGAGAGCGGCCCGTGGTCGGGCCCCCTCGCACCCGGGGCATGAGTCAGCTGCGCGGTGAGCGCGCGATGTAGTGCGGCGACTGGCCGTAGTACAGGCTGGCTGCCTCCATCAGCGTCTCGGCGAGCGTGGGGTGGGCGTGGATCGCGAGGTGCAGATCCTCGACGCGCGTGCCCATCTCGATCGCGGTGACGGCCTCACCCATCAGCTCGCCCGCGCCCTTGCCGACGATGCCGATGCCGAGGATGCGCTCGGTGTCGGGCTCGACGATGAGCTTCGTGAGGCCATCGAGGCGGCCCATCGTGACGGAGCGCCCGGAGGCGATCCATGGGAACGAGGTGACGCGCACCTCGATGCCACGGTCGCGTGCCTGCGTCTCGGTCAGGCCGCACCATGCGACCTCGGGGTCGGTGAACACGACGGCGGGGATCGCGGCAGGTTCGAAGGTGACGGGGCGGCCCGCGATCGCCTCGACGGCCACGCGCGCCTCGTGCGATGCCTTGTGCGCGAGCATCGGCTCGCCGGCGAGATCGCCGATCGCGTAGATCGAGGGCTCCGTGGTGCGCAGCGTGCGGTCGACGGTCACGAAGCCGCGCGCGTTGACCTCGACGTTGGTGCGTTCGAGACCGAGATTGCGCGAGTTGGGGACGCGGCCGACGGCGACCAGCACCTTCGCGAAGTCGCGCTCCACATTGTCGAGCGTGGTGGAGGCGAGGGTGGCGCGCACGCCGCCCTCGATCGGCTCGAGCTTGGCGACGCGCGTCTCCATCAGGATCTCGGCGAAGCGGGTGCGCAGGCGCTTCTCCAGCGGCTCGACCAGGTCGCGATCCGCGCCGGGCAGCAGGCCGCTGGTCATCTCGACGACGGTGACGCGCGAGCCGAGTGCGGCGTAGACGGAGCCGAGCTCCAGGCCGATGTAGCCGCCGCCGACGATGAGCAGCGACGTCGGCACATCATCGAGATCGAGCGCGGCCGTCGAGTCCATCACGAGCGGGGAGTCGACGCGCAACGCGCCCGGTGTCGCGGGCAGGGAGCCGGTGGCGACGATCGCGTAGTCGAAGGTGACGCTGGTCACCTCGTCGGCGGTGCGGACGTGGATCGTGTGCGCGTCGGCGAACTGGCCGCGGCCCTGCAGGTAGCGCACCTGCCGCTGCTTGCCGAGCGAGCCGAGACCGCGTGTGAGCCGGTCGACGACGCGGCCCTTCCATGTGCGCAGCGCGTCGAGGTCGATCTGCGGCTCGGCGAAGGTGATGCCGAACGAGGTCGCGCCGCGCGCATCCTCGATCGCGTGAGCGGCGTGGAGCAGTGCCTTCGAGGGGATGCAGCCGCGGTAGAGGCAGACGCCGCCGGGCTGCGGCGCCTCATCGATGAGCGTGACGGACATGCCGAGGTCGGCGGCGTGGAAGGCCGCGCTGTAGCCACCCGGTCCCGCGCCGAGGACGGCGAGACGGATCGGCGCGTCGCGTGTCGCCTCGGCGGTCACGAGGCACCTCCCTCGGCGGCAGCGAGCACGGGCTGCGGGTCGTGGATCGCGTTCACGAGCCAGCGCAGGAAGCGCGCGGCATCCGCGCCGTCTACGACGCGGTGGTCGAAGGAGAGCGAAAGCGCCATGCGTCGGCGCGGGTGCAGCTCCTCGTTGTCGTAGGCGGGGAGGTCGGTGTCGCGGCCGACGCCGAGGATGGCGACCTCCGGCCAGTTGATGAGCGGCGTGAAGTGGCCGATGCCGAGCGTCTCCAGGCTGGTGATCGTGAAGGAGGCGCCGCGCATCTCATCGATGGTGAGCGCGTTCTCCTTCGCGCGGTCGGCGATGCCGCGCAGCTCGACGGCGAGGTCGGCGAGCGACTTGCGGTCGGCGTCGCGGAAGACGGAGACCGCGAGGCCTCGATCGGTGTCGACGGCGAGGCCGACGTGCACGTAGCGCTTCAGCACCAGCTCCTGCGTGGCGGCATCGAGGCTCGCGTTGAAGTGCGGGAACTCGCGCAGCGCGAGCGCCACGAGCTTCACGAGGATCACCGAGGTCGTGAGCGTGCCGCCCGCCTTCGATGCGGCGTCGCGCTCCTGGCGGCGCAGCGCCTCGACCGCCGTGAGGTCGGCGGTGTGGAAGAGCGTCACCTGCGGGATCTCGGCGGCCGAGGTGGCCATGTTGCGCGCGACCGTGCGGCGGAACCTCGACAGCGGCTCGCGCTCGACGGGGCCGAAGGCGCTGAAGTCGGGGAGCGCCAGCGGGGCGCCGATGCTGCCGCCTCCGCCGCTCGTCGCACGCTCGCGGGCGTGGCGCTTCACGTCGTCCTCATCGATGCGGCCGCCGGCACCGCTGCCGCGCACGGCGGTGATGTCGACGCCAATCTCGCGCGCGAGGCGGCGCACGCTCGGCGCGGCGAACGCGGTTGAGGCGGCCTCGGTCGGCTGGGGGGGCGCGGGGGCGACGTATGGCGTGGTCGGTGCTGCAGGTGCGGCGGGTGTCGCCGGCGCAGGCGGAGCCGGCGTCGCCGCGGCTGCGGGGGGCGGCGTGGGTGCGGGCGGTGCCGGGGGGGCTGCGGGCGCCTCGGGTGCTGGTGGGGGCGTCGGTGCCGGGGCTACCGCGGCGGGAGGCGTCGAGGCGGTGGGGGCGCTTGCTGCTGCGTCGAAGGTGAACAGCAGCGCGCCGGGGGCAACGGTCGCACCCTCGGTCACGGCGACCTCGACGACGGTGCCGACGACGGTGGACGGGACATCGACGGTCGCCTTCTCGGTCTCAATCGTCACGAGCGGCTGGTCGACGGCGATCGCGTTGCCGGGATGCACGAGCACGCGGATCACGTCGGCCTCGGTGATGCCCTCGCCCAGCTCGGGGAGACGGAACTCAGTCGGCATGGGGCGTCCCTTCGGGGATCGTGCGCATCGTCAGTGGGTGGCGGGGCTCGCGCGCTCGGGGTCGATGCCGAGGCGCTCGATGGCGCTGCGGGCGGCCGTCGAGGGCATCGCGCCACTGCGCCCGAGCGCGTGGAGCGCGGCGAGCGCGATGTGCTTCGCGTCGACCTCGAAGAAGTCGCGGAGCTCGGAGCGGCTGGCGCTGCGTCCGAAGCCGTCCGTGCCGAGCGCGACGAACGGTGCCGGCGTCCAGCGCGCGATGCCGTCCGGCAGCGTCTTCACGTAGTCGGAGGCCGCGACGATCGGGCCGGGCTGCGCGCCCAGACAGCGGGTGACGTAGGAGACGCGCGGCGGGTCGGTTGGGTGGAGCATGTTCCAGCGGTCGACCTCGAGGGCGTCGCGACGGAGCTCGGTCCATGAGGTCACGGACCACACATCGGCGGCGACGCCGTACTGCTCCTCCAGCAGCGCCTGCGCCTGTACCGCCTCGTTCACGATCGGGCCGCTGGCGAGGAGCTGCACGCGCGGGCGGCCGAGCGGGCCATCGGCCGCGGCATAGCGATACATGCCGCGCACGATGCCCTCGCGCACGTCGTCGCCGGGGGGCATGGGGGGCTGCACGTACGACTCGTTGCCGACGGTGAGGTAGTAGAAGACGTCCTCGTTGCGGACGTGCATGCGCTCGATGCCCGCGCGCACGATCTCGGCAATCTCGTACGCGAACGCGGGGTCGTAGGCGATGAGGTTGGGGACGGCCGAGGCGAGCAGGTGGCTGTGGCCGTCCTGGTGCTGCAGACCCTCGCCGGGCAGCGTGGTGCGACCGGCAGTGCCGCCGACGAGGAAGCCGCGCGTGCGTGCATCGCCCGCGGCCCACACGAGGTCGCCGACACGCTGCATGCCGAACATCGAGTAGAAGATGAAGAACGGCAGCATCGCCCGGCCGGTGCTCGCGTTGGATGTGCCGGCGGCGATGAACGAGGCGAGCGAGCCGGCCTCGGTGATGCCTTCCTCGAGGATCTGGCCGTCCTTCGACTCGCGGTAGTAGAGCAGGTTGTCGGCGTCGACCGGGTCGTAGAGCTGGCCCTTCGAGGAGTAGATGCCGACTTCGCGGAAGAGCGGCTCCATGCCGAAGGTGCGCGCCTCATCGGGCACGATCGGGACGACGCGCGGGCCGAGCGCCGGGTCCCGCAGCAGCTTGCTGAGGATGCGCACGAGAACGACGGTCGTCGACACCTCGCGGCCGGCGGAGCCGTCGCGGAACTCATCGAACAGATCCTCGGCGGGACGCGGGAGATCGCTCGGCATCACGCGGCGCGCGGGGACGGGGCCGCCGAGCACGCGGCGGCGGTCGAGCAGGTAGAGCGTCTCCGGAGAGTCCTCGGCGGGGCGGTAGAGGGGCGCGCCCACGACCTCCTCATCGGAGAGCGGGATGTCGAAGCGGTCGCGGAAGGAGAGCAGTTCGCGCTCGTTCAGCGCCTTCTGCTGGTGGGTGATGTTCTTGCCCTCGCCCGCCTCGCCCAGGCCGTAGCCCTTGATGGTGCGCGCGAGGATGACGGTCGGGCCTCCGGTATGGCGCGCGGCGGCGTGGTATGCGGCGTACACCTTGTCCATGTCGTGGCCGCCCAGGCGCATCCGCCAGAGCTGATCGTCGCTCAGGTGCTCGACCATCTTTGCGAGGCGCGGGTCGACGCCCCAGAATCGCTCGCGGATGTAGGCGCCGCCGGCGACCGAGTACTTCTGGTACTCGCCGTCCACCACCTCGCCCATGCGGCGGGCGAGCAGGCCGTCGGAGTCCTTCGCGAGCAGGTCGTCCCACTCGCTGCCCCAGAGCAGCTTGATGACGTTCCAGCCGATGCCGCGGAACATCGCCTCCAGCTCCTGCACGATGTGGCCGTTGCCGCGCACCGGGCCGTCGAGGCGCTGCAGGTTGCAGTTCACGACGAAGATGAGGTTGTCGAGCCCCTCGCGGGCCGCGAGGCTGATTGCGCCCAACGACTCCGGCTCATCGGTCTCGCCGTCGCCCAGGAACGCCCACACCTTGCGGTCGGTCGCGGGGAGCAGGCCTCGATGCTCCAGGTAGCGCAGGAAGCGCGCCTGGTAGATCGCCTGCAGCGGACCGAGGCCCATCGAGACGGTGGGGTACTGCCAGAACTCCGGCATCAGCCACGGGTGCGGGTAGGAGGTGAGGCCGCTTGCCTCTGCGAACTCGCGACGGAAGTTGTGCACCTGCGGCGCGTGGATGCGGCGCTCCACATACGCGCGTGAGTACATGCCGGGCGAGGCGTGGCCCTGGAAGTAGACGATGTCGCCGCCGCTCGGGTGCGCCGCGCCGCGGAAGAAGTGGTTGAAGCCGACCTCGTACAGCGTGGCGGCGGAGGCGTACGTCGAGATGTGCCCGCCGATGCCGTGCTCCTTCTGGTTCGCCTCCACGACCATCGCCATCGCGTTCCAGCG
>JBAYUZ010000034.1:0-21248 GCA_041674885.1 Dehalococcoidia bacterium
ATCGGTACCGCGATCTTCGGCCCGCGCCGCACGGCGTAGGCTCACACACGACTGGACGAGGGGGCGCGGGTGCGCATCGGCATCATCGGCGGCGGATTCATGGGCGAGGCGTTCCTGCGCGGCCTGCTGCGCGGGCTCGTCGCCGCGCCGGGCGACATCGCGGTCGCCGAGGCATCTGCGGCGCGCCGCACGCAGCTCGCGGAGCATGGCGTGCGCGTCACCAACGATGTGGAGACGGCGTGCATCGGCGCCGACCTCGTGCTGCTCGCCGTGAAGCCGCAGGACCTGCCCACCGTCGCCGAGACGATGCGCGGCCGCCTGAGCGCGAACGCTGTGCTCGTCTCGATCGCCGCGGGCGTGCGGCTGGAGGACGTGCAGCGCCACAGCGGCCACCGCGCCAGCGTGCGCGTGATGCCGAACCTCCCCGCCGCGATCGGCGAGGGCGCCGCGGTCTTCCTCGCCGCGCCCGAGGTCACCGCCGAGCAGCGCGCGAACATGCACGCCGTGCTGAACGCCGTCGCCACGGCGGTGATCGAGGTGAGCGACGACGACGCGGTCGACCTCGCGACGGCCGTGCACGGCTCCGGCCCCGCCTACATCTACCTGGTGATCGAGGCGATGATCGACGCGGCCGTGCGCCTGGGGATGAAGCGCCCCGACGCGACCTCGCTGGTGCTCGCGACCGTCGCGGGCTCCGCTCGCTACGCGATCGAGACCGGCACGCACCCCGCCGTGCTCAAGAACGCAGTGACCTCACCCGGCGGCACGACTGCCGCCGCCCTCGCGGAGCTCGAGGCCGCCTCGCTCCGCTCCGCCATCGACGACGCGATCGACGCCGCCTTCATGCGCGCGCAGGAACTGGGAGACGACTAGATGGACTATGTCCTCCAGATCGCCTACGTCTTCGTTTACGTGCTGATCTTCGCGATCTTCGCTCGCTCGCTGATCTCGTGGTTCCCGATCGATCGCGAAGGTTTCGTCGTGCAGGCGCTCGACATGCTCACGGAGCCGATCCTGATGCCACTACGACGTGTGATCCCGCTGATCGGGATGGTCGATCTGACGCCAATGATCGCGATCCTTGTGCTCTCCTTCGTCTTGAGCGCGCTAGGCGCCGCCAGATAGCCCCAACCTTGCACGCACCTCGGCGGCGTCGAGCCCCTCGATCGCGACGACCTTCGTCCGAGCGGTGTGCCCGCCCACGACCTCGATCGCTGAACGCGGCACATCGAGGCGTGCCGCGAGCAGCCGCGTCAGTGCCTCGTTGGCGCGGCCGTCGACCGGCGGCGCCGCGACGCGCACGCGCAGCACATCGCCGTCGAACCCCAGCACCTCGTCCCGCCCCGCTCGAGGCGTGAGCCGCACGCTCACCCGCGCCGACCGCGCATCCGTCCGCATCAGCGGGCGTACGATCGAGGCACGCGAGATTCCTCGACGAATCCCTGCGAGGGGGCTTGACGCGTGCGAACGCCCGTTCTAATGTGCTCCCAACGCGGCCGGGGGGCCTCGAGACAACGACTCAGGAGATGAGTGATGGCGAACCAGCCGAACCAGTCCACCCAGACCGACAAGCGCCGCGATGACCTTGGCAAGGCGCTTGACCAGATCACCAAGGACTTCGGCAAGGGCGCGATCATGCGCCTGGGCGATGCCAGCGCGAAGCTGAACGTCTCCGCCATCCCCACCGGCTCCCTCTCGCTCGACATCGCGCTCGGCATCGGCGGCATCCCGCGCGGCCGGATCATCGAGATCTACGGCCCGGAGTCTGCCGGTAAGTCGACGCTGGCGCAGCACATCATCGCGCAGGCGCAGCTCGGTGGCGGCATGGCCGCCTACATCGACGTCGAGCACGCGCTCGACCCGGAGTACGCCGCCAACTGTGGCATCGACATCGAGAACCTGCTCATCTCGCAGCCCGACACCGGCGAGCAGGCGATGGAGATCGCGGAGGCGCTGATCCGCTCCAACGCCCTCGATATCGTCGTCGTCGACTCGGTCGCCGCTCTCGTCCCCCGCGCGGAGATCGAGGGTGACATGGGCGACTCCCTGCCCGGTCTGCAGGCCCGCCTCATGTCGCAGGCGCTCCGCAAGCTCACCGGCGCGGTCGCCCGCTCCAACACCGCCCTCGTCTTCATCAACCAGCTGCGCGAGAAGATTGGCGTCGTCTTCGGCAACCCGGAGACCACCCCCGGCGGCCGCGCGCTGAAGTTCTACTCCTCCGTCCGCATCGACATCCGCCGTGTCGAGTCCCTGAAGCAGGGCACGACCATCATCGGCAACCGCGTCCGCTGCAAGGTCGTGAAGAACAAGACCGCCCCGCCGTTCCGCCAGGCCGAGTTCGACATTATGTTCACCGCTGACGAGCACGGCATCAGCCGCGAGGGCGACATCATCGACCTCGCCGTGCAGTTCGAGGTCGTGAAGAAGCTCGGCTCCTTCTACTCTTACGGCGACCAGCGCCTCGGTCAGGGTCGCGAAGCCTCGAAGGGCTTCCTCCGCGAGCACGCCGCCATCTCCGCCGAGATCGAGGAGAAGGTGCGCGCCGCCGCTGGCGTGAAGGGCTTCGTCCCCGCCCCGGCTACGCCCGCCAACAGCACGCCCGAGGATGTGGAGGAGGAGACCGAGGCGACGCCCGCCCTGTCCCTCGACCTCTAACCCACAGCCCGGAAGCGGAAGTGCGAGGGGGCACCGGCAGTACCGGCGCCCCCTCGTCACGTCCCCGGCTGCCCCTCCGGCGGCTGTCGAGACGTTGTATCGCTGCGTACCTCCGCCCACCGGCGGTCGGTGCTACCATGGGGACGGCTGAGCCCCGGCTCGCCCCAAAATGAACCAAACCGGCGTGCTCCGGCGCGTCGTCCCAACCCTCGGAGCCCCGTCATGAGTCCACAAACGCTGGAATTGATCTGGATCGTCGTCGCATTCATCACCGGTGCCGTCGCGATCGTCATCGCGCTGCGCCTCGCCGGTCGCGATGTCGTGCGCCAGTCGCGCGAGCAGGCCGCCCGCATCACCGCGGAGGCCGAGGATCGCCGCCGTGCCATTGAGATCGAGGCACAGGAGGACGCCCTCCAGTACCGCCGCAAGGCGGAGGATGAGCTGCGCGAGCAGCGCCGCGAGGTCGGTCGCCTGGAGCGCCGCGTCGAGCAGCGCGAGGAAGCCCTGGAACGCCGCGCGGAGGGTCTGGAGCGGTCCGAGCAGGCGGTGCGCGACCGCAACGCTGCCCTTGACCGCACCGAACGCACCATCGCGGAGCGCCAGGATGAGGCCGAGGCCCAGCTCGCCCACGTCGCCGGGATGACCGCCGAGGAGGCGCGCCAGACCCTGCTCGACCGCCTCGAGGCCGAGATGCGTGACGAGGGCGCCCGCCGCGTCCGCCAGATGGAGACCAGCGCCCGCAACGAGGCCGACACCCGTGCCCGCAAGGTGCTGGCGACCGTCATCCAGCGCATGACCTCCGAGATGACCGCGGAGACCACCGTCTCCGTCGTGCCGATCCCGTCCGACGAGGTGAAGGGCCGCATCATCGGCCGCGAGGGCCGCAACATCCGCGCCTTCGAGGCGGCGACCGGCTGCGACCTCATCATCGACGACACCCCGGAGGTTGTGACCGTCTCCGGCTTCGACCCGGTGCGCCGCGAGATCGCGCGCGTCGCACTCGCCCGCCTCATCCAGGACGGCCGCATCCAGCCCACTCGCATCGAGGAGGCCGTCGAGCGCGCCCGCGCCGAGGTCGACCGCTCCATCCAGGAGGCCGGCGAGCAGGCGCTCGTCGACGCCGAGGTCACGGGGCTCCACCCGGAGATCGTGAAGACCCTGGGCCGCCTCCGCTTCCGCTACTCCTACGGCCAGAACCAGCTCCGCCACTGCGTGGAGACCTCCTGGCTCGCCGCGGCCGTCGCGCACGAGATCGGCGCGGATGTCGAGGTCGCACGCCTCGGCGGTCTGCTGCACGACCTCGGCAAGGCCGTCGACCGCGAGCTGGAGGGCACGCACGCCGCGATCGGCGCTGATATCGCCAAGCGCTTCGGCATCCCGAAGGCCGTCGTCCACTGCGTCGAGGCCCACCACGAAGAGGTGAAGCCGGAGACGACCGAGGCGCTGGTGGTGATGATCGCCGACGCGATCAGCGGCAGCCGCCCCGGCGCCCGCCGCGAGTCCGCCGACCAGTACATTCGCCGCCTGGAAGCCCTGGAGGCGATCGCGAACTCCTTCGACGGCGTAGAGCAGTCCTTCGCCATCCAGGCCGGTCGCGAGGTGCGCGTGGTCGTACAGCCGGAGCGCATCGATGACCTCGCCGCCGCACGCCTCGCGCGCGACGTGTCGAAGAAGATCGAGGAGACGCTCCAGTACCCCGGCGAGATCCGCGTGACGGTCGTCCGCGAGACCCGCTCCACGGCAGTAGCGAGGTAGCGATGCGTGTCCTCATGGTCGGCGATGTCGTCGGCCGGCCGGGACGCGCCGCGCTGGCCCAACTGCTCCCGGAGCTGCGCGCCTCACTGGCGATCGACCGCGTGGTGGTGAACGGCGAGAACGCCGCCGCCGGACGCGGCCTGACCGAGCAGATCGCGCGCGAGATCCTCCGTGCCGGCGCCGATGTCATCTCCTCCGGCAACCACATCTTCGATGTGCGCGAGTTCGTGCCTGCCCTCGACAAGGACTGGCCGGTGCTGCGCCCTGCGAACTACCCGCCCGGCACCCCCGGCCGAGGCGTCACCCGCATCGCTGGCCTGACCGTCATCAACCTCATGGGCCGCACGTTCATGCCGATGCCCGTCGACGACCCGTTCCGCGCCGCCGACGCCCTGCTCGCCGAGGTGCCGGAGGACGACATCGTGCTGGTCGACTTCCACGCGGAGGCCACGAGCGAGAAGCTCGCGCTGGCGTGGTACCTGGATGGGCGCGTCGCGGGCGTCGTCGGCACGCACACGCACGTGCCGACCGCCGACCAGCGCGTGCTGCCCCAGGGCACGGCGCTCGTGTGCGACCTCGGCATGGTCGGCGCGCGCGACTCGATCATCGGCGACGACGTGCAGTCGGTGCTGCAGCGCTTCCTCACCAGCATGCCGACACGCCTCCCGGTCGCCGAGGGCCCCGAGGTGACGTTCAACAGCGTGCTCATCGAGATCGATGACCGCACCCGCCGCGCCGTCAGCATCGAGCGTGTCGACCGCGAGGTGCTGCTCCGCAGCTAGCACCCGCTCCCCGCCCCCGCACCCATTCGAAGGGAACGCAGTTGAGCATCGGCGACTTCCACAACCACAGCACGTGCTCCGACGGCAAGCTCACGCCCACGCAGCTCGTCGACCTCGCAGCCTCACGCGGGGTACGGATCTTCGCGCTCAGCGACCACGACACGCTCGACGGTCAGGAGGAGGCGGCGCGCGCCGCGGCTCGCCACCCCGGCTTCACGCTCATCCCCGGCGTCGAGCTCTCCTGCGACGTCCCCGGCACCGAGGTGCACATGCTGGGGCTGTTCGTGAACCGTCACGATCAGGCGCTCCTCGACCAACTGGAGCAGTTCCGCCGCGGCCGCATCGAGCGCGCCGAGAAGATGGTCGAGGCGCTCGCCCGCCTGGGCGTGCCGATCGAGTGGAGCCGCGTGCAGGAGATCGCCGGCGAGGCCTCGGTCGGCCGTCCGCACGTCGCGCAGGCGCTGCTGGAGCGCGGTCACATCCAGCGGTTCGAGGAGGCGTTCGACCGCTACCTCGGGCGCAACGGCCCCGCCTACTTCGAGCGCCAGAAGCTCACCCCGCACGACGCGATCACCATGATCCGCGCCGCGGGTGGCCTGCCGATCTTCGCGCACCCCTCGTTCACCGATGGGTATGAGGAGATCGCCACCGACCTGGCCGCGCACGGCCTGCTCGGCATGGAGGTCTACTACAAGCACTACGAGCCGGAGCAGGTCGAGGCGCTGCGTCAGCTCGCCGACCGCCTGGGGCTCTTCACCTCCGGCGGCTCCGACTTTCACGGCATCGAGCGCGACAACGAGCGCCAGCCCGGCGACATCCCGCTCCCGGACGCGGTCGCACTCGCGATGCTCGACCGCGCACGCACCGAGGGCTGCACCGTTCCGGAGCCCACCGCCTCGTGACGACCGAGCCCGCCTCGACGGCTCCCGAGCCGATCGTCATGTGCGCTCGCCACCCGAGCGTGGAGACCGCCCTGCGGTGCGGGCGCTGCGACACGCCGATCTGCCCGAGCTGCCTCGTCTATACCCCCGGTGGCACGCGCTGCCCGGACTGCGCACGCCTGCGCCGCCCGGTGATGTACGAGCTCGCACCGCTGGACATCGCGAAGGCCGCAGGCGCGAGTGCGGTTGTCGCCGTGGTGCTCGGCATCGCGGGCACGATCCTGCTCGCCCCGGGTCGAGGACTGCCGTTTGGCTTCTTCCTCGCGATCCTCATCGGCGCGGGCGCGGGTGCGCTGATGGCCGAGGCGATCACGCGTGTCACCCGCGGCAAGCGTGGACGCACGATGCAGCTCGTGGCGGCGGCGGGACTGGTGGCGGCATGGCTGCTGCGCCTCGCGCTTGCGGGCGCGCTGTCGTTCCTGCTCGGCGATGTGCTGGGCGGGATCGCGCTCGCCGCCTCGATCGTCGCAGCCTGGCAGCGCCTCGCCTGATACGACAACGCCTCGCCGGGCGGCGAGGCATATCGATGCGGTCGAGGCGTGTGCGGGGCTAGCGGAGGCGGTCGACGACCGTCAGCGCGATAAGCACGGCGACACAGGTGCCGGTCACCATGAAGATGCGCTTCAACTCGCTGAACATGTAGGGCGCCTCGCGCTCCACAAGGCTGAGCGGGCGGCTGGACTGCCGCGTGGCGCGCACGCCCTCGGTGGCACCCTCGTAGGTCGGCCGCGGGGGCAGCGAGCGGCGCATCGCCATTCGTCGAGTCTGGTTCGGTTCTGCCACGGTAGCCTCCGTGCGCCCAGTGTACGGCGGCGCCCACGCATGCGCATCGCAGGAACATCGCGAGGGTCGTTGACCGCCCCGCGTGTGCCCGATACCATCGGTCGGCTGACTCGGCCCCGTAGTGTAGCGGCCTAACACGCCACCCTGTCACGGTGGAGACCGTCGGTTCGAATCCGATCGGGGTCGCCAGAGTCCGCTTCGCGAGCACGCTGCTCGACAACGCCGCCCCCGAGGGCGGCGTCTTTGTGCCCGACCCGCTACTCGAAGACGACGAGCAGGCGACCACGGGTGCCGCCGGCCTCCAGGCGACGGTGCGCCTCGGCGGCCTGTTCCGGCGGATAGGTCGCGGCGACACGGAGCGTGACCGCGCCTGCCTCCACCAACTCGCGCAGGCGGTTGAGCAGCTCCGGCCGGTGGGCGTAGTCGCGAACGCTCGTGCGGTGGAACGTGATGCTTCGCTCGCCATCGCCCGCCCAGCCTCGCACCGAGGCGAACGCGCCACCATCGCGGACGGCGCCCACCGCAGCCTCGCGCTGCACTGCACCGTCCGCGAGCCCGTCGACGCCCTCCGGGGCCACCGCGCGAATGTTCGCCGCGATCTCGGGGCCGCGCGCGACCACGATGTCCGCGCCCAGCGCCTGTACGAGCGCCTCGTCGGCCGGTGCGGCATCCGCGATGACGCGCAGCCCGTCAGCCTTCGCCAGCTGCACCACGTAGCCGCCGTAGCAGCCGGCTGCTCCCGTGACCGCGATCGTCTGTCCCGGGCGCAGCCCGAGCTGGTCGAGCGACTGCCGAGCGGTGAGCCCGTTCATCGGCAGCGTGGCCGCCTCGGCGATGCTCGCGCCGCGGGGCGCGCGGACGACCGAGTCGGCGCTGAGCACGATGCTCTCGCGGTAGCCACCGTGGGGGCCGCGCGGGATCACCATCCCCATCACCTCGTCCCCGACACGCAGGTCGGTCGGGGTGCCGGGGCCAACCTCGTCGATGACGCCGGCGACGTCCATGCCCGGCACGTGCGGCGTCGGCACGTCCTTGAGCGCCTCCGCACGCGATCCGTTTCGGAGCCCCGCATCGGTGGGGTTCACGGTCGCCGCACGGACGCGCACCCGCACCTGCCCCGGCCCCGCGTGCTCCTCCGGCAACTCCACGACGCGCAGCACCTCCGGCCCACCAAACTCGACCAGGCCAACACCACGCATCGCTCGTCTCCCTCCACGCGGATCCCGCACTGACCCTGCACTCTACTCGTCAGGGATCGGCTCGCGTCGATCAGGCCTCCACCGCTACCGCTCCTCGCAGCGCGCGCGAGCGGAGCGCGACCGCCATCATCGGCACGACCAGCAGCGCCGCCAGCAGGTTCAGCGTCGCGTACGACGCAAACCCGACGACCAGGCCCGCCAGCACCCCACCGCTGGCACCCGCGATGCCCATTGCCAGGTCAGCCGCGCCCTGCGCGTTCGGGCGATCCGCCAGCGGCACCGACTCGCTCAACAGCGCCGAGCCGGAGACGAGCGTGCACGACCAGCCGAGCCCCAGCAGCAGCAGCCCCAGTCCCAGCCGCGCCGAGTCGTGCGCATCCGCCGTGCCCGCGACGGCAAGCGCCGCGAGCAGCAGCACACCGCCGCCCAGGATGACCGCGTGCCGTCCCACCCGATCGGAGAGCATCCCCACCAGCGGGGACGCGATATACATGCCGGTGATGTGAA
The DNA here is from genome assembly GCA_041674885.1 of Dehalococcoidia bacterium. GTDB lineage: Bacteria > Chloroflexota > Dehalococcoidia > UBA2979 > UBA2979 > RH-chloro-G1. The sequence goes on from JBAYUZ010000034.1 coordinate 8,623, forward strand.
CGCTGATCACCAGGCCGATGATGCGCAGCGTCGCGTCGCCGTGACGGAGGTGCACGGGCGTCATCGACATCACGCCCACCATCGCCGCGTGCCCCACGCACATCGCCAGCAGTCCGGCGAGCGCGTTGCGGAGCGACAGGATCTGCGCGAACGCCGCACGTAGTGACACACGAGGCCGCGCGGTGGGCACGCCATCGCTCTCGGCCGCCGCGATGCGGCGCGCGACGAGCAACGGATCGGGTGTGAGCAGCAGCGCGATCAGGCCGGCCGCCGTCAGGAACGATGCGATCGTGAGCAGGTACGGGCCCGCGAGATGTGGGATGCCCAGCGCATCCGCCACGTCGCCCATCGGTGCCGCCACGTTCGGGCCGAGCACCGAGCCGACCGTCGTCGCCCACACCACGGTGCCGAGCGCACGACCTCGACGATCCGCCGCGGCGAGGTCGGTCGCCGCATAGCGCGACTGGAGGCCGGCCGCCGTGCCGCCGCCCGTGAGCACCAGCCCGAGCAGCGCCAGCGGCAGCAGTCCCAGGATCGCGCCAACCACGACCAGCGCGGCGCCGCTCGCCCCGACCGCGTACGCGAGCATGAGCCCCGGTCGCCGACCTCGCGCGCTCATGATGCGCGCGACCGGTACCGCGATCACCGCGGCCCCGATCACCGACGACGCCGACGCGAGGCCGCTCAGCGACTCGGCGCCCAGATCTGCGATCAGGAGCGCGCCCACCGCCACGCCGGACGCCACACCCACGCCGCCGCACACCTGCGCCGCCGCCAGCACGCGCACGCTGCGGCGCTGCACCCGTTCACGGTCATCGACGACGGGCACGGGCACGGACTGCATGGACATCGTGTGTGCTCCTCGCGGCGGTCGCATCGGGCAGCGGGCGCCCGGCGGCCACGCTAGGGCGCACGGCTCCGGCCGGTCAATCGAGCGTGCTCGATGGGCGCTTGCGAGCCCTCGTGTGGCCTGCTATATACAACCATATGGTTGTATATAGCAGCGACGATGACCGGGACGACGAGCGCTTTCGCGCCCTCGCCGACCCCACGCGCCGCGACATCCTGCGCCGCGTGATCGAGGAGGAGCACTCCGTCAGCGATCTCGCACGCCGCTACCCGATGAGCTTCGCAGCCGTGCAGAAGCACGTCGCCGTCCTGGAGCGCGCCGGCTGGATCCACAAGCGTCGCCACGGCCGTGAGCAGCTGGTGAGCGGTGACCGCGAGGCGCTCCGCGCCGTCCGCCGCCTGTTGGACACGTACGAGACGTTGTGGCGCAGCCGCATCGAGCGCATGGAGCAAATCCTCGGTGAGGATGCAGCCAGCAGCGGGTGAAGGCCCGATCACGAAGGGGGTTCCGATGACCGTACAGACCGTGGAGAAGGACCTGGCGAACCGCACGATGGTGGTCACCGCTGAGTTCGACGCGCCGATCGAGCGTGTCTGGCAGCTCTGGGCCGACCCGCGCAAGCTGGAGCGCTGGTGGGGCCCGCCGACCTACCCCGCGCAGGTCAGCGAGCACAACCTCACCCCCGGCGGCCGCGTCGCGTACGCGATGACCGGCCCGGAGGGGGATCGCCACCACGGCTACTGGGAGGTCGTCGCCGTCGACCCGCCGCACATGCTCGAAGTGCTCGATGGCTTCGCGGACAGCGAGGGGCGCCCGAACCCCAACCTGCCGACGATGACCATGCGCGTGGCGCTCACCGCCCAGGGCTCCGGCACGCGCGCCGTCATCACGTCCACGTTCGCGACGGTCGAGGCGATGCAGACGGTCATCGACATGGGCGTCGAGGAAGGGCTGCGCAGCGCAATGGCGCAGATGGACGCCCTGCTCGTCGAGTAGCCGTTCAGGACGCTAGGAAGGGTCGCCGCCCACGCCGCTCGGCACCGCTTGCGCGGCGCTGGCGTGGCGACCCTCGTTCCCCTGCAGCAGCTCCAGCGTCACGCCGAAGGCGATCCAGCGCGCGGCGGCCGTGCCCGCCAGCAACATCGCCGTCTGCCACGACACCGCCGACCAGTGCATCGCGGGCACCGCGACGAATGAGGCCGCGACCAGCATCGAGGCCGGGATGAGCGCGTAGATCGTGAACCGGGCGACGCGTCCCATGCGATCAACGTGCAGCACATGAGCGACCGCGAGGAGCGCCGTCGCGGCGAGCAGGAACGTCGGCCAGCGCAGCAGCAGGTACGCCTGCTCCGATGCACGGATGGTCGGCAGCGCCGGCCATGACGCGAGCCGCCCCGCGAACGTCACGAGGCCGAGCAACACGTTGTCGACCAGGATGCCAACGAGGATCGCGACACTGCCCGCCCCCAGCGCGCCCGTCCACGAGCCTCGGACGCCTGCCTTCGCCGGATTGGAGTGGCGGAACTCGCGTACCAGCAGCGTCAGACCGAACAGCGCGACCAGCGACCACACCGCACCCATCGGGAACGCGAGGTGCTCGAACAGACGTAGCACGGGTCGACCGACCACTGCGCCGAGCACCGTGAACATCGTCAGGTTGAGCATGGCGCCAGCGGCCATGGCGGGGAGGAAGCGGTGCAGCGGCACCTCCAGCACCCCGGCAGCCACGACGGTCGGCACGCGCAGCCCGGGGATGAGCCTGCCGATGAAGATGGTGCGTCGGTCATGGTCGCGGAAGCGAGCCTCCGCCCGCGTCAGCCGCTCGTCGGTGAGCCCCACGTAGCGTCCGAACTTCACGACCACCGGGCGGCCGAGGCGCCTCGACACGGAGAACAGGAGCAACGCGCCGATGACGGTGGCGATCTCCTCCACCAGCAGGACCGTGAGCAGCGAGGCGTGCCCTTCGGCGGCACGCACGCCGCCCATGAGCATCAGACCGTCACCCGGGATCGGCGAGGGGATCCCCGCCTCCTCGATGAACAGCACCACGGCGATGGGCGTCAGCGTGTGCGACGTCAGGTAGTCGTAGATCGCGGCGAAGAAGTCGACGAGCACGGCACCCACCTCGACCGCCAGCCGGCGCGCGACGGAGCCTCACCATCTTAGGCATCTTTCCCCAAGGCGCAGCGCGGGTCTTGCGATCCCCGCCGCCGTGGCGAAAATCATCCGCAGCAGCGAGGCGACGTGCCCCGCCCGAGGAAGGAGCAACACGATGTCCCCCGACAAGGCAGCCAGCGCCAGCGAGCAGGCGTTCGCCAAGATTGAGCCCTCGAAGTACGGCCCCATGCCGGAGCGTGTGTCGCCCTGGCGGGCGAACGGCGTCCCGATCCAGAAGTAGCGGCGCGCCACGGCGCATGCAGCGGCCGAGGACCAACGTCCCCGGCCGCTGCCTCCGTTCCGCCGGTGCACGTACCGGGTCGCGGCGCGAACATGCTTCCCGTCAGCCGAGGCACGCCTCGGCACCGAGGAGCATCCGGATGGACGACCGGGTTCGCGCCTTTCTCCAGGCCAACCACCTGGCGACGCTCACCACGCATCGCCCGGATCACGTGCCCCACAGCGCTCACATCACCGTCGGCGTGGTCGGCGACCGCCTCTGGAGTTCCGGCACGGAGCGCCGCATGCGCACCGTATTCATGCGCCTCGACCCCGTCTGCACGCTGCTCGTCTTCCCCCTGCGCGCGGACGGCCACGCGACGTACCACCACGGCACCGTCGGCGCCGAGTGGCTGGGCATCGAGGCGAACGTCGAGGTGCTCGACGGCCCGGATGTACCCCAGCAGACCATCGATCTGCTCCGCGCCCTCCACCCGGAGGCCCCCGTCGGCACCGTGCACTGGCAGGGAACGCTCCACCCTGAGGCGGAGGTGCGTGAGGCGATCCGTGCCGAAGGGCGCGTGATCTACGATTTCGAGGTGGTTCGCGCCTTCGGGCGCTACTAGCCGCACCTCGCGGTTCTCATCCGCGCAATGCGGGGCACACGTTTCCCTAACACTTCCGGGCCATGCTTCGTTCTGTACCGGAGGACTTGCGATGGCGATGCGCACGGCACTCGGATACGCAGCGACCAGCGTCATCGTCGCCGGGTCGATCGCTGCCGCCACTGCGGCGACGATCGGCGCGGGCGGCGATCGCGCCACCCAGCCCGCGCCGGCGGTGCTGCAGGCCGCCGTGGTCGCGAACACCGCGCCGGCCCCCGCCTCGCTGGTCGTCGCCGCCGAGGCGCGCAGCCCCGAGGCCGCAGCGGCCTCCGCACCACCAGTCGTCGTGGCGCCGTTCACCGCATCGATCGAGGCGAGCGCACCGGCTGTAACACCCGCCGCCGCCCAGCCCGCCGCAGCGACCTCGACCGCCACCCCGCGCCCGACCGCGACCGTGCGTCGCCGTGATGACGACGACGATGACCACGACCGCGAGCACGAGCGCCGCGAGGCTTCGACGCGCACGACACTCGCCTCCAGCCGCCGAGAGCACCGGTGAGCGCTCCCCGCGCCGAGCGGCGCACGCTGGCACGCCTCTCCGTGATCGCGGGCTCGGCGGCGACGCTCGCTGCCTCGTGGGTCGGGGTCGTGCGCGTCGACTCTGCCGCACCCCAGGCGTCCGCCGCGTTGCCCCCGACGCCGGACGCCGCACGCGCCGCGCTGGGCGCACCGTCGACTCCATCCGCGACGCCGATGCCCGCAACCCCGACCTCGACGACCACGGCACCGGCACCCACCGCCGTCTCGACGGTCGGCGCGACGCGCACCGGGCCCGCGCCTACTGTCGCCCCCGCGTCCTCGGTGCCCACGGCATCGAGCCCGACCGCCGTGGCGACGGTCGCGGCACCGCCACCCGCCGCAACGGTGATCGCGCCGGTCACCACGCCCGCTCCCGCCCCTGCGCCCGTGCAGCGCACCACGACGCGCCGATCGCGGGCATCGTGAGCACGCACACCTTCCGCGCGATGAACACGGAGTGGTGGCTCGGCACCGCCGATGACCGCGACCTCGCACCGCTCGAAGCGATCGTCCACACCGCCGAGGCACGCTACTCGCGCTTCCAGCCCGACTCACTGCTCTCCCGCCTCAACCGCGACCGCAGCGCCCGCGACGCCGAGCTCGCAGGGCTCGTGCGCGACGCGCTCGCGCTGGGTGCAGCGACGCAGGGCGCCTTCGATATCCGTATCGGCGCCGCCGTCCGCGCCGCCGGGTACGACCGCTCGTTCGAGACGATCACCGCCGCGCTGCGCAGCCCGGCGCTCTCGTTCTCGCCACCGGTCGCAGCGCTCACGGTCGAGGTCGACGGCGACGAGGTGCGCCTGCACGGCACCGGCAGCATCGACCTGGGCGGGATCGCGAAGGGTTGGACCGTCGACCGCGTCGCCGCGGCGCTGGAGGCCGACGGCTGCTCCGACTACCTGGTCGATGGCGGCGGTGACATCCGTGTGCGCGGTCACGACGCCCAGGGGGCACCGTGGACGATCGGAGTCGGCGAGGGGCTCACCGCCTCGCTGCCCGCAGGCGCGGTCTGCACCTCCTCCACCCGCAGCCGACGCTGGCGCACCGCGACCGAGGACGCGCACCACATCATCGACCCCGGGACCGCGGCCCCCGCCCGCCATGACGTGATCGAAGTGGTCGTGATCGCCCCGCTCGCCGCGACCGCTGATGCGCTCGCGACCACGCTCATCGCGCAGCCCGAGCGTGGCCTCGCAGCGCTCGCGGGCTTCCGGGCGGATGCGCTGCTCCTGCGGAACGGCGCGTGGGAGATGACCGAGGGGATGCGTCGATGGCTGCGCTGACCGGCACGACGCTCAAGCACGCGGCGCGTACCTCGGCGGCCGTCGCCACAGCGCTGCTGACGACGGTCGTCGGCGCTACCGCAGGTGCGGCACTCGCCTTCGTCGTGCTGATCGCCTGGAACGTCGCGTCCCAGTCGGAACTGCCCCTGCTCTGGTGGGCGAGCCGCGCCACCGGCTTCCTCGCCTACGTCGCGCTCTGGCTCTCCATGGCCTCCGGCGTGCTGATCTCCGCGGGTGGCTTCGGTGGACGCATCTCCCGGAAGTGGACGATGGATCTGCACCAGGAGTGGACGCTCGCCGCCGTCATCGCGACCGTGCTCCACATCGCCCTGGTCGTGCTCAACCCGGAAGCCGAGATCTCGCCGTGGGCGGCGATCATCCCGTTCGCCTCTGCGCGCATGACCGGCTCGATGGCCGTCGGCACGATCTCGACGCTGCTGCTGACCCTGATCGCCGTGACCTCCTGGGTGCGCACGCGCATCCCCTACGAGGCGTGGCGCGGCATTCACGCGCTCTCCTTCGGCGCCATGCTGCTGGCGCTCGCGCACAGCATCGCCGCCGGCACGGACACATCGAGCCTCGGCGCGCAGGTGCTGTATCTCGCGACCAGCGTCAGCCTGACCGGCCTGATCGCGCTGCGCATCCTGGCCACCCTCGCTGCCCGCACCCGCGACGAGGTGGCTGCCGCGCGCCCCTGACCTCGCAGCGCTCGCCGTGGTCGCGTAGCATGCCTGCACAGCCGGTGCGCGATGCGCGCCGGGCGCGGGAAGGCCACCGGTGTCGCACCTCTGGGAACTCGGGCTGGTCGTGGTGCTGATCGCGATCAACGCCGTGTTCTCCGGCAGCGAGATCGCGCTGATCACGCTCCGCCCCGCACAGGTGCAGCGGCTGAGCATGCGCGGCGCGGCCGGTCGAGCGCTTGCGCGATTGGCCGCTGATCCGAACCGCTTCCTGGCCACGATCCAGGTCGGCATCACGCTCGCGGGCTTCCTCGCATCCGCCGCCGCTGCGGTGAACCTCGCGCAGCCGCTGGTGCCGATGCTCGCCGCGCTCGGCAGCGCGGCCAACGTCGTCGCGATCCTGCTCGTCACGCTGGCCCTGACCTTCTTCACGCTCGTCTTCGGCGAACTCGCCCCGAAGCGGATCGCGCTCCAGCACCCGGAGGGCTGGGCAATGGCAGTCGCGACCCCGCTCGACCTGCTCGCCAGCGCCACGCGCCCCGTGATCTGGGCGCTCTCCGCGTCAACGAACCTCATCGTCCGCCTCGCCGGTGGCGACCCGCGCCGCCAGGGCGCCGACGTCACCGAGGAGGAGATCCGCGAGATGATCGCGACGCAGGTCTCGATGACGGAGCACGAGAAGCAGGTCATCACCGGCGCGCTCGAGGTCGGCGACCGCACGCTCCGCGAGGTCGTCGTGCCCCGCCACCTGGTCGTGAAGCTCGCCACCGATGCCACCGCGGCCGAGGCGCTGCAGACGCTGATCGACTCCGGCCACTCGCGCGCGCCGGTCTACCAGTCCTCGCCCGACGACATCGTCGGCGTGATCGGCCTCCGCGACCTCCTGGGCCTGGAGGGCCCGGTCACGCTCGCCGTCTCACCGATCCCCGCGTTCCCGGAGTCGGCGGGCGTCCTCCACACCCTTCGCGACCTGCAGCGCAGCCGTCAGCAGATGGCGCTGGTCGTAAACGAGCACGGTGGCTTCGAGGGCATCGTGACGATCGAGGACCTGATCGAGGAGATCGTCGGCGAGATTTATGACGAGTACGACCGCGACATCGTCGGCGCCGCCCGCCGCGAGGACGGCTCGCTCGACCTCGCCGGCTCGTTCCCCGTCCACGACCTCGTCGACCTCGGCATCGAGGTGGAGGAAGGGCCGTACACGACGCTGGCCGGCTTCCTGCTGGAGGAGCTTGGGCACATCCCCGCTCCCGGCGAGCACGTGCAGGTGCCCGGCTGGCGCCTCACCGCGACACAGGTGACGCAGACCGCGATCGTCCGTGTACACGCCGCGCGCTGGCTGGATGAGACGACCGAGTAGCCTTGCTATCGCTTGCGACCTCGGCGCCCCGCGCGCGAGGATGGGCGCATGAGTGCACCGACGATTCGCATCACCTACTGCCGCAAGTGCCACTTCCGACCGCGCGCGATGTGGGTCGCCGAGGAACTGCTGCACACGTTCGAGGAGTTCGTGGCCGGGGTGTCGCTCGTCCCCGGCGGCGGCGGCCAGTTCGACGTGCACCTGGACGACGAGCTGCTGTTCTCGAATCGCGAGGCGGGCCGCTTCCCCGACACGCGCGAGCTGCGCGAAGCGATCGCAGCGCGCATCGATGGTGCCCCGCAGCCGCGCCACTCGCACGCCGCCACGGAGTAGGCGCGTTCCACTGCGCTACGAGGCCAGAGCCGCCTCGCGCTCGTCCCGCGCCACCTCCTCAGCGGTCCGGTGCCGCCCATCGACGCGGTAGCGGCGAAGCTCCGGCATCAGCGCCGTAACGGCGCCGACAATGCCGAGGCAGATGACACCGCCACTCACGACCGAGAACACGGCCGAGGTCCACTCCGCCATGAAGCCGGCCCGCACCGCACCCAGCTGATTTGACGAGCCGACGAACAGCGCGTTGATCGCCGTCACTCGACCGCGCAGCCGATCCGGTGTCGCCAGTTGCACCGTCGTCTGCCGCATCACCACGCTCACCTGATCCGAGAGCCCCACCAACGCGTACGCCATCACCGCCACCGGGAACGAGGTTGATAGACCGAACGCGATCGTCGCGACGGCGAAGCCGACGATCGAGACGAGCAGCGCGACGCCCGTCCGTTGCACCTGCGGCACGACCACCAGCACCAGCGAGGCAAGCAGCGCGCCGACGTTCATCGACGAGGCCAGGATGCCGTACCCCGTGCCGCCGACGTGCAGGATGTCGCTCGCGTAGACCGGCAGCAGCGCCTGCGCTCCGCCGAAGATGACTGCGAACATGTCGAGTGCCATCGCGCCCAGCAGCACCTGCCGATTCCAGACGAACAGCGCGCCCTCCTTGATCGCCTCCAGGCTCACGCGCCGGCGCTCGCCCTCCAGCGGTCGCGGCTGGAGCAGCGCCAGCGCTGCGACCGACACCGCCAGCAGCGCGATGTTCGCGCCGTAGGTCGCGGCGACACCCGCCGTCGCGATCAGCACGCCCGCGACGCTGGGTCCGGTGATGAACGCCAGTGACTGCAGCGTTGTCGTCACCGTGATCGCGTTCTGGAACGTCTCGCGGCGCACGATCGAGGGCAGCAGTGCCTGTCGCGCGGGGTTCTCGAACGCGTTCGCCAGCGCCAGCAGCACCACCAGCGAGTAGATGAGCGGCAGCGTCGCGGAGTCGTTCCACGTGGACAGCGCCAGCGCCACGGAGATCAGCGCCGGCACCGTCTGCGCCAGCAGCACAATGCGCTTGCGGTCATACGTGTCGGCGACCGCACCCGCGACGAACGTCGCCGCCAGCTGCGGCGCGAACCGCACGAGGCCGAGCACACCGAGCTGGAGCGCCTGGCCGGAGATGTCGTACACATGCCACGCGAGCGCGGCCTGGAACATCGTCTGCGCCGATGCGGACGCGAAGCGGGCGATCGAGAAGAGGACGAAGTTCGGCTGCCTCAGCGCAGCCAGCGGATCGTGACCGGGACTGGAAGGCTCCGACACGTGGCAACCATTCTCGGCGGGGAGGCCGCTCGCGGATGAGCCGACATCCTAGCGGATCGCGATAGGCGCGTGGAGATCGTCAGCGCCTCGCCGGCACCGCCGATGGGAAGAAGCGCCGCTGCGCCCACAGCGAGACGTACACGAGCAGCACGAGCGCCGGCACCTCGATCAGCGGCCCCACCACGCCCGCCAGCGCCTGCCCGGAGGTGACGCCGAAGGTGCCGATCGCGACCGCGATCGCCAGCTCGAAGTTGTTTCCGGCGGCGGTGAACGCCAGCGTCGTCGTCTTCTCGTAGTTCAGCCCCTGTAGCCGCCCCCACGCGAACGAGGTCGTCCACATCAGCGCGAAGTAGACGACCAGCGGCAGCGCGATACGGACGACCTCGAACGGATGCGCGAGGATTGCGTCGCCCTGGATCGCGAACAGCATGACGATGGTGAACAGCAGGCTGTAGAGCGCGAACGGCCCGATGCGCGGCAGGAAGCGCTGCTCATACCAGTCATCGCCTCGGCTGGCCCTCCCAATGCGGCTCGTGAGGAACCCGAGCACCAGCGGCACACCGAGGAAGATCAGCACCGACTTCGCGATCGGCCAGAGCGCGAAGTGCACATCGGTCTGCTGCAACCCCAGCCACCCGGGCACCATCTGCAGGTAGAAGTAGCCGAGCAGCGCGTACGCCGCGACCTGGAACACCGAGTTCAGCACCACCAGCACCGCCGCCGCCTCGCGGTCGCCGCACGCAAGCGTGTTCCAGATCAGCACCATCGCAATGCAGCGCGCCAGGCCGACCATGATGATGCCGGTGCGGAACTCCGGCAGGTCCGGCAGGAAGATCCACGCCAGCGCGAACATGAGCGCCGGCCCGATCACCCAGTTGAGCAGCAGCGAGGAGACGACGAGCGGCCGATCCGCCGTGACGTCGCCCAGGCGGTCGTAGCGGACCTTCGCCAGCACCGGGTACATCATCCCCAGCAGCCCGACCGCGATCGGCAGCGAGGTCTGGTCGATGCGCACCGCATCGAGCGCCTCGTTCAGCCCGGGGATCGCCCGACCGAGCGCCAGCCCGACCACCATCGCGATCCCGATCCACACCGGCAGAAACCGGTCGAGCGTCGAGAGTTGCCCGAGCACCGACCGTTCAAGCGCCGCATTGTTCGCCGCCATTGGAACCCTCCGTCTACCCCGCTCCGGGGATCTCTGCCGCCACGCCCAGGTCGGCCAGCAGAGCAGCGACCCGCCGCTGCACGTCATCGCGAATGCGGCGCACAACCTCAATGCCCTGGCCCGCGGGGTCGTCCACGGCCCAGTCCTCGTACCGCTTGCCGGGGTACACCGGGCACGCGTCCCCACACCCCATCGTGATCACCACGTCCGACGCGAGGACGTGCGCGTCCGCCAGCCGCTGTGGCGTCGCCGCCACCTCGATCCCGACCTCGCGCATCGCCTCCGCGACCACGGCGTTCACCGTCGTTGCGGGCGCGGAGCCCGCCGAGCGCACCTCGACGCTTCCACGCCCGAGCGCGGAGGCGAACGCGGCGGCCATTTGCGACCGTCCCGCGTTGTGCACGCAAACGAACAGAAGACTGACCAGCACGCGGAACCCCTTCCGACACCCGCATCATCGCAGACCTCACCGCGAGCGCGCACCCACGTTCACCGAACGCATGCGAACACGCGAGATCGCGAGGCGTGCGCTCATGCAACGTGCGCGCAACGGCCCGTGCCGGAACAGCAAGGAGATTGCGATGCCCCTCCGCCGCCGCCGAGGCTGCGTGGGTGCCTCAACCACCTCGACGCCGCCTCGCGCGACTGCGCGCTTTCCTCGCGCGCGCCGTGCTGATCGTGCCGCTGCTCGCTGCCGTCGACCCGGGCGACGTCGCACACCCTGCCGGCGACAATGCCGCGCTCCTGTCCCGTGTCGCCGAGGCGTGCAACGGCTCGGCGGTCCTCTGCTCCCGCCGCGTGGACGAGGTGACGTTCGCGGCCGCCCACAACGCCATGAGCAGCGCAGTCGGCGGCTGGCTGCGCCCCAACCAGGCCGAGGGCATCCCGGCCCAGCTCGACGCGGGCATCCGAGGGTTCCTCATCGACACGCACTACTGGGAGGCGCCCGACGAGCTGCCGCCCGTGCTTGCGCCGCTCGGAGGACTGCAACGCGCGCTGCTTCGCGAGTCGCCCGGCGCTCCGCGCGAGGTCTACCTCTGCCACGGCCTCTGCTCCGGCGGCGCAACGCCGCTCACGACCGCCCTCGATAGCCTCCGCCACTTCCTCGACGCGCACCCCGACGAGGTCGTGATGCTCGTGATCGAGGATCACGTGCGCCCCTCGGACACGGAACGTGCCTTCCGCGACGCCGGTCTCCTGCCACGCGTGTACACGCATCCTCTCGGCACACCGTGGCCGACGCTCGGCGCGCTCGTCGGCAGCAGACACCAGTTGATCGTGCAGGCCGAGCACGCCGGGCGCGTCTCGACCTGGTACGGGCCGATGTACCGGGAGTTCTGGGACACCTCGTACCGTGTCGCCTCCGCCGAGGCATTCGACTGCACCCCGGGGCGTGGCAACAGCGCGAACGCGCTGTTGCTGCTCAATCACTGGGTGACACGTCCCAACCTCGCGACCGCAGAGCGCGTGAACAGTCGACAGGCGCTACTGGCGCACGTCGGCCAGTGCGTGGACGCCCACGGCCGGGTACCCAACCTCCTCGCGGCCGACTTCGCCACGGTCGGCGATCTCGTTGCCGTGGTCGCCGAGCTCAACGCGCGGGCGGCTGCGGGAGCGCTCCCCTAGAATCACCACATGACGATCCACTGGCTCGGCACCGAGGCCTGCAACGACGCCACGCGCGTCGGCGCGAAGGCGGCGAACCTCAGCCGCCTCGCGGCGGTCGCACCGGTGCCTGCGGGCTTCGCGCTCCCCGACCTCCCTGCGGCGATCGAGGCGCTCCCCGCCAATCTCGCAGCCGAGGTGCGCGCGGCCTATGCCAACCTCGCCGCGCGCGTCGGCGAGGCCGAACCCGCGGTGGCCGTGCGCTCCTCCGCGCTCGATGAGGACGGCGCGGATGCCTCGTTCGCCGGGCAGCACGCGACCGATCTCAACGTGCGCGGCGCGGAGGCCGTGCTCGCCTCGATCATCCGCTGCTGCGCCTCCGCTCGCTCCGAGGCTGCACTCACCTATCGCGCCGCACACGGGCTCGATGCCGACGCGATCCGCGTCGCGGTGCTCGTGCAGCACCTCGTCCCCGCCGAGGCCGC